>CAJFVW010000072.1 GCA_904420575.1 uncultured Gordonibacter sp.
CAACGGGCGCTTCGACGGCGTGTTCTCCATGGGTGGCTCGGGCGGCACCACCATCGCCACGGCCGGCATGCGCAAGCTGCCCATCGGCGTGCCGAAGGTCATGGTGTCCACCATGGCGTCGGGCGACACCTCGCCCTACATCGGGGCGTCGGACATTGCCATGTTCCCCTCCATCGTGGACGTGGCCGGCATCAACAGCTTCTCGGCCACCATCTTCGACAACGCGGTGAGCGCCATGGTGGGCATGCTGGAGCATCCCCACCCTGAAGTGACGGACGAAAGGCCGCTGGTTGCGGCCACCATGTTCGGCGTGACGACGCCCGCCGTGCAGAAGGCACAGGCGTATCTGGAGGAACGCGGCTACGAAGTGCTGGTGTTCCACGCCACGGGCACCGGCGGCAAATGCATGGAAGCGCTCGTCAACGGCGGGTTCATCAGCGGCGTGCTGGACCTGACCACCACCGAATGGTGCGACGAGATCGTAGGCGGCGTGCTGGCGGCCGGCCCCGACCGCTGTTCGGCGGCCGCGCTGAACGGGGTGCCGACGGTCATCAGCGTGGGTGCGCTCGACATGGTGAACTTCGGCCCGTGGGACACGGTTCCGGAGCAGTTCAAAGGCCGCAACCTGTACAAGCACAATCCCACGGTCACGCTCATGCGTACCACGGTGGACGAAAACCGCCAGGTCGCCGAGGCCATCGCGTCGAAGGTGAACCTGTCCACGGGTCCCTGCGTGTGCATGCTGCCGCTCAAGGGCGTGTCGATGATCGACGCCGAAGGCCAGCCGTTCTATGGTCCGGAAGAGGACGCGATGCTGTTCGACACGCTGAAGGCGTCCATCTCTCCCCAGGCTGCCCAGATCATCGAAATGGATGCCCATATCAACGACGACGAATTCGCCTGCGCAGCGGCGCAGAAGCTCATCGACCTGATGAACGGCGACGTGAGCGCATAGCGAAGCAACAGGTACGAGAAAAGGAGAGAAACCATGCTTGAACTGTCACGTGCGGAAATCCTCGACCGTTTCCGGAAGTCCCTTGCCGAGGGCAACATCCTGTTGGGCGTGGGTGCCGGTACCGGCATCACGGCGAAGTCGGCCGAGGCCGGCGGGGCCGACATCTTCGTCATCTACAATTCCGGCCGTTTCCGCATGGCGGGACGCGGGTCGCTGGCGGGCCTGCTTTCGTACGGCGACGCGAACCAGATCGTGGTCGAGATGGGCTCCGAAGTGCTGCCGGTCGTCAAGGACACGCCGGTGCTGGCCGGCGTCTGCGGCACCGACCCGTTCCGCGTGATGAGCCGCTTCCTCAAGGAGCTGAAGGACCAGGGTTTCAACGGCGTGCAGAACTTCCCGACCGTGGGCCTGATCGACGGCGTGTTCCGCAAGAACCTGGAAGAGACGGGCATGGGTTACGACCTCGAGGTGGACATGATCGCCGAGGCGCACAAGCTGGACATGCTCACCTGCCCCTACGTGTTCGACGAGGAGCAGGCCGCAGCCATGACCAAGGCCGGCGCCGACATCGTGGTGGCGCACATGGGCCTGACCACGGGCGGCACCATCGGCGCTGAGACGGCGCGCACGCTGGACGACTGCGTGGAGATCATCGCTGGCATCGCCAAGGTGGTCAAGGACATCAATCCCGACGCGCTGGTCATCTGCCATGGCGGTCCCATCTCCGAGCCGAAGGACGCGGCCTACATCATCGAGCGGGTGGCCCAGGTGGACGGCTTCTTCGGCGCCACGTCCATCGAGCGTCTAGCTGCCGAGCGCGGCATCAGGGCGCAGACGGAAGCGTTCAAGGCCATCAGGAAGTAAGGGCTTTCGGCGAATATCTCCAAGGAAGGCGCGTCCTCGGAAGGGGCGCGCCTTCTTTTCGCTCCTTTGCAAACCGAACGCGACATGCGTGCAAATATCTGCCATCATTGGTTGGTGGATGGGTGCTGGACGGCGGGGTACCATGGAAAGCAAGGAGTATGAAAAACATGATTGGTGCGAACATACAGAGCAGACGCAAGACGCTCGGCATGACGCAGGGGCAGTTGGCCGAGCGGTTGGGCGTGTCGCGTCAGACGGTGACGAAGTGGGGGACTGAGGGGGTATAAGCACCAAGGAGCGCTTCGCAACAAAACGCATCATTCCCGCAGGTAGAATACCGTTTTTCTA
>CAJFVW010000073.1 GCA_904420575.1 uncultured Gordonibacter sp.
ATCGGCATGATCCTCTTCGCGTACACCACCATCCTCGGTTGGTCGTATTACGGCAACCGTTGCGTCACCTACCTGTTCGGCAAGCATGCCATCCGTCCGTACCAGGTGCTCTACGTGTGCATCGCGTTTCTGGGCGCCATCGGCGTGGGCGACGTCGTGTGGACCGTCTCCGACATCACCAACGCCCTCATGGCAGTGCCCAACATCATCGTGGTGCTGTTGCTGTCGGGCATGATCGCCCGCGAGACGAAGCACTACGTGTGGGACAAGAACCTCGAAGAGAGCGACGAGACGCCCATCCCCGTGCTGGAGTCGAAGTAGGGCTTGGGGCCTTTCGCCTGACGGGCGCAGGCTCTGCCCGTCAGGCGCCAGCAGAGTGCAAGAAGAGGCGCACGCAGGTTCCCCTGCGTGCGCCTCGTGCATGTGGACGGCGTGCGGGGCGCCCGGTGGGTGCGCGTGACGGCGTGCAGTGCGTGGCGCGCGAGGCGACGCGCGGGAGGTTCCGCATGGCGGGAGGCTTCGCATGGCGGAGGCGCATGGAAGCCATCGGCAGGAGCACAGGCTGTCGGAGAAGGCGCACAGGACGCCGGACGAGGCGCACAGGTTTCGGTCTGTGCGCCTTTTTATGTACGGGAATCGCAGAATCTGCAATTTTTAACGGTTATGCGATTGAGATCGAAGCAGGGGCGGCCGACTTCGGAGTGCTCGCTTGCATCGTGCCTGGTCGCAAAAACCCGAAGACGTTTTACAAGCCGAAAAGGATCGGAAGGACTCGCATAACCGTCAGAAATTGCAATGCGGGGCGGATTTCGCCTTGGACATTGCCGGCCGGCTTCTCGCGGCCGGTCTTTGTCCTTGCCGTATAATGGGTGCATGGAAACGATTGCGATCATAGGCGGCGGCGCGGCAGGGCTTGCGGCAGCCGTGGCGGCGGCGCGTGGCGTGCGGGAAGCGTGCGAAGGCGCGCACGAGGCGCGAGACGCGTGCGAAGACGGGCGCGGCGACGTCGAGGTCGTGGTGTTCGAGGCCGACGAGCGCGTGGGGCGCTCCATCCTGGCAACGGGCAACGGGCGGTGCAACTTTTCGAACGCGCAGGTGGAAGCGGGGCTGTACCGCAATGCGGCGTTCGTGGCGGCCGCCTTCGAGGCCCTGGAGGCCCGCTGCTGCGGGCAAAGGCGCGCGGGCGCTTTCGAGGACGCAGGCGAAGGTGCATGCGAAGGTGCGGGCGGCCGCACTTCCTGCAGGGCAGAGTTGACCGCTCGCGGTTATGGGGGCAAGGCCGCTTCTGGCAGCGCAGGCAAGGCCGCTCCCGAGGGCGCAGGCATGGCTGCGCCCGACGGCGCGAACGGAGCCGCATCCCCCTGCCCGGAGGATCCCGTGCACGCTTTCTTTGCCGACCTGGGGCTCATGTGGCGCGAAGAGGGGGAGGGGCGGCTCTATCCGCTGGCTAACAAGGCGTCGAGCGTGCTCGACGTGCTGCGTGCGGCGCTCGCGCGCGCAGGCGTGGTTCTGACGTGCGAGCACCGGGCGACGCGCATCGACGTGCCGGAGCGCCCAGACGGGCGCTACCACGTGCGCTTCGCCGACGGCTCCGTCGCGCATGCCCGCTCCGTGATCGTGGCAACGGGCGGCCGCACGGCGCGCGACCTGCTTCCCGGCGGGCTTCCCTTCGCGGAGCCGCGTGCGGTGCTGGGCCCCTTGCGCACCGACACGGCCGTGGTCAAACCCCTCAACAACATCCGCGTGCGGTGCGCTGCGACGCTCGTCGCGCCCGACGGCCTGCCGAAGGCGTCCGAGACGGGCGAGGTGCTGTTCCGCGACTACGGCGTGTCGGGCATCGCGGCGTTCAACCTGTCGCGCTTCGTCGAACCGGGGGACACGCTGCTTCTCGACCTGCTGCCGCAGCTTGACGGGCCCGCGTGCGAAAGCGAGCTACGGGCGCGCTATGGCAGGTTGGGCGCGCCGACCGGCGAGGAGCTGCTCGTGGGCATGCTGCTGCCTGCGGTGGCGCGCGCAGCGCTCAAGCAGGCGGGACTGCGCCCCGAGGCGCCGTTCGATCCCGACGACGCCTCGGGGCTCGCCCGCGCGCTCAAGGCCTTTCCGCTCGAGGTGCGCGGCGTCGGCGACGCGCGGCAGTGCCAGGTGACGCGCGGCGGATTCGCGGTGGAGGCGTTCGATCCCGCCACGATGGAAGCGCGTGCCTGCCCCGGCCTTCACGTGGTCGGCGAGGCGCTCGACGTGGACGCTCCCTGCGGAGGCTACAACCTGCATTGGGCGTGGGCGAGCGGCCTTTTGGCCGGCGCCGCGGCGGCCAAAAGGCCGGCTGCAGGAACCGCCGCCGCAGGCCATGCCGCAAGTGCGAAAGGAACGCGCCGGTGATCGAACTGTCCAACGTGCCCTTGCCGCTCGATGCGGGACTGCCCGGCGGCGACGCCCTTGTGCGCGAGGCCGCTGCACGCGCGCTCGGCGTGCCAAGCGGGGATGTGGCCGAAGCCTGCGTGCTCAAGCGCAGCGTGGACGCGCGCAAGAAGGGCAACGTGCATTTCGTGGCGACGCTCGCCGTGGCCTTGGCCGACGAGGCGCAGGAAGAACGGTTGCTGGCCGCGCCGGATGCGTCTGCGCGGGGCGTGCAGGCGCGCCCGCACCATCCGCCCGTGCCGCTTTCCGTGCCCGATCTGGCCGTCGCGGCGGCGCAGGCGGGCGAGCCGCGCCCCCTGGTGGTGGGCGCTGGGCCGGCCGGGTTGTTCTGCGCGCTGTACCTGGCCGAAGCGGGGCTGCGGCCGCTCGTGGTCGAGCGGGGCGCGTGCGTGGAGGAACGCTCCGCCGCGGTGGCCGCGTTCGAAGCGGGCGGCCCGCTCGATCCGCAGGCGAACGTGCAGTTCGGCGAAGGGGGCGCGGGCACCTTTTCCGACGGCAAGCTGACCACGGGCACGAAGAGCCCGCAGGTGCGCCACGTGCTGGAGACGTTCGTGCGCGCAGGCGCGCCCGAGGAAGTGCTCTGGCAGGCGAAGCCCCACATCGGCACCGACCTGCTTCCGGGCGTGGTGCGCGCCTTGCGCGAGCGCATCGTGGCGGCCGGCGGCGAGGTGCGCTTCCACACCCAGCTCGTCGGCCTGCACTTCGAAGACGGCCTGCTGGCCGCCGTGGACCTGCAGGACGTGCGCGGCGGCGCAACGGAGCGGCTTGCCGCGCAGCGCGTGGTGCTCGCCTGCGGCCATTCGGCGCGCGACACGTTCGAGCTGGTGCGTGCGGCCGGAGTCGCGATGGAGCGCAAGCCGTTCTCGGTCGGCGTGCGCATCGAGCATCGGCAACGCCAGGTGGACCAGGCGCAGTACGGAGGGGCAGCGCAGCACCCCGCGCTTGGAGCGGCCGACTACCGGCTGGCCGTCCATCTGCCGGACGGGCGCGGCGTCTACACGTTCTGCATGTGCCCGGGCGGCACGGTGGTCGCCGCCGCCAGCGAGGAAGGCGGCGTGTGCACGAACGGCATGAGCCGTTTCGCGCGCGACGGCGAAAACGCTAACAGCGCCCTGCTGGTGGACGTGCGCCCCGACGACCTGGAAGGCGACGACGTGCTGGCGGGCGTCGCGCTGCAGCGGCGTTTGGAGCGCGCCGCGTACCGGGCGGCGCGCGAAGCGGGCGGCGCGGCGTATGCGGCGCCCGCCCAGACGGTCGGCGACTTCCAGGCGGGGCGTCCGGGCGCGCCCAGCCGCACGGTGCGTCCGACGTACCCGCGCGGCGTCGTCTGGTGCGATTTGCGGGAGTGCTTGCCGCCGTTCGTGTCCGACGCCCTGGTCGCCGCGTTGCCCCTGCTCGACGCCAAGCTGCGCGGGTTCGCCGACGCCGACGCCGTCATGACGGGCGTGGAGACGCGCAGCTCCAGCCCCGTGCGCATCGTGCGCGACGGGCAATTCCAGGCCCGCCTGGAAACTTCGTGCGCGTCGGGTGCGAATCAGGGCGGGGAAGCCGCCGCTGGCAGCGTGTCTGACGTGGCAGGTGCGCCTGCCACGTCAGGCGCCGCGCGGGGAAGCGGCCTCTATCCCTGCGGCGAGGGGGCGGGCTATGCGGGCGGCATCATGAGCGCCGCCGTGGACGGTTTGCGTGTCGCCGAAGCGCTCGCCCGCGCCGTGGCCGAAGCGGACCCGTATCCCTCCAACCAGGCCTGACGGCGCCGCGCCCGCTGCGCCCGCATGGCCGTCGCGCCCCGCGCGCCGTGTCGCGCTTGACGCGCCTGCGCGCCTAGGCGTCGCCCAGTTCGCGCTCCCAGTCGAAGTCGGGCGGCGGGGCGCTCGGCAGGTCGCCGTCTGCGCCTCCGCCCGCGTCCACATGGCCGTCCCACAGGCAGGCTTCCAGGTCCACGTGGTCGTCGTCCGCGAACGTCACGCCTTCTTCTTCCAGCATGGCGCGCTGCTCGTCGGGCCCGCCGAATGCGAACCCCTTGCACAGCCCACCGTCTTTGAAGACGACGCGGTGGCAGGGCGTGCAACCGGGTTCGGTGCCGGGATCGGGGTTGGCGCGCAGGGCATAGCCCACGTAGCGCGCCGACCGCGGCGAACCGATCATGCGTGCGACCTGCCCGTACGTCGCCACCTTGCCGCGCGGCACAAGCCGCACCACGGCGAACACCTTGTCCGAGAACGCTCCCATCACTGCGGCCTTTTCGCCAGTGCGGCCAGCTCGTCGCTTCGCTGCAGCACGAAGGCGTTCCCTTCGGCGCCTTGGTGGGGAAGCAGGCAGGCGGAACAGTCCTTCACGCC
>CAJFVW010000074.1 GCA_904420575.1 uncultured Gordonibacter sp.
CAAAAGGACATTCTTGACATGCTGAACCAGCTGAAGCGAAACGAGGGTTTGGCGCTTGTCGTTGTCACCCATACGGAGAGGGTGGCGCGCTACACCTGCGAGGAACGGATCGCCGTTCCCTTCGAGGGCCGGTGAGGCGGGCAGGGCGCCGGATTGACGGATTGCCGTCACGGAGCGCTTAGGCCGGTGCGCCGGGTTGCTGGGCTGCCGGGTTGCCGGGTTGCCGCCACGCAGCGATTCGGCCAGGCTGCGGCGACTTTTAAAGCTTGTGTTCAGAACTTCGGCCGGGATCGAGGCGTTTTGAAGGCTCGTGTTCGTGGCATGTCGGTGGATCTCGCAGAAGGTTTTCTTCCAGTCCGTCGAGAAGAGCATCGACAAGGACCGAAAACTGACGGTCGAAGAAATCCTGTCTCAGGCTTTCGCTCTCGGTCAGGGGCTTGACGGCCTTCGCCAGGGCGGCAACGCCGGGTTCGGGCGTGGAAAGGGCACCGGCGTACGCCCTGCCCGTCTCTTTGCGCACCTTGCCTAGCCGGTCCCTGTCGTCCTCGGCGGCGACGAAGGAGCATGTCTGGCACAGCAGGATGGAGTATGCGAATGCGGACTGGTCGTTGAATCCGGCATCCTCCAGCATCTGAATCCCCTGGTTGATGATGCGGTTGGATTCTCCGAGGCCAGGGCCTATGGCGGCGAGCCTGCGCGCGACACCGGGATATTTCCTCAGAGTGCGGCGCAGTTCCCCCAAAAGAAGCCTGAACCACGGCTTCCAGCCCTTGCAGGGCCCGGGAAGGGAAATCTCGGCGTTGACCCGCTCCATGACGAGATGGACCACGTCTTCCCTTCGCCCTACGTGGTAGTTGATGACGTTTGGCCTCGCGTCGATCTCCTTGGCCAGCTGGCGGATGGACCAACCGTCAATCCCGAACTCCTTGGTGAGTCTCAAAGCGGCATCGCAGATCAGGCTTGCGTCAATTGCTGGCAGATCGGCTGCCCGTCGTTTTGCACGCATGTCCGGCGCCTTCCTGTTCGTGGGTTACGATAGCATACCATGTTTCCATGGCGCCGGCACAAGACGCTTTCGGCCGGAACTGCATGCGGGACGGAGCCTCGCCGCAGGCCGAAGCCGTGCAGGCAGGCCGTCAGGCCTGCGCCCACGCGCTTCCGCCTGACGCCCCTCACGTTGCCCCGCACGTCTCCGCGCCTGCGTGCGCCACTCACCCCCGTGCTCGCTCGCGCCCGGCATGCGCTTGTTCCCATGCGTCACGTCTACGCGCTTCCCGTCAGGCCTTGAAGCGCCATCCCTCGGCTTCGCGCCTTATCCTGACGAAGTCGCGATAGATCCCCTCTTGTGCAAGGAGCTCTTCGTGCGTGCCGTGCTGCACGACGGCTCCGTCGTCCAGCACGAGGATCTGGTCGGCATGTTCGACGGTTGCCAGCCTGTGGGCTATCACGACCACGGTCTTTCCCTGGGTGAGTTCCGAAAGCGCCGCTTGGATCAAGGCTTCGTTCTCGGGGTCTATGCTTGCCGTGGCCTCGTCCAAAACGACGATGGGAGCGTCCTTGAGAAGGGCCCGGGCGATGGAGATGCGCTGCTTCTGACCGCCGGAAAAGGCGTTGCCTCCCTCTCCCACAACGGTGGCGTAACCGTCGGGAAGGTCGCGCACGAATTCGTCCACCTGCGCCCTTCGTGCGGCGTCGAGCACCTCTTCGTGCGTCGCGCTTGGCTTTCCGAACCGGATGTTGCCCTCTATGGTGTCGTTGAAGAGGTAGACGTTCTGGAAAACCGCCGAAAAGTTCTTAAGAAGGCCGTTGCACGTGAGGTCTCTCACGTCGCGCCCGCCCACGAGCACTGCGCCTTCGCTGACGTCCCAAAAGCGCATCATGAGGTTGGCTATCGTGGTCTTTCCCGAACCGGACGGGCCGACGATGGCGCACGTGGTGCCTTCGGGGATCGTAAAGCTCGCTTTTCGGAGGGCCTGCTTGCCGCTGCTTCCCGAATAGGAGAACGACACGTCCTTGAACTCGATGGCGCAGCCGTCCAAGGGAAGGTCCTTCCCGTCCTCGTCTATGAACCTCGCCTGCTTGATCGCGTCTATCCGGTCGAGTATGTCGTCAAGGTCCCCCAGCATGTGCGCCGAATCGCTGATGCGTTCCACTCCGGAGAAGATGGTGAAGGAAAACGCCGCGAGCGCAAGGAATATCCAAAGAGGAACGTTGCCAGAAACGAAGCCCGCCGTGGCGCAGGCGACCACGCCGACACTCGCAAGCTTGAGGGCCGCAAGGTGCACGACGTTTCTGGGGGTGAAGCCGAACTCTATGGCCACCCGGGCGTTCTTGAGCCGCTGCGCAGCGGAAAGGATGGGCTTCGAGGCGGTGTCGTCGTGTCCGTAGGCCTTCGCCGTCCCCAAGCCACGCACGAATTCCACGATGGCTCCCGACAGGCTTTCCGTCGCCTTGTTGGCGGCGGGGGAAAGCCGCTTTGACGTGCGGTTGATGGAGGCGAGGGCAAGGCACGAAACGATGGTTCCCGCCAATGCCGCCGCTGCGGCCGCAGGCTGAAGGACGAACAGGAAGCAGACGATCGCGGCGAGGTTGACGTAGCCGTTGATCACGGCATCGACCATCTTCATTCCCTGCAGTTCCAAAACGCCAAGCTCCGTGGTCGCCGTTGCAAGTATGTCGCCCGTCTTCACCTGCGAAAAGTAGCCGAGCGGCACGCGCTTCAGGATGTTGCCGATGCGTATGCGCTCTTCTGCGGCCACCTCGTGTCCGATGGATTCCTGCAACCTGTTCTTGCCGTACGTGAAGGCGAACCGCAACACCACGCAGCCGGCGATCGCCAGCAGGGAAAGCCCCGTCCATGACGGGTCGAGCACGGACGTTCCGCGTGCGTCTTCTGCGACCCGGGCAAGAAGCCACGCGGCAATCATGACCGGGGCCGCGATGGACCAGGTCATGAAAAACGAGCATACGCAGCCCAGGAAAAGCCTCTTTTTGTACGGGCCGGTCCACCTGACGATGCGGATGAGAGCCTTTGTCATCGGTTGCCTCCTTCGGCGTTCGATCCGGCGGCCCAGTCTTGGGTTCCAACGTGCGCCGCCCACATCCTTGCATAGAGGGGGCACGACCCAAGCAGGTCTTCGTGGGTACCGAGAGCGACTATCGATCCGCCGTCGACGACCGCTATCTGGTCGGCGCGCGTGATGGTGGATAGGCGATGCGCTATGACGACGAGCGTCTTGCCGGCGGCAAGACGCGCGATGGAGCGCTGTATCTTGTCCTCGTTTTCCGGGTCGGTGAACGCCGTTGCCTCGTCCAAGACGATGACGGGCGCGTCTTTCAGGATCGCGCGCGCGATGGATATGCGCTGGCGTTCGCCGCCGGAAAGAAAGCGCCCTGCCTCGCCGGCGGAAGTGCCGTAGCCGCAAGGGAG
The DNA here is from genome assembly GCA_904420575.1 of uncultured Gordonibacter sp. Classification (GTDB taxonomy): domain Bacteria; phylum Actinomycetota; class Coriobacteriia; order Coriobacteriales; family Eggerthellaceae; genus CAJFUR01. The sequence goes on from CAJFVW010000074.1 coordinate 3,431, forward strand.
GCGTTTCACGAATTCGTCGCAACATGCGGCGCGGGCGGCGCGCGCGATTTCCTCGTCGGTCGCCTTTGGCTTTCCGAGGCGGATGTTGTCCCCGATGGTGGCATCGAAGAGGAAATTGTCCTGCTGCACGAAGCTGACGAGTTCGGAAAGCTGGTCGAGCGGCATGCTTCTCACGTCCGTGCCGCCCACCGATACGGAGCCGGCATCGACGTCCCAGTGTCTGGCGATAAGCCGCGCAAGCGTGGATTTGCCCGACCCCGATGGCCCGACGAGTGCGGTGAACGTCCCTTGGGGCACCGACAGCGACACCCCGTGCAAGACCTCTTCGCCCGCCTTGTAGGAGAAGCGCACGTCCTTCATCTCCACGGCGAAGCCCGACGTTTCCGCGCGGGATTTTGGCTCGGGAAGTTCGGGCAGGTCGAGGAACTCGGCGGCGTCGGCGACCGCGTACTCCATGGACTTCATCTCGTTCACGAACGACGTGAAGCGCATGAGGGGATCCACGATGGCAAGGGAAAGCACGATGCCCATGGCCAAGCCTGACGGGGCAAGGCTGCCGGAGAAATAGAGGGCCAGGCCGACGGGAAGCACGCCGAGCAGCGTCGTCGGCATGATGCTCGACATGAGGTTCATGGTGACCCAGGTAGAGCGGAACCACTGCATGGTGAACTCCTTGAACGCGCGGACCGATCCCGCGTACTTCTCGTAGGAATCGCTTGCCTGGTTGAAGGCCTTTACCACCTGGATGCCTTCGATGTACTCCACGATCACCCCGTTCACGCGGTTGCTCTCCGCCATGTAGGCGGCATACTTCGCGTTGAAGTCCTTCAGGCTGGATGCGAACACGGCAAGCCCGACGGGGACGCAGGCAAGGCAAGCGAGCGCGATCCGCCAGTCGATCGCCACGAGCCACGCCGCCAGCCCTGCCGCCAGGACAAGCGATCCTCCCAGTTCGGGGATCATGTGGGCCAAAGGCGGCTCTATGCTCTCTATCCGGTCCACGAACACGTTCTTCAGGTTGCCGATGCTCTTCGCCTGGACGGTGCCGAGGGACGCCTTCATGAGCTTGCGGACGAAGTCCTGCCGAAGCGTCTCCAGGATGGTGTAGGCGGAAACGTGCGAGAGAAGCGTCGATATCCCGAAGAGCACCTTGCTCGCAAGGTAAAAGACCGCGGCCAAAGCAAGCCACAGGACGGACCCGTCCCATGTCAGCGAGCCGTCCATCGCCATTGCCATCAGGCGGTACACCGCATAGAACGGAACGAACCCCGCACCGACGCTTGCCAGCGAAACGGCGAACGAGGCGATCATCTTCCCTTTGCACCGCCGTGCATAGGAGAAAAGGGTCTTGACCCACGGCCTTCCCTTCGCATCTTCGGGGGCCTTTTCGCGTTCGGCCATGGCATCACGTCCTCACAATCGATCCGGGCCGGCAGGCAGCCCTTGCCGCCGGTATTTGTTAGCCTTGGCTTATTGTCGAGGAAAGAGGCGCCGGGTTCAGCTCCGTTCGGGCGGATCCGCTCCGTTTGGGCAAAAGCGCGCCCCGTCACCGCCTCTGGCGGTATTCGCTTGGGGCAAGCCCCGTTGCGGCCTTGAAGGCCGCAGAGAACTTCGACGGGCTGTCGTAGCCCACGGACGTTGCGATGTCCACGACGCGCATGTCGGTTCCTCTCAGCATCTTCGCTGCCATGTCCATGCGCATGGACCTCACGTAGGCCGCCGGCGACGCGCCGTAGATCCCCTTGAAGCATTCCTTGAACGCGGTGAGGGACATGCTCGCGCTTTGGGCCGCCTTCTCTACCGTGACGTCCGCCGAAAGGTCGGACACCATGAGGTCGCGCGCCGCCTTCACCCGCGCCACCCGTGACCGGGGGAAGTAAGGGAGGCCCTTCCCTTCGAAGGCAGGGTCGAGGGAGTCCAGGAACAGCAGGACTTCAAGGGCTTTGATCTGGCAGTATGCCCTTTGTGCCCGGGCGGGCGCATCGTAGAGCTCGCTGGCGATGTGACCCATGCGCCTGCAGTCCCGCAACATGAGCGGGCGCCCGTCAAGGCAGAGGCGTCGCTTGACGTCGTGCAGGTCGATGGAGAATCCGGGAAGGGCGCGCCGGATGGAGCCGGGGGCTTTGGCGAGGTCGAACGACACGGTGATCCCGCAGTAGTGCGACGTGGGGAACACGAACCGTCCCGCATGGCAGGAGCGGTCGTCTATCTTCAAGTCTCCGGAGGAAACGTAGGCATACGATCCGTTCGGCATGGGCTGCTCTATCCTGCCCTCCTTGCACCAGTCCACGCACAGGACGTCTCTTGACGTGGCGAAGGCGGAAAGGTAGCCCGCCATGCGGAATTCGTTGAAGGAGACCATGATACCGGGCAGGGCTTCGACGAAGCGCATGCTTCCGAAGCCCGATTCTCCTTCGAAGTTCATGACGCCCGACACGTCTCTTTCCGAAATCCGGTCGCCCCCTTTCGCAGAGGAAGGGTGCCTGCCCTGCGCGAAAGGGAACGCCTCGTCTTCCCCTTTCCCTTCGAATATGCTTCTGGGCTTATCGCTCATCGGGGCTTTCCTCCGCCGCCCTTTCGAGGAAAAGGGCCTCGTCGCAGCATCGGTCGAGGAACTCGTGGTCATGCGTGACGAGCATGATGGCGATGTTTGCCCGCGCGAGGCTTCTGACGAGTCGGGCGACTTCCACCATGCGGTCGAAGTCGAGCCCGCTTGTCGGCTCGTCGAGCAGCAGGAGCCTCTTGCGTGCCAGCAGCGCGCATGCGATGGCAAGCCTTTGCTTCTGGCCGCCGGAAAGCGCCATCGGGTGGACGTCCAGCAGGTCCGAGAGGTCGAGTGCGGCAAGGGCCTCTTTCGCGCGGGCGACGGTTTCCCCGTCGTTTCTTCCGCCTGCCGCCAGGAGGCACTCGTTCAAGACGCTATCGCTGAAGAGCTGGTGATTCACGTCCTGCATCACGAGCGATGCGGCGCGCCTCCGGTCTTTGCGGGACAGCCTTTTCCCACAGAACTCGACGGTGCCTGCGTCGCGCCGTTCCAGGCCCGCTATCCCGCGCAGCAGCGTCGACTTTCCGATCCCGTTCTCGCCCAGGACGCCCACCACGCCCCCGTTCGGCACGAAGAGGCTCACCGGGTCGAACACGGCTTTGCCGTCGCGTTCGACGGTAAAGGACGACAGCCTAAGCCCTTCTTCGCCGTCTGCCTTCCGGGGGCAATCCTCCCGTCGAAGGCTGCTTTCTCGGCGTTTGGCGCCTGTCTTTTTGTGCCGGGCGCCGTCCGCCTGCCTGGCACCGTCCTTATGTCGGGCGCCGCCTGCCTTTTCCCGTCGCCCGCCGCCTGCGCGCGGGATCGATATCGCAAGCGCGTCTGCAGGATCGGTGGCGCGCAGCCCAAGCAGCTCGCGCTCGCGGCGGTCGAGGGAGGCAAGCTCTTCCGGGGCGAACTCTCTCGCGATGCGTCCGTTTTCCACAAGCACTGCGCGGTCCGCCAGGTCCATGGCGAAATAGAGCCTGTGCTCTGCGATGACGACGCTCTTCCCTTCCTTCAGCACCGAGGCAATCTCGTCATGGAGCGCGCGGACCGACGAAGCGTCGAGGTTCGCCGTAGGCTCGTCAAGCACGAAGACGTCGGGCCTCGATGCGTCGATGGAGGCAAAGACAAGGCTCTGCTTCTCTCCGCCGCTCATGGTGCTCACGTCGCGGTCGATAAGCCGTTTGGCTCCAAGCGACGACACCGTTTCGCGCACCCGTCTTTCTATCTCGTCGGCCGCAACGCCTTGCGTCTCGAGCCCGAACGCAAGCTCGTCGTTCGATGTGAGGTTGAAGAACTGGCTTTTGGGGTTCTGGAACACGCTTCCCACATGCTTGGCCAGTTCGTACATCTCGCATGCGGAGGGGTCGAGGCCGCAGACGCGCACGCGCCCTTCCATCCTGATCCCCGGCTCGAAAGAAGGGACGAGCCCGTTGATGCATTTCGTGATGGTGGTCTTGCCAGACCCCGACCTGCCGACAAGCAGCACGCATTCGCCGCGGCGCACCGCAAGGCTGACGTCGTCGAGAATGCGTTTTCCCGACGGTGCCGTGCAACAGACGTGGGAAAGCGACACGACTGCCTCTTCGTTTCCGGCTTTCATCAAAACGAACCTCCAAAGAGAAAGGTCAGCGCCACGGCGAGGGCGGAAAGCCCCAGCACGGTCCAATCGGAAGCGCGCATCGCCAGGCGTTCCGTGTCCGTCGATGGGGCCGGGTTCTCGATGCCCCGGCACGTTGCGGCGCGGGCAAGTTCCTCGGCGGTCTGTGCGGCGGACATCACAAGGGGCACGGCGAAGCATTCGGCCCTGTTGCGGAGAGGGATTTCGCGCAGGGCCATCGCGTCGCGGATGTGGGACGCCTCTTCCTTGAGCGTGGGGAAGTAGCGGAGCGTTACCGTCAGCGGCACGAGCACCGTCTGCGGAAGCCTCAGCTTCGCAAGCGCTGCGCCAAGCCTGTGGACGGAAGAGTCGGAGATAAGAAGCGCGCCCACCATGAGGCAGAGGTATATCTTGCGCGAGAACGTGAAGCTGATGGTGAACATGGTCGCCGCCACTCCGCCAATGTTGGGGAAGACGAAGCACAGGATCCCGAGAAGCGCCGCGTATGCCGCAACGAACCCTGCCGCCATCTTCGGGTACCCGGCAAGCGCTTGGAGAAGCCCGGCCGCGCAGACGAGGCACAACTCCACGGTCAGGCTTTTCTCCGCGAACGCAAGCACCGACGCCGCCACCAGGACGCCCATGAGCGTGCGCGGGTCAAGCGCAAGAAAGCCTTTGCGCTTCCGGCGGCCCAAAAGCGTCCCTTCGCCAAGGCCGTCCCGTCTCAAGGCGCGAGCCTCCATCACACGAGCCCCGCCTTCACGAAGTGCTTCCTGAACATGCCCCGCGCAAGGTAGGCGCCCGCAAGTCCGCAGACGAAAGTCACGGCGAACATCGCGATCATCATTTCGGGCGTTGCTGCGGCTTCGAGCGTTGCCAGATAGTCGGCGCCCATCCCCTGAGACGAGATCTGCGCCATGAACGAGTCGTGGAACGCCCATACCGGCAGGGGGCTTCCGCACATCCCGAAGCCGAAGACCGCATAGGCAAGGGCGTTGCCGAGGAAGCTGCGGTACCTCGTCGCCGCGCGCACGACTTCGGCGACGAGGCACGACGCGAGCATCGTCCCCAAAATGAGCGGCGTGAACATTCCGGTGACAAAGTAGACGAGGGAAGGCACCATGCCCATGACGAGGACGGTGCCGAACTTGGGGACCTTGGCGCATGCCAGCATGAACGGAATCCCGGCAAGAAGGGCGTCGAGCGCAGGCATGAAGACCCAAAGGTAGGGATGAAGCCCGGAAACAAGCATGCAGGCGAAGTTCACGACGAAATACAGCGCCGTGAAAATGCCGATGGTGATGAGGTCGCGGCCTTTCAGCGCGCGGGGCTTCGACGAGACGGTATCCGATCCAACCATGCGTCACTCCTTTGTTAGCTAATGTTAACTTAACAAACGGAGTATAGGCAATCGCCTTTCGCCACCTAGCCCAAACGGTCTTGATCGTTCCGTTTGGTCAGAATGATGCCGAAAGGCCGACCGCGCGCAAGCGCGCGAGGCCGGGCGGGAAAGAGGGGCGTTCGGCGATCGACGAGAGGCCGGGTGCACGCAGGCGCGCGAGATCGGGGTGCGTGGTGCCTTGCGAAATTTGCTCCTGCGCGCCTGTCTGCGTTAGCCGGTGCGGCTTAGTAAAGGACCACGTTCTCTCCTGCCAGGTGGCGCTCTACGGCGCCGACGTCCTTTATCACCAGGCAGCCTTTTCTCCGTTCCAGCACCCCTTCCTGCTTGAGCGATGCCAGAAGGCGGCTCAGCGTGGTGATGTGCACGTTGAGGAAATCGGACATGCCTTCCAATGTCATGTTACTCGGGATGACGACGGAACCATCTTCGTCGGGCTTCTGCGTATGGCACAGGTCGCACAGCCATTGGAGGATGCGCTTGCTGGTGGAATGAATGCTTCCCAAGGCAAGCCGGTAGCTGAGCTGTAAAAACGAAAGGTGCTCGGCCGTCATTACGTCTTCGAACAGGGCGGGGTCTTCCGCTGCGAAAAGGGCCGCCTGCCTTTTTGTGAACCCCACCATGGCGGTGTTGCGCCGCGCCGTGTAGCGGAAGGTCCCTATCTGGGCAGAAAAACGGTCGTTCTCGTTGAGGAACGCATGGTATGATCCCCTCATGAAAAGCGATTGGCTCTCCGGCGATCCATTGAACAAGAAACTGCACCGGATTTGCCCTTCCAGGACGAGGAAAAGGTACAGGTCCTCGTCGGTGAGGCAAAGGGAGTCGAAGTGCTCTCCCTTGAAGAGCTTGATGGGTTTTCCTTCGCTTGCATGGTCGGCAAGCTTTCGCGCCGTCGCTTGCATGCCGTACAGATAGGCCGGGTTCGGACTGATCGTCGTCGCCATCTTCCCCCCTGTTTTTTGCATTGTCCCCCAACGGCATGATCGCCGTTGGCTTCCATGCTGCCATTGTACCCGGAACGAGGCCTCTCTGCGAAAACCGCTGTTATCCCTTCTTGAGGATATTATCGAAGGATAAACCTGCGCCTCATCGTGCGCTTCTGGAAACGCGGGAGCTTCCTTGGGTAAGGTAGATGCATCTTGCTTCCCCCGCTGTCTGCGCCTCTCCGTCTGACGTGAAAGGCGCTCTGTTCACGAACACGCTTGCCGGACGTGGCGTCGGGGGGGGGCTCGCCTTTGCGGCACCGTCGAAGCTTGCTGTCGCACGGTGCTGGCCGAAAGCGAGGGGGGATGGCGACGAGAGACAAGGAGAGGACATGGCCAGACAGGGTATGCTCGTCGATTTGAGGCGCTGCGCAGGATGCTATGCCTGCGTCGTTGCCTGCCAGATGTGGAACAACCAGAGTCCAGGCGTTGCATGGGGCCATGTGGAAAGGCGAGAGTGGGAGGACGGGGAAACGTCCCACCGCAGCTACCTTCCGCATGCTTGCATGCACTGCATCGACGCCCCATGCGTCGCGGCGTGTGCGACCGGGGCAAGTTACAAGCGCGACGACGGCATCGTCGTCGTGGATTACGACGTTTGCATCGGGTGCGGCACCTGCATCGAGGTGTGCCCGTACGGCGCACGCACTATCAATGCCAGCGAGGCCTACTATTTCGATGCCGAAGAGGCCGCTCCCTACGAGACCGAAGGGCCGCAGCGCGTGAACGTCGCCGAGAAGTGCATTTTCTGCTACCCGCGTATCGACCGGGGACTCGAGCCTGCCTGTGTGCACAACTGCCCCGGCGGTGCGCGTTTCTTCGGGGATGTGGAAGACCCCGAAAGCGCCATCTCTCAGAAGATAGCGCAGGAGGGTGATGCCGTTCACAACCTTTCGGGCACCTCGTTCTACTACGTGCCCTTCTCCACCATGCCCGCAGACTTGCTGCCCATGCCTGGTTTCTACAAAAACGAGTCGGCGGACGCAGGAAAGGGCGAGGGTGAGCAAGCCGAAGGCGCGGCGGACGCGAGCCCGCTCATGGTGGCGGGAGGCGTTGCGGCGGTGGCCGTCGTGGGGGCCGGTGTGGGCGTTGCCGTGAAGAGGTCACGTTCGAAGCGGCCAGCCGGACCGGACGCATCCCAAGTCGAAACCGAGACGCAGCGCGAAGAAGGGAGCGCCGACCATGAGTGAGAACGTTTTTTCCGGAACCGTTTCCAGACGCTCGTTCCTGAAGGCAGGTGCGTTTACTGCGGCCGTCGTTGCTCTGGCGAACGGCGGGTACGAATTGCGGTGGCCTGAGGAGGCGTTCGCCGATCAGGACAGTCCCGAGGAAGTGCGCTACACATATTGCGACATGTGCAACCAGGTACCCAAGTGCGGCATCAAGGCGACCGTCAAGGAAGGCAAGATCGTGCGGGTGGAGGCGCGCAAGGACGGCTGGCCCAACACGCCCATTTGCTCGAAGGGTCTGGCAAGCTTGCAGGAGCTGTACGACCCGCACCGCCTGCTGTACCCCATGAAGCGCACCAATCCCACCAAGTCGCGCGACGAGGATCCAGGCTGGGAGCGCATCGGCTGGGACGAGGCCTATGACACCATTGCGCAGCACATGTTGGATGCCAAGGAGAAATACGGTGCCGAATCGGTCATGCTGTACTGCGGAGATCCCAAGGAGCCGCGCGGCGCCATCAACCGCTTGGCAAACCTCTTCGGCACGCCCACCAATTCGAACGAAAGCTCTTGCTGCATGATGGCCGCGCAGATGGGTGCTGCCATGGTGTTCGGAGAGCGTTCGGTGGGTGCCGATCCCACCGAGGCGTCGAAAAGCTGTTTGATCTGGTCGCTCAATCCGGCGTGGTCGATGGCGTATCGTTTCGGCAACCTGCTTCGAGCCAAAGACAACGGCACCAAGTTCATTGTGGTGGATCCTCGCATCACGCCGACAGTGGAATCGCTTGCCGACATCCACCTGCAGCCGCGCCCCGGTACCGATGGTGCCTTGGCCTTGGGCATTGCCCACGTCATGTTGAGGGACGGCCTCTACGACGCCGCCTTTTGCGAAGAATGGGTTCTTGGCTTCGAAGAATTCCGCGCCTACGTGCAAGACTTCACGCCAGAGAAGGTGGAGGAAATCACCTGGGTGCCTGCGGACAAAATCGAGGCTGCCGCCCAAATGTGGGGGCAGGAGACCCCCGGCGCGTTCATCACCAGCGCGGCTCCCACTGTGCACGGTTCCAATGCGGGTAACACCCAGCGTGCCATCTGCAGCCTGGTGGCCCTGGCAGGCAACTTGGACGTGACAGGCGGATTGCCCATCAATGCGGGACTTCCCTTCACGGCGTTCGCCGATACCATGGCCTTCGAGCGGGTGGACCTGTACGGAAAGGGCGGCCTGCAGGCCAAGCGTTTCGATGCCGAAGACTTCCCCGTTTGGGCGTATTTCAACAAGAACATGCAGGCGAATCGATTCCCTGAATACATTGACGAGGGCAAGATCAAGGTCATGATGATGTGGGGCGGCAATGCCATGATGTGGCCTCAGAGCGACGTCTACCAAAAAGCCATTGGCAAGCTGGAGTTTTCTGCGGCGGCTGACTACTACATTCGCCCGTGGACGCACAATTTCATGGACATTGTGCTTCCTGTGGCCATGTGCTACGAGCGCATGGCGCCGTTCGCCGTCTTCGGCCGCAAGATCTACCTGCGCGAGCCCGTGGTGCCGCCCGCGGGAGAGGCGCGCGAGGACTACCAGATCGTGTTCGAACTGGGCTGTAGGCTGGGGTTGGAAGAGGATTGCTTCGGCGGCAGCGTGGAGGCGGCGCTCGAAAACATTCTGCAGACGACAGGACTGGGCATTACCATGCAGGATCTGCGCGACCATCCCGAGGGGTACGTCGTCCCCTCCGACGGCAAGCCGACGGACCGCAAGTACGCGACGGGCGGTATACGCTCGGACGGGCAGCCCGGCTTCAACACGCCCAGTGGGAAAGTGGAATTCCTCTGTCAAGTCATGAAGGAATGTGGATGGCCTGACGACGAGTTGTTGCCTCGGTACAAGGAACCTGTCTACAGCCCGGTGAGTACGCCCGACCTTGCCAAGGACTACCCGCTTGTACTCAACACGGGGTCGCGGGTACCCATGTACACGCATAGCAAGCTGCGCGACTGTCCGTGGCTCAACCAGTTCATGCCCGAGCCCATCGTGCGCCTGCATCCGCGCGACGCCGAGGAGCGCGGGCTGCAGGAAGGCGACATGGTGCGCGTGTTCAACCAGCTGGGCGAAGTGAGCGCGAAGCTGGAGGTGACCAACCTGGTGCTCCCGGGGGTCATCGACATGTTCCACGGATGGGAGGACGCCAACGTCAACAAGCTGGTGTCGCGCGACTTCGATCCGGTGACGGGGTACCCGCCCTACAAGGAAGGACTATGCCAGGTGGAGAGAGCGTGATCTGATGCACGCGGGACGCGCCCCGGAAGCGCGTCCCGCTGGGAGCTTTTCTGGCGCGCGCTGGCGCGAGGCGGAAGGCGCGCGGGACGCGGAGCTAGCGCGGGCGGCAACGTCG
>CAJFVW010000075.1 GCA_904420575.1 uncultured Gordonibacter sp.
AGACCCTCGACGAGATCTTCGACCCCTGGGACTTCCTCACCCGCAAGGACGTGGTGTTCGAAAGGCTGCAGGGCCTGGAGTTCTAGCCTGATCCGAAAGGGCCTTTCCATGACGCATTACAAGATGCGGTATGCGGATCGCAAGATGGACGAGGACGCGGCATGCGACGTTCTAGACGCGGGAGATTTCTGCGTCGTGTCGACGGTGGACACGGACGGCGCTCCCTATGGCGTGCCGCTTTCTTACGTTCGTGTTGGCGATGCGCTCTATCTACATTCCGCCATCGAAGCTGGCCACAAGCTGGACAACTTCGCACACGATGCCCGTGTGTTCGTCACGGTCGTGCGCAACGGCGGCGCATTCTTCCAGGACACGTTCTTTTCCACACGCTACGAATCGGTCATGGCGGTTGGCCACATAGCGCGCGTGACCGACGGCAAGGAAGCGCGCCGGGCGCTGGTGGCCCTGTGCATGAAGTATGTGCCGCAGGCCAAACGCGAGATAGGCTCCGCAATGGACCGCGAGTTGCCGTATACCGCCGTGTGGCGAATCGACATCGAAGAGCTTTCGGGAAAAAGCGCCCATATGAAGGCGTAGAGCAGGCGTTTCTAGCCCATGTTCAGAAACGGTGCTCGTTTGGAAAACTGTCCATCGGAGATACGTATTTCTCTAAAAAACAAAGCCTTATCTAATGAATTTGTTGTCACACAAGGGGGCTGTTAGAATTATTGAGGCGACGTTCTTCATGTATGGAGGTAGCAGCACATGCTAAACGAGGCCATGCCAATTTTGTGCTTTTTGGTAATTGTTGCAGTAGCAATCTGTGGGACCATTGCTTTAGTGTACGCGTTCAATGCCTACTGGCGAAAAAGATTTTTTCAATCCTACCAAATTAGGGTTACGCGCTTTATGAAAGTTCGACCTCGTTCACGCTGCGACACCAATTCTTTCCAATTGGAATTTCCTAGATGGGAATATGAGAACAAAGATGGCAGTGGTGATCGTCGAAGAAAAGACAATAATATAAGGTGCGGAAGTTGTCGTTTGGGTGTAGAAAACTATAAAGTGAAATGCAAGGATGCTTGGCAAATGGTTCAGTTGGTTAATGGACTCCGCCATAAAGGCGTTCAGATAAGTAAATGCACCGAGGAGAAGAGAAAATATAAGAGGTTGATGGATGAACTAAAAGATGTCCAATACTGCTCAGATATCGAAGCGTTGGTGAAGAAGTTTCAAAGGGATCCTACGGATTTCGAGCATTATTGCGCTCATATTTTTAGGTCTAAGGGATTCGAAGCTGAAGTCACCTCTCGCTCGCGCGATGGCGGATACGATATCGCGCTTACGAGTGCTGTCGGAGAAACAGCGATAGTCGAGTGCAAGTGCTACCAACCTGCTGAAAAGATTGGAAGGGATCTCGTCCAGAAGTTGGTAGGAGCGAATGCGGTATACAAAGCCGATCATATGATCTTCATAACTACCAGTGGTTTTTCTGCCGATGCAATAAGCTATGCGCATCAGGTCGGGGTTAAACTCATCGATGGTTGCGACCTACTAAAACTGGCTAATCGTGATAGTGAAAACAACGAACTTCCAATGGATAAGTGGTTGCTTGCTAAAGAGGATTTGATGGCGTATTATCCGCCAGACTGTCCCTTTTAAAAAGTCCCTGTTCATGCCATAGGGTCTTGGTGATATGACACAGGATGGACGGAAGGAGTTGAATCATTCATTGACCGCCATTTTATTCGTTCCGAATAGGATGACGAGCCGAGGCAAGCGCTATCGCTGTGGAGCATAAACAAAACGTTCAAGACCGTTCTTGTAGCAAAATTTTATACTTGGCATTATTATACTTTAAAGTATAATAATGTCTTTCTTCTACCGACGGTGAAACGGGAGGCTTGGGCATGTTGATCGACCGTGAAGACGAGCGCATGGCGCTTGAGCGCGAGTACGAGCGCGACCAGGCGTCGTTCGTGGTGGTGTATGGCCGTCGCCGAATCGGCAAAACGTCTTTGTTGGTGGACTTCCTGAAGGACAAGTGTGGCGTCTATTTCCTGGCAACCGAGGAATCGGAAGCCCAGAACCGCGCCACCTTCAAGGGCGTGGTAGCCGATTTCCTTGACGACGACCTGATCAGGCACGCGTCCTTCGATCGCTGGGACGACCTGTTTGACCGCCTGACGCAAGACGTCTCGCAGCGCATCGTCATCGTGCTTGACGAATTCCAATACCTGGGGAAGGCCAACAACGCGTTTCTTTCCGTGCTGCAACGCATATGGGATTCTTTGCTGCGCGAACGCAACGTGATGCTGGTGCTGTGCGGCTCGCTCATCTCGCTCATGGTGGAGCAGACGCTGGCCCATGGAAGCCCTCTCTATGGCCGACGCACGGCGCAACTGCATATGAGGCAGCTGCCGTTTTCCTGCTATGGCGAGTTCTTTCCGGAAGAGTCGTCGGAGCGCAAGCTCGTGGAGCTGTTCAGCGTGACGGGCGGCGTTCCCAAGTACATCGAATTGTTCGACGCCCAGAAAGACATCTACGCATCCATTGCGCACAACGTCCTGGACAGGAGCAGCTTTCTTTACGACGAGCCGAACTTCCTGCTGCAGCGCGAAGTGGGCGAGGTGGGAAGCTACTTCTCCATCATCAAGGCCATCGCGGCGGGGAACAGGAAGCTCGGCAAGATAGCCAGCGTGCTGGAAACGAAGCAGACCAGCTTGACGCGCTACCTGAAAACGCTTGCCGACCTGGACATTCTGGAGCGCGAGGTTCCCGTCACCGAATCGAACCCCCAGAGAAGCAAAAGCGGACAGTACCGCATCAAAGACAACTTCCTGCTTTTCTGGTTCCGCTACGTCTTTCCCAATTTGGGACTGATCGAGTCCGGACACGCCGAAGCCGTAAAGGGCAAGATTGAACGCAACTTCATCGACGGGCACGTTTCGTATGTTTACGAGCGCATTTGCCAGGAAAAGGTATGGGACAAGGCAGCCGATGGCACCTGGCCGTTTGTCCCGACGAAGGTCGGACGGTGGTGGGGCGCGGGCGACGTGGAGATAGACGCGGTCGCACTTGACGATCAGGGCGGCTCCCTCGCCTTGTGCGAATGCAAGTTCTGGAAGGAGCCGGTCGGTGCGAACGTGCTGCGCGATTTGGAAAGCAAGGCCCCGGCCGTTGTCTGGCAGAGGGAAGAACGTTCTCTGTGGTACGTGTTGTTCAGCATTTCGGGCTTCACCGAAGACCTGCAGAGGCTGGCCGCGGAAAGGGAAGACGTGCTTTTGATGAGCTGACCCACGAACGTCGGTGTTCGAGCGCCTGGAGGATTCGAGACCCTAGGCGCATCGTTCGCTTGGGATGGCAGGGCGCCGTGTCCCCTTCCGCCTCCGCTGCGGGACGGGCGCTAGGAGACCGGCGCCCAGACGCGGACGAGGCAGTACTTCTGGGCTTCGCCGTCGATGGGCTGGTAGTCGATGTTGGAGTAGGTGACCACGGTGGATCCCATGCCGGTGGAGGCCAGGTATTCGAAGTAGTCCGCGCTGCCGCTCTTCGTTTCCAGCGCGAAGTACGTGTTCGCCTCCAGGTCGATGCCCACGGTGGTGGACGACTTCACCATGAGGTAGCGCCCGCACCAGGCAGGGGCCGCAGTGGGCGTGCGCGAATGGCGGAACCAGGAGGCGTCGCTGTAGGCGGGGTTTCCCAAGCCGTCGGCAGCCGCAGGGCTGACCGCCGCGGTGGGGGTGTACGTGCCCAGGTTCGCAATGCCGTCGCCGTAGTTGTAGATGGCGTCGAACGAGAACATGAACCCCGTGTTGCCGTACCCGGCTTCCAGCGGCTTCATGGACGTGGGCAGCACCAGGGCGTCCATCACGTCGCCCGTGCGCGCGTCGATGCGCGTGAGCTGGTGGTGGATGGAAGACGTGTCGGTGCGGGGGGTGATGACCACCGAATCGGCCAAGGCGTACGGCGGGGTGCTCATGCGCCCATGGGACTCGTAGACCACGCTGGCCTCGTTCGTGCCGAAGGCGGCGCGCTTGAACAGCGACGCCTCGGCGCGTGCAGGCCCGTCGGCGCGAGGCAACACCTGCCAGAACGCAAAGCCGGACGTCGCGGCAATGGTGGGCGTCTCCCAGTCCGACGTGCCTTCGTCCAAGAGCTGCGGGTCGCCGACGGTTTCCCCGTCGAAGCTGGCGGAATAGACGCGCCACACGTTGTCCAGGATGTCGGCCTCGGTCCACACGAGGCCGGTCGAGCAGGCGCGCACGTCGTAGATCTCGAACCCTTCGTCCTGCCCGACGGCCTGGGACACCACGACGGAATGCGATCCCGATCCCAGAAAGAGCAGCCCCACCTGCGTGAGCGGCTTGGACTGCTCCGTGGGAAGCAGGCAGGCGGCCACGTTGTCGTCGTTCGCCCATACGAGCGTGCCATAGGGGAGTTCGAAGCTGCTGACGAGCCCCAGGGCGGAAGAGGCGTCCACCTCCGTGAGCGCGTCGGATGGGGTGACGGCGTCTTCAGGCACCTTCAGCACCGCGAGCTCGCCGCTGTCGTCCTGTTTCATCGCGCTGGTGACGGCTATGGTGCCGCCCCCCACGGCGGCCAGGGCGCCCACGCCGATGGCGCCGTACAGGAAGTGGCGGCGCGTCAGGAGGATCTCGCCGCCGTTCGGCTTGGGTATGCGCACGCCGGAAGGGACGCTCCCGCGCAGGGAGGGCGCCGGGGCGCTCTCGCGCCGGCCCGTGCTGCGCCGTGCGGGCGCGACGTGGCGACTCGACGGGGCAGGGCGCTGCGAGGCGGGCGTGCCTCGTCGGTTGGCACGCCGCTGCGCCGTGACGCTGGGCCGGGCATGTGTGGGTCGTTTTGCTGCCATAGGGTCTCTAGTGCCGTTTCCTGCACAGGCCATGGCCGCTTGGGGAGGAATAGGACGCGGCTCTTGCCTGTCGATCGACTTTCATTGACGGTTGTAGTCTGACAGCGTTTCGGCGCCGCTTCCAGCCTTTCATCGAAAATCCGTTTCGTTGCCGGGTGAATGGTTTTCCGCTTCTCTCAGGAAAGACCGTTGTATCTGCCGTAATGCTTGGTGGCGCAGTCCGAAACGTAGGCGACGAACTCTTCTTCCCGCTTGCACAGGCTTCTGGATCCGAGATGGGACACGCCGAACCCCCAGGTGAAGCCTTCCGCAGGGACGGCGACGACGTCGGGGTCCGCGCTGAACACTTCCAGGCTGGTCAGATGCGGCAGCGTGAAGCCCAGGCCGCCGCCGTGCAGGACGAACTCGTAGATCCAGAAGATCTCGGAATGTTCGAGGATGTCTGGCCGGTCGATGCCCTCGCCGTCGAACCGTCGGCACAGTTGCTGGTAGCATTTGAACTCGCGTCCCGGTATGGCTATGCGGCGGCTTGCCAGGTCGTGGATGTCGAGCGAATCCTTCTTGGCCAGCGGGTCGTCGCGCCGGACCCAGTACAGCACGGGCGAGGAATACAGCTCCAGGGTATGGAACTCCCTTTCCACGGGCAAGACGGTGAGCGCCAGATCGTACAGCCCGTCGTGCACCACCGCCTCGCACATCGAGTCGGGCAGCTCGTTGAGGGTGACGGAAACGTCAGGGTGCTCGGCGGTGAACCCGTTTGGGAAGTCGAGGCCGAGCAGGCCCGGTATGCCCAGTGCCGACGCCACGCGTATCTCGACGTATCCGCTGGAGGCGATGCGCTCGAAGGCGCTTTCCAGCAGGTTGCGTTCCGCCTGCAGGTGCTTGGCGAATTCGTAGAACTCGTCGGCGTAGGGGGTGGGCCGCCTCGTCCCATCCTCGGAGGACGTGAACAGAGGCACGCCAAGTTCGCGTTCCAGGTTGTGGATGGCCTTCGTGAATCCCTGCGGCGTCATGGGGATCCTGGCCGCGGCCGCGCTGAAGCTGGGGGAATCGTAGGCAAGGATGAAGTAGTCGCACTTGTCGTTTTGCACGCTGGACCCCTCCTGTCCATTCACGCTGCATGGGCGCATCCTTGCCATTATAAGCGCCTTTCGCGTTCCCGTCATGTATCCAATAGGTTCAGCCATCAGCTTTTGGCTCCATCCGAAAGCCTTGCGACCTGCGCCTTTCCCGGCTCATACTACCCGGTAGCCGCTTCGGGCGGCAGGGAGGCGACACGCGCAGCACAGACATGGAGGCGGCGGTGTCGAAGGCGGTTTGTCAAGGAGGTTTCCATGTTGAAAGACGCACAGAATCTGAGCAGGCGTTCGTTTCTGGCCGGCGCAGGCGTGCTGACGGCCGGCATTGCCGGCGGAGCGCTGGTGGGCTGCTCCCCGAAGGCAACCGAGCCTGCGGCGGGCTCCAAGGAGCCTGCCGCCCAGAACGTCGCCTCTCCGTCCGAAGGCGCGGAAGCGGCCGATCAGATCTGGTCCATTCCCGAATTCGGCGAGCCGACGGAGACGATCGAAGCCGACGTGTGCATCGTCGGCGCGGGCGGGACGGGCACTGCCGCCGCCATCCAGGCCATCGACTTGGGCCTGAAGCCCGTCGTGATCGAGCGGTTGGCCGGATACGGCGGATCGTTCATCGGCACCGAGGGCATGACGGGCCTGGAGACGCATTTCACCGAGGCCGACGGCGGCGTGACCTTCGCAGGCGCCTACAACCCCAACGTCCCCTATGGCGTGAAGAACGCGATGAACACCTGCCTGAACTACCATCACTGGATCCCGCAGCACAAGCTGTACGAAAAGTTCTTCGGTCAGACCTCCGAGACCATCGACTGGCTCGAAAGCCACGGCATCGTGTTCGAGGGCAACATCTCCATCGGCGTCGGCCCCAAGGTCTGGCACGTGTACGACAAGGGCGACAACGCGAGTCCTGGCGGCTACTTCATGCAGTGCTTCGGCGCAGAGGCCGAGAAGCTGGGCGTGGAGGCCCGCTTCAACACCTATGGCCGCAAGATCATCATGCAGGACGGCAAGGTGGCCGGACTTTTGGCCGAAACCGAGAAGGGCGAGGTCGTCCAGGTGAACGCCCCCGTGGTCGTGGTGGGCACCGGTGGATATGCCAACAACTCCGACATGCTGTACAGCGTTTCGGAGACGAAGAACGTCAACATCCAGGCGCTCGGCATGGAATGCCGCGACGGCGACGGCCTCAAGATGGCGAAGGACGCCGGTGCTGACTTCGCCGAGGGCCTGGGCACGGTCATGTGGTGCGGCCCGGTGACGATCGGCGCGGTGTCGGCCACGTGGACGACCGACGCTTATTCTGCCGGCGTGCAGCCCACCCTGTGGCTCAACGAGAAGGGCGAGCGCTTCTGCAAGGAAGACCTCTGGCTGGACGACTTCGCCGGCGCCGGCATCTGCGTGCGCAACCAGGAGAAGACCTACGCCCTCTTCACGGAGGCGGACATGAAGCGCTGGGAGGCCGAAGGTCCCGATGGCCAGGTATTCTCGTTCGGCACCCCGGGCACGCCGCTTGCCGAGGCGCGTGAGGTGCTCCAGCAGGCCGAAGGCTGCCACGTCGGCGACTCCTTGGAAGCCGTGTGCAAGGAAGCGGGCCTGGACCCCGAGGCCGTCAAGAAGACAGTCGAGCAGTACAATGCCTACTGCGACGCAGCGGCCGGCCTGGACGGCGACGACCCGAGCGCCGACGAGGAGTTCGGCAAGCGCGCCAAGTTCATGCACAAGCTGGCCGAGGGCCCATACTGGCTCTGCGAGACGGCCGACGGCTTCTACACCACGTGTGGCGGCATCCGCGTCAACGAAAACGCTCAGGCGTTGGACGCCGAGGGCCAGGTGATCCCGGGCCTGTACGCGGGCGGCTCCGATGCCGGCGGACTGTACGGCGACTCCTACGACGTCAAGTTCGCGCCTGGCTCCCAGGCGGCATGGGCTGTCAATTCGGGCCGTCTGGCCATGAAGGACGCCAAGGAGTACCTGGGCAAGTAGACCCCGGCGTTCCCCTGTGGCCGCCCTCCCTCCACACGGCCGCGTGACGATGGAAGAAGCGGCTCCGGTTCCCTGCGACCGGAGCCGCTTCCGTTCGGATCGGCTCGTTTTCTTTCCGGTCGGCCGCGCCTATTCGTCGGCTTGCGGACGGGTCCGACCGCCCTTCGAAACCCGCGAGGCCGAGTGCGCCGCTTGCCGCCGTTCCGCGGTGCGTCAAGGGCGCCTTCGGGCCCCCGGAAGAGGGTGGCTTGGCCCGACCAAGTGTAAGGAGGTTTTTGAAAGGCCTCGTCGCGGCAGAAGTCGTCGCGGCGGTTTTCCTGTGTGATTATCCCAGAACATCCGCCCAGCGAAAATCACCGTTTCGTTATCAGTGCTACAATGACGGCAAACACGGCTCCCGCGCACGGTATAATGGTCGCGCCCATGCACCGACCGATGCGGTTCGCGGGAAAGTCTACGAGCTTGAGGAGATTTCCATGAGCAACGAAACACGACGCATCTTGCTGGTCGAAGACGAGAAGGCCATCCGCGATGCGGTGACCGCCTATCTCGAACGCGAAAACTACTGGGTGACCGCCGTGGGCGACGGCCAAGAGGCGCTCGAAGAGTTCTCCAAGCATCATTTCGACCTGGTCATCCTCGACCTCATGCTGCCGCGGGTCCCGGGCGAGCGCGTGTGCCGCGCCATCCGCGACAATTCCGACGTGCCCATCATCATGCTCACCGCGAAGGGCGAGGTGGAAGACCGCATCATCGGCCTGGAACTGGGCGCGGACGACTATCTGGTGAAGCCGTTCAGTCCCCGCGAGCTGGTGGCGCGTGCCCGCGCGCTTCTGCGCCGCGTGCATGCCGACAGCGAGCCGCAGCGCGAGGTGCTGGAGTTCGGC
>CAJFVW010000076.1 GCA_904420575.1 uncultured Gordonibacter sp.
CGGCACGCGCGCCGCGGCCCACGGCGGCTTCACGGCGGTGTGCTGCATGCCGAACACGAAGCCCGTCATCGACAACGCGGTGGGCGTGGAGTACGTGGCCGCCCGCGCCGCGGCCGTCGGCAAGTGCCGCGTGCATGTGGCCGGCTCCTGCTCGCAGGGCTTGAAGGGCGAGACGCTTTCCGAGATGGGCGACATGGTGGCGCATGGCGCCGTCGCGTTCACCGACGACGGCCGCGGCGTGCAGGGCGCGGGCATGATGCGCCGCGTCATGGACTACGCCGCTCCGTTCGACCGCGTGGTCATGAGCCACTGCCAGGACGAGGACCTGGTGGGCGAGGGCCAGGTGAACGAAGGCGTGGTGTCCACGCGCCTGGGCATGCTCGGCTGGCCGGCAGCCGGCGAGGAGATCCAGATCGCCCGCGACATCGCGCTTTGCCGCCTCACCGGCTGCCCGCTGCACGTGCAGCACCTGACGACGGCCCGCGGCCTGGAGCTCGTGC
The DNA here is from genome assembly GCA_904420575.1 of uncultured Gordonibacter sp. Classification (GTDB taxonomy): domain Bacteria; phylum Actinomycetota; class Coriobacteriia; order Coriobacteriales; family Eggerthellaceae; genus CAJFUR01. The sequence continues at coordinate 501 of CAJFVW010000076.1, forward strand.
GCGCCGCGAAAGCCGAGGGCCTGCCCGTCACCTGCGAGGTCACGCCGCACCATCTGTTCCTCACGGAAGACGCCATCGGCGACGACTACAACACCGCGCTCAAGGTGAACCCGCCGCTGCGCACGGCCGAGGACGCAGCCGCGCTCGTCGAGGGCGTCGTGGACGGCACCGTGGACGCCATCGTTACCGACCACGCCCCGCACGTCGACTTCGAGAAGGACCGCGAGTTCGAGCTGGCGCCCTTCGGCATGATCGGGCTGGAAACGTCGCTTGCGCTGGTGATCACGCACCTGGTTGCGCCGGGCGTCATCAGCTGGGAGCGCGCCGTGGAGCTCATGGCCGTGGCCCCGCGGCGCATCCTGCGCCTCGAGCGCGTGGCGCTGGAGCCCGGCAGCACGGCGGACCTGACGGTCATCGACCCGGACGCGGCATGGACGGTGGACCCTGCGGACTTCCTGAGCAAGGCCACGAACTCCGGCTTCGTCGGCGCCGAACTGACGGGCCGCGCCACCGACGTCTACGTGGCCGGCTACGCCACCCTGGAAGACGGCGCGATAGTGGAGTAAAGGGAAGGGACGCCTGCCGCGTGGGCGGCGCTTCTGCGGCAGGCGTCGTAACCCTGCCCGTCGGTTCCGAATGATGGCTGGCAGCACCCCCAAGGTCGTCAACGCTTCGAAGTTGTGTTTCCCTTTGGCGGCTGGGACGGGGGGCGATCCGAACTGATACAATAGGGGCATCGAGGGAATTCGACCTTCGCCTTGCGAGCATGTGCTCTTGCGACCCCTTGGGTTCGCAGGCTTTTCGCGTTCGCGGGGCGGGTTTTGCTGGTTTGCGAGCATGGAGGAGCGCCATGGGAAGGTCGGGCGGCGGCAGGAGCGGGGGAGGCTTTTCTGGCGGAGGACGCTCGTCAGGCGGTTTCTCGGGTGGCGGCCGTTCTTCGGGCGGCTTTTCCGGCGGGCATTCGGGAGGCGGCGGCCGCAGCGGCGGCTTCTCGTTCGGCGGCGGCGGTGGCGGCTCGCGCCACGACGGCGGCGGCAGCGGGTTCGGCATGGGCATGCTGCTGGGCCACCTGTTGAGTTCGTCGCGCCGCGACCGCCACGTCCCGCCAACCTACTACGCGCCTCCCACCGGCGAGACGCCTCCGACGAACATGCCCTATGGGGCGCCGGACCCTTACGTTCCGCCTCAGAACCCGGGCGTCCCTCCCACAGGCGGCGCGGGGCAGGGCGGCTCGGGCAGCGGCTGCGGTTGCGGTTGCCGCACCGTGCTCATCGTCTTCTTCGTCCTTCTGCTGCTGAGCGCTTTGCTGAACGCGTTCTCGTTCGTGTCAGGCATTCCTTTGGGAAGCGGGGGCGGATCGCCGACCGCCGCGCGCGAGGCGCTGCCTGCGTCGGCCGTGCACCAGACCGGCTACTACACCGACGAGGACGGCGACTGGATACACGACGCCGACGAGCTCGAAAGCGGCCTGCGTTCGTTCTACCAGGCCACGGGCGTGCAGCCCTACGTCTACATACTGCCGAACGGCGCCCTGACGTCCACGGAGAAGCTGGGGCAGAAGGCCGAAGGGCTCTACGACAAGCTGTTCTCCGACGAGGGGCACTTCCTGCTGGTGTTCTGCGACGACGGCAACGGCGGATTCAACGCCGGGTACGCCGCCGGATCGCAGGCCAAAACCGTCATGGACGACGAGGCAGTGGGCATCCTGGCGGACCAGCTGAACCGCTTCTACGATTCGGCGCCCAGCGAGGAGCAGGTGTTCTCCCGCGCGTTCGAAGAGACGGGCAAGCGCATCATGGCCGGAAGCGGCGCGAGCGCCGGCTCCGCCGGGCGCACCGCCGACGGGCTGCCCACGGTGCCCACCTTCGTCCTCAGCCTGGTGATCATCGGCGCGGGCATCGCGCTGCTCGTGTACTACGTGATCAAGAAGCGCCGCGCCGAGCAGGCGCTCGAGCAGCAGCGCATGGAACGCATCCTCAGCACGCCGCTCGAGACGTTCGGGGACCAAACCGTGGAAGACCTCGCGAAGAAGTACGAGGAGACCATACCGGCCGAAGGCCAGACAGGAGAGAAGTGACATGGGAATGCTCGACCGCTTCGCCGACATCGTCAAGGCGAACATCAACGACCTGCTCGACAAGTGCGAAGACCCCGCTAAGATGATCGACCAGTACCTGCGCGACCTGACGGAGAACCTCGCCGAGGTGAAGCAGGAGACGGCCGGCGTCATGGCCGAGGAAGCCCGCACGAAGCGCATCGCCGAGGAGAACGACGCCGAGATCGCGCGCTACGACGGCCTGGCGCGCAAGGCGCTCGAGGCCGGCAACGAAGGGGACGCGCGCACGTTTCTGGCCAAGAAGCAGCAGCTGGAGGCCAAGGGCGAAAGCCTGACGGCCACCTACGAGGCGGCTCGGGAGAACGCCAGCAAGATGCGCCAGATGCACGACAAGCTGGTGAGCGACATCGAAACGCTCAATGGCCGCCGCGAGGCCGTGAAGGCCAAGGTGGCCGTGGCCCGCACGCAGGAGAAGGTGAACGACTTCGCCGCCACGGCCGACCGGACGGCCGGCGCCATGAGCGCGTTCGACCGCATGGAGGCCAAGGCCGACGACATGCTGGACCGCGCCACCGCCATGAACGAGCTGAACCAGCAGCCGGTAGACGACGCTCGCGCGCTCGAGGAGAAGTACGCCAACGCCGGCAGCGACGCCGCCGTGGACGACGAGCTTGCCAAGCTGAAGGCGGAAATGGGGCTGTAAGGCCACAAGGTCCCCCCATCGGGGAGGGCCGACAGCCGCCGACGGCTCGGGCGGCCTGCTCGACGTGCTTGGGGACTTCTGTCATACTGTGCTGTGGGCGCAATCATGCCACCTCCCCTCGGGGAGGTGGCTGCCGTATAGGGAGCCTGTCGCGCGGCGACGGGAAAGGACGGGGCTCGTTCGTGAAGTCGTTCGTGCGCAGGAACCATATCGGCGTGTTCGCCGCCGTGTTGGCGGCCCTGATCGTATTGGCCATGGCGCTCGGCGGGTTCATCGCCTCCCGCGGCAGTTCCCTCGTGGCGGAAGAGACGAGCCGCTATCTGTCCGAAGTGTCCCAGCAGACGGCGTTCAAGGTGAACCAGCGCATCGAGTTCAACCTGGGCCTGCTGCAGAACATCGACCGCCAGCTCGAGATCATGAAGACCGACGATGCGGCGCGCGAGGCAGCCATCGGCGCCGTGGTGGAGTCGTCGCCCTTCGTGTGGATAGGCTACGCCGACGCCGCAGGCAACCTCACCGTGCCCGGCAAGGGCTTGGCCGACGCCTCTGCATGCAGCGCGGTGATGCAGGCAATCGCAGGCGGCCCCGCCGTCAGCGACGAACTCGTGTCCCTGTTCGAAGGAGAAACGGGCGCCCTGTATGCCGTTCCGGCGCCGGGCGACAACGGGGCTTCGGCCATCGTCGGTTGCGTCACGCCCGAGAAGATGGAGCTTTTGCGCGACACCGACACCTTCGACGGCGTGGGCTACTCGCACATCGTGTCGCGTACGGGCGACTTCATCCTGCGTGCCGACAACCCCCACTCGCTTCTTGGCGGCGACAACGTGTTCGACACGCTGCGCGAGAAGACCGACCTGTCGGAAGACGACCTCGAGGACATGGAACGCAACCTGCTTCGGGGCGCCGGCGGGCGCGTGAGCTTCTCGGTGGACGGCGAGCTGCGCGAGATGCACTACCGCCCGCTCGACGCGGGCGGCTGGTACGTGCTTTCCATCGTGCCGCCGCAAGCGTACACGGGCTCGCTCACCGACTTCATCGCCTTCGCCCTCGCGGCGATGGCCGCCCTGTGCGTCGTGTCGTTCGCCGTGTTCGGCACGTACTTGCTGTGGGTCACGGGGAAGAAGAACCGCGAGGTCGGCCGCATCGCGTTCGTCGATCCGGTGACGGGGGGCCACACGGCGGCGCGGTTCGACCAGCTGGTGGGCGAGCGCCAGGAAAAGGGCGTCCCGTTCACGCTGGTGTCGCTCGACATCGGCAATTTCCGGCTGCTCAACGACCTGTACGGCAAGGCGGACGGAGACCGCCTGCTTCGTTGGGTGCACCAGGTCCTCTCGGAGGGGCTGCACGAGGGCGAGGTCGTCGCGCGCATTGCGGCCGACACGTTCAACCTGGCGCTTGACGACCTGGATGCCGACGCCGTGGACGCCCGTCTTGGCCGGTTCGCCGAACGGGTCAATTCCTTCAACGCCGAATCCGAAGTGACCTACGTCGTCCGCATCAGCTGCGGGGCGTACGTGGTCGAGCCGGACGCGGACATCGTGGTGGCGCGCGACCGGGCGAACACGGCGCGCAAGAGCGCGGACTCCTCGCGCGACCGTCTGTGCTCGTGCGCCTTCTTCAGCGGCGTGGAGCACGAACGCCTCCTGCGCGAGAAGGACATGGAGAACGCCATGGAGCGCGCGCTCGCCGAAGGGGAGTTCGTGGCGTACCTGCAGCCGAAGGTGAGCCTGAGGACCGACGAGGTGGTGGGGGCCGAGGCGCTCGTGCGCTGGGAGTCGCCGCGCCGCGGCCTGGTCCAGCCCGACGATTTCATCCCGTTCTTCGAGCGCAACGGCTTCGTGGTCAAGGTGGACCTGGCCGTGTTCGAGCAGGTGTGCGCACGTATCCGCTCGTGGATCGACCGGGGGCTGCGGCCGGTTCCGGTATCGGTGAACCTGTCGCCCCTGCACCTGCAGCGCGCGAACTTCCTGGAGTCGTTCGAGGAGGTGCGCCGCCGCTACGGCGTGGCCCCCGAACTGCTGGAGTTCGAGCTTACCGAGCGTCTGGCGTTCGACAGCCTGGAACTGCTCCGCAGCGTGGTCGACGAGATCCACGAGCGGGGCTTCCGCTGTTCCATGGACGATTTCGGCAGCGGGTACTCGTCGCTCAACGTGCTGAAGGAGATCCCCGTCGACGCGCTCAAGATCGACCGGCAGTTCTTCGTCGGGGGAGACGAGCGTGCCGGGCGCGTGGTGGAGTCGGTGGTGGACCTGGCGGATAAGCTGGACATGGGAACCGTGGCGGAAGGGGTGGAGACCCTCGTGCAGGTGAGGTTCCTGAAGGGGATCGGGTGCGACGCCGTGCAGGGCTACGTGTTCTCGAAGCCGGTGCCGTTCTCCGAATTCGAAAGGCTGGCGTTCGGCGTGCAAGGCGAAAGCGCCTGACCTTACGCGTCGGGCATCCGCGTCTGCTGGATGCCCGACGCGCCAAAATGCGCATTTGCTGCCGAAAAGAAGAAAATGCGTCATTCTGCCGCGTCCTCGGCGTCGTCTGGACGTATACTGTCGGGTGGCCTTTAAAGGCGGTCCCGAGAGACCGACAAGGTGCGCAACATACCCCCCTGCATCCGTGCGCCTCGTCATCAGATTGAGGCGTTTTTTGTAGGCGCGTTGCCCGGACGGAAGGAAATGGATTGAGCGAGATCAGCGAGAGGCTCATGCAAGGAACGTCGAAGCCCGCGAGTGCTTCGGCCCTGCTCGTGCTGGAAGACGGCGCCGTCTTCCGCGGCACGTCGTGCGCGGCTTCGGGAGAAACGTACGGCGAGATATGCTTCAACACGTCCCTCGAAGGGTACCTGGAGGTGATCACCGACCCGTCGTATGCCGGCCAGATCGTCACCATGACGTATCCCCAGATAGGCAACTACGGCGTGAGCCGCGACGACTGCCAGTCCGACCGGCCCGCCCTGCGCGGGCTGGTGGTGCGCGACCTGTGCACGGCGCCTTCGAACTGGCGCAGCGACCTCACGCTTCCCGCATACCTGGCCGAGCACGGCGTGATCGTCATCGAAGGCGTGGACACGCGTGCGCTCGTGCGCCACGTGCGCGACCATGGCGCCCAGCGCGCCGTGCTCTCGACCGTGGACCTGGACGAGAAGAGCCTGCTCGAGAAGGTGCGTGCGAGCGAGTCCATCGTCGGGCAGAACCTGGCCGCCACCGTGTCGTGCGCGCAGGGCCATGCCGTGTCCGCCGACGACCTGCCGCAAAGCCACGCGTTCGCCGTCACGCCTCCGGCCAGCCCCCGCTTTTCCGTGATCGCCTACGACTGCGGCGCGAAGAAGTCCATCCTGCACAACCTGGTGCGCTCGGGCTGCGATCTGACGGTGGTGCCTTGGGACACGCCGGCCGAAGAGGTGCTGGCCGCGCGCCCCGACGGCGTGTTCCTGTCGAACGGCCCGGGCGACCCCGAGGCGGTCGAGGGCACGTACACCCAGGTGGAGAAGCTTTTGGGCAAGGTGCCGGTCTTCGGCATCTGCCTGGGCCACCAGATGATCAGCAAGGCCGCCGGGGCCTCCATCGAGAAGCTGAAGTTCGGCCACCGCGGCGGCAACCACCCGGTCATGAACCTGCTCACCGGGCGCGTGGAGATCACGGCGCAGAACCACGGGTTCGGCCTTCTGTTCCCCAGCCTGGGGCCGTTGGTGCCCGAGCTGTCGGGCGGCTTCAAGGGGCATGAGGACGACCTGCGCTTCTGGGCGAACGCCCACGTGGCGCCCGTCGTGCAGAACGAGCGCTTCGGCCGCATCCGCCTCACGCACGTGAACCTGAACGACGGCACGGCCGAGGGCATCGCGTTTCTGGACATCCCCGCGTTCTCCGTGCAGTACCACCCCGAGGCCTCGCCCGGCCCCACCGACGCGCATTACCTGTTCACCGCCTTCTCTCGCTTGATGGAAGGCCGCGAGGACTACCTGGACATCGACATCGCCGCCGACCGCCTGGCCGGCTGGACGTTCGGCGCCCAGGCCGCCACGGTCCCGGGAGCGGCGGTTCCCACAACAAAGGAGCAGGGCTTCTCTGGCGGAGCAGGTTGCCTTGAGTCAACAAGCCAGCGGCTTGTTGACAAACATGCTTCCCGGCCGAGCGGCCGATCTGACGAGCAAAGCGGCCTTCGCGC
>CAJFVW010000077.1 GCA_904420575.1 uncultured Gordonibacter sp.
GGAGCGCTGCCTGGACGCGGAGGTGCTCGACTCGCTCACGCCGGCGCAGAACGTCATCAAGATCGTGCTCGACGAGCTCACCGAGCTTCTGGGCCGCACGGACAGCAAGCTGGTGCTGGGAAGCCGCATCCCCAACGTCATCATGCTGGTGGGCCTGCAGGGCTCCGGCAAGACGACCGCCGCCGCGAAGCTGGCCTACCGCCTGAAGCAGGAGAACCACTCGCCGCTGCTGGTGGCGTGCGACGTGTACCGCCCCGCCGCTGCCGACCAGCTGCAGACCTTGGGCGGCGAGATAGGCGTGCGCGTGTACCGCGGCGACGGCCAGGACCCGGTGCGCATCGCCCAGGAGGGCGTCCAGGACGCCATCGACAACCTGCGCGACGTGGTCATCATCGACACGGCGGGCCGCCTGCACGTGGACGACGAGATGATGGACGAGGCCGAAAACATCAAGCGCGCGGTGAAGCCCGACCAGATCCTCATGGTGGTGGACGCCATGACCGGCCAAGACGTCGTGAACGTGGCCGCCGCCTTCGCCGAGCGCGTGGACTTCGACGGCGTCATCATGTCGAAGATGGACGGCGACGCCCGCGGCGGCGGCGCGCTTTCCATCAAGCAGGTCACGGGCAAGCCCATCAAGTTCATCAGTTCCGGCGAGAAGCCGGACTCGCTGGAGGAATTCCACCCCGACCGCATGGCGAAGCGCATCCTGGGCATGGGCGACGTCGTGAGCCTCATCGAGAGCGCCGTCAAGGTGCAGCAGGAGGAAGTGGAGCAGGAGCAGGCCGAGCGCATGATGCGCGCGAACCTGAACCTGAACGACTTCATAGAGATGAACCGCCAGATACGCAAGATGGGCGGCATCTCGAAGCTGGTGAGCGCGCTTCCCGGCGGCGACAAGGCGCTTGGGTCGGGCCAAGTGGACGAAGGGGCGCTCGACCACATGGAGGTCATCATCAATTCCATGACGAAGGCCGAACGCGAGAAGCCCGACCTGCTGAACGGCAGCCGCCGCGCGCGCATCGCCGCCGGCGCCGGCGTGTCGGTGACCGACGTGAACCAGCTCATCAAGAAGTTCAACGAGACCAAGAAGATGATGAAGAAGTTCATGCCCTCCGCCGAGGAAATGGCCGGCGGCCGTGGCAAAAAGGGCAAGAAAGGCAAGCGTTCGCGCCGCCGCGGCCTGCCCGGCCTGCCGTCCGGCATGAGCATGGCCGACCTGAAGAAGCTCCAAGACATGATGGGGGAATAGAGGGTTCCGCCGGCCTGACGGCCGGCGGAACCTGCCGACGCTGCGAAGCGCCAGGGCACCCGATCTTCGCATGACGGCGCAGACTTGCGTACGGAAGTACGCGGCGCCTGCGCCGTCTCGCGAATCTCGAGCACCCCGACGCTTCTCGCTGGCTTACTGCGCAAGCTGCAAGTTGAGGTTGGGGCGCAACGAGAAGGGAAGGTACCACCAATGGTCTACGAACAGGGATATCCGCCTCCGCAGCCGCCCTATGGCGTTGCAGGGGCGCCTGCACCGGGCGTGCCCAACGGCGCGATGCCCGCGACTCCTGCAGCACCCATTCCAGGCGCGGCGCCCGCAGCGCCTGCTTCCGGCATGCCGTACGGCGCCCCTGTCGCGCCGCCCATGCCGGGAACGCCTTGCGGCGCTCCCGTGGCGCCTGCACCGGGCGTGCCCTATGGCATGCCTCCCGCGGCTCCTGCGCCGGGGCATTATGCCCCCGGCTTCCGCGCCGCTCCCGCCTACGCGGGCGCGGTGCCGCCGCCGGCCGAGCCCTATCCGGCACCGGGCTTCCTGCCGGTGCTGGAATGCCAGGCGCTCACCAAGGCCTACGGCGCCACGCTCGCGCTCAACCAGGTGGCGCTCGCGGTGCCGCGGGGCCGCGTCGTGGGCCTGCTGGGCCCCAACGGCAGCGGCAAGACCACGCTCATCAAGCTGGCCGCCGGCCTTCTGCATCCCACGGCGGGTGCCGTGCTGGTCGAGGGCGCGGTGCCGGGGCCGGCCACGAAGGCGCGCGTCTCGTATTTGCCCGAGCGGCCGTACTTCTCGCAAAACATGAAGGTGACCGACTGCCTGGCCTTCTTCGAGGACTTCTACGCCGACTTCGACCGCGCGCTCGCCTGCGACATGCTCGCGCGGCTGGCAGTGCCCATGGCCTCGCACATGGGATCGCTCTCCAAGGGCACGAAGGAAAAGGTGCAGCTGGTTCTGGTGATGGCGCGCCATGCGGCGCTGTACCTGCTCGACGAGCCCATCGGCGGGGTCGACCCGGCCACGCGCGACTACATTCTGGACACCATCATATCCAGCTACCGGCGCGACGCCACCATCCTGCTTTCCACGCACCTGATAGCCGACGTGGAGCGGGTTCTGGACGACTTCGTGTTCCTGCAGTACGGGACCATGGTCATGCATGCGCCGGCATCGTTCGTGCGCGACCAGTACGGCATGAGCCTCGACGACTACTTCAGGGGGGCGTTCAGATGCTAGGCAAACTGTTCAAGTACGACATGAAGGCGCTCTCGCGCACGCTCGTCCCGCTGCACGTCGCGGTGCTGGTGCTGGGGCTGGTCAGCTGCGTGGCGGGATTCGCCGGGCACACCGTCGGCGAGAGCGGCTCGTCTCCGGAGCGCAACGTGTTCATGGCGGTCATGACCTTGGCCTTCCTGCTTTCCATGGTGGCGTTGTTCGTGGCGGTGGTGGCCACGTTCGTGATCGTCATCGCGCGCTTCTACAGGAACCTCTTCACCGACGAAGGCTATCTGACGCTCACGTTGCCCGTGAACGCCAACCAGATCATGCTTTCGAAGACCCTTGCGGGGCTGCTGTGGATGTGCATCGACGTCGTGGTCGTGAGCCTGTGTGCCGTCCTGGCCTCCCTCGGCGCCTACGGGTTCGTGGAAGGGACGCTTGACTCCACGGTTCCGTACTGGATGCTCAGCGCGGCCGGCGGCGACCTGTTCGGCAGCGAAGGATGGGGTTCGGTGCTCGTGGGCATGGCCAACACCGGCGCGCAGCTCGTGTTCGGGCTCCTGCTGGCGTATTTGTCGTTCACGCTGGGGGCGCGCATGGCCGAGCGGCACAAGGTCGCGGCCGGCATCGGCATCTACGTGCTTCTGGGCTGGATCCTGGGGCTGGTCGGCGGGATCGGCGCCATCGTCGCCAGCAGCGCGACGATCTACTGGGGCAGCGTGACCTTCGACTACGACGTCTTCACCTTCTTCATGTCGGCGGCGAGCTGGGTCTTGCTGCTGGGCGGCGCGGCCATCTGCTATGCCTTGTGCGTGCATCTGCTGAAACGCCGGATCGAGCTGACGTGAGCCCTCGACAGTCCGATAAGGGGGCGTCTGCACCCTTTCTCATCCGCCCGTATGGCGAAGAAGACCTCGCGGGCATGCTGAGGGCATGGAACGGGGTCGTGGAGGCGGGCAACGCGTTCCCGCAGACCGACCCGCTGAACGAAGATCGGGCGCGGGAGTTCTTCGCGTCCCAGTCGCACTGCGGCGTCGCGGTACGGGCGGCGGCGGACGCTGACGGAGCCGTTGCTGCGGAAGCGGCCGCCACGTCCGCCGTTCTGGGGATGTACATCCTGCATCCGAACAACGTGGGCCGCTGCGGGCACGTGGCCAACGCGAGCTACGCCGTGGTTCCCGAGGCGCGCGGTTGCGGGATCGGGCGCGCGCTGGTGGAGGACTCGCTTGCCCAGGCGGCGGCGCTGGGGTTCCGCGGCCTGCAGTTCAATGCGGTGGTGGCCAGCAACGAAGGCGCCATCCACCTGTACGAGAGCCTGGGTTTCAAGCGCGTGGGCACGGTGCCCGAAGGCTTCCTGAACGGACGCGGCGTCTACGAGGACATTCACGTCTTCTATCGGGGCGCGGACTGAGGCCTCGGCCGCCGAGCCCGCGACGTCCGCAATTCCCGGCCTCGAGTCGCGAACCCGGAACCCGAAATCCAGGCTTCGGGTTCCGGAACGCCTTGCGCTCACTCGGCGACGACGAGCTCCGGATGCTCCCGGTCGACAACGGCGCGTGCGGCGATGGTGGCTCCCAGGTACCTTTCCATGAGGTCGGCGAACTCGTCGAGCGCAACGTTGAGGTCGCCCGCGCGTTCGGGTTCGAGACATTCCACGACGAGGACCGCGTTCCTCGAGCTGTCCGTGAGCGCCGTGCGCTGCCCGTCGCGCCAGTTGAAGCATCGGCAGACGGCACCCTCGTCGTCCCGGTAGCAAAGCTCGCCCGGCAGGGTGGGGTCGTCCTCGTCCTCGCCGAGCGGCGCGAACGCGTCCCCTCCTTCGGTGATCCCCAGGCGCAGGTCGCCGGCGACGGCGTCCAGGTCCTCTCCGCCGACGGGGAGCGCGTGCTTGAGGGAGATGGCGTTGTACACGTCGACCGCTGGCGTGATGGAGCCGACGGGATTGTCCTTCAGCACGCGTTTGAGCAAATTCTCGAGGGAGCAGCGAGCACCCTTCTTCGTCTTGAAAAGCCGGTACGCCTCGCGCCACACCTTCACGGGCGCGTTTTCGGAGATCGTTTCGCTGGTAAGATACGCCTTCGCGCGCTCGTTCGCGTCGCTCAGAAGGCGCGCGATCTCGGCGGCGTCGGAGGCGGGCACCTCGTCTTTGCCCTTCATGCCCCGCGCTACGACGACGCCGATGGACGCCTGCGGGAACAGTTCCCAGAACGATTCTTCGGCGACGAACTTCTGCATGGTTTCCTCCCGGGGTCGGCCTGAACGCAATTGGCGGCAACGCTCTGGAGGGGGCCGCCATGCCCGGCCGGCTGACCGGTCGTGGCGGCTCCGTCCGTATGTGGTTCAGCGTAGCGCAACGCCGCTAGGAGGGTCAAGAGGGCCGCTCCGGTGAGGGTTCCTGGAGCAAGGCTTCCCTCCGTGCTTCCTGCAGGCGGGCGCGGGCAGGGGCGCCTGTGTGCGCTCCTGTGTTTTTTCGTGGGACGGGCGGGGAAAACATGACGCGATGGGAGAGTGATGCTTGCCATCCCCGCGATTTCACCGTATTATAAGCAATTGCTGTTTTCGCTGTGCCGCAGGAGCGGCCCGGCATTGAATCGAGTGCAAGAACAAAAAGGAGTCCAACTTCATGGCAGTCAAAATTCGCCTTGCCCGTCACGGTGCCAAGAAGCGCCCGTACTATCGCGTCGTCGTCGCCGATTCGCATGCTCCCCGCGACGGCAAGTTCATCGAGGAAGTGGGCCGCTACAACCCGCAGACCACGCCTGCCACGGTCACGCTCGACATGGAAAAGGTCGACACGTGGATCAGGAACGGTGCCCAGCCCACCGACACGGTGGCGCGGCTCATCGAAACCGCCCGCAAGGACGCCTAGCACCATGTCCGGGCAGACGGAAGACATCGTCGGTCTGGTCGACGCGGTCGTTCGCCCTCTGATCGAGTTCGAGGACGACCTCGAGATCCAGGCGAGCGAGACGGAGGACGGCGGCGTGCTTGTGGAGGTGCGCGTGCACGAGGAGGACGCCGGCAAGGTGATCGGCCGTCAAGGCCGCGTCATCAAGGCCATTCGCACGCTTGCCCGTGCCGTCGCGTCCCGCACCGGCACGCCGGTCGAAGTGGAGCTCATCGACTAGATGCGCGCCTGGGCAGACGTCGCCGAGCTGGCGAACACGAAGACCTTGAACGGAGGGCTCGTCGCGCGTTGCGCGCCGGGCCTTCCGTTTTTGCTGCAAGAGGGCGGGGAAGTGGCTTTCGTGCCGCCCGTCCTGGACGCGCCGCGCCGCGCGCGCGTGACGTCGGTGCGCCCGCTCTCGCCCGACGAGGCCGTGGTCTCCTTCGAGGGCGTGGACGACATCGAAACGGCGTCGAGGCTGGTGGGGTGCCATTGCCTGGTACGCCGGTCCGACCTGCCGAAAGGAGCGCTGACGCCGGTGGGCGCGCTGGCCTGGGAAGGGTACCAGGTGTTCGACGCGCAGGCGGGGCCGGTGGGCCGCGTGGCGGGCGCGAGCGAGCTGCCCGGCCAGCGGCTTCTGGAAGTGGCGCGGACGGACGCTCAAGGCGTCCCTGCCGCGAACGCCGCGCCCGTGCTCGTGCCGCTGGTCGACGCCATCGTCGTGCGTGTGGACGAGGACGCCCGCCGCATCGACGTGGACCTGCCGGCTGGCCTGCTGGACCTGTAGCCAGAAAGGATGCGCGCTTCCCATGATCATCGAGACGCTCTCGACGTTTCCCGACATGTACGCCTCGGTCATGGGGGCCTCCATGATGCGCCGGGCCCAGGAGAAGGGCATCCTGCAGTTCGTCGCACACGACCTGCGCGACTGGACGCACGACCGTCACCGCACCACCGACGACGACCCGTATGGCGGCGGCCACGGCCTGGTCATGAAATGCGAGCCCATCTTCGAAGCCTATGACTCCCTCTGCAAAGAAGGAGTCGCCGCCCCCCGGCCCCACACGGTCTTCCTCGCGCCGCACGGCGAGCCTTTCGACGACGCGATCGCCTGCGAGCTGGCGCACGAGGAACGCCTGCTGTTCGTGTGCGGGCACTACGAGGGCATCGACGAGCGCGCCTACGCGCTGGCCGACCGCACGCTCTCGCTGGGGGACTACGTGCTCACGAGCGGGGAGCTGGCCTCCATGGTGGTCATCGACGCGGTGGTGCGCAAGCTGCCCGGCGTGCTGGGCGCGGCCGAAGGGGCCGCCGACGAGAGCTTCGCCGACGGGCTGCTCGAATACCCGCAGTACACGCGTCCCGCCAGCTTCCGCGGCATGGACGTGCCCGCCGTGCTCCTCTCGGGCGACCACGGCGCCGTGGGCCGGTGGCGCCGGCAGGCCGCGCTCGAGAAGACGGCGCGCCTGCGCCCCGACCTTCTGGAAAAGGCCGGGCTTTCGCCCGCTGATCGGGAATTTCTGAAGAGTTTATCACCGGTGCGCGACGCCTAGCACAGAAGCGCTATCATAGACAACCGTGACTTCAGCCAGGCGCGAGCGCGCCTGTTCGGAAAGGATACGCGCTTTCATGTACTCCGGTGAACACGCCGAACCCCAAGGCTCGGGCATCTTGCGCACCATCGTCGGACTGCTGGTCATGGTGGCGCTCGTGTTCGGCCTGTCCTGGGCGCTGCGCACGTTCGTGTTCCAGGCCTACGAGATCCCGTCGGGTTCCATGGAGGAGACCATCATGACGGGCGACATGGTGTTCTCGGAAAAGGTCAGCTACTACCTGCGCGACGTGCAGCCCGGCGACATCGTGACCTTCCAGGACCCCGAGATCCCCGGGCGCGTCCTCATCAAGCGCGTCATCGCCGTGGGCGGCCAGACGGTCGATCTGGTGGACGGCAAGGTGGTCGTCGACGGGGTGGCGCTCGACGAGCCCTACACGCAGGGGAAGGCGTCCGAGCCGCTGAACCCGGCGCCCGACGTCGACGTGTCGTACCCGTTCACCGTTCCCGAAGGGCGGCTGTGGGTCATGGGGGACAACCGCACGAACTCGCAGGACTCGCGCTATTTCGGCGCCATCAAGGAATCGAGCGTCACCGGGCACGCCGTGCTCGTGTACTGGCCGTTCCAGAACTTCGGCGCGTTGACGTGACGTGAACGCAGGCGGGGCGCGTCCGCACGCCCCGAAACCGCCCGGCGCGCACGCGCCGGCATGGCCGACGGGAGATCGGGGAGGCGGGACGCGTCCGGGCGCGGCCTGGCAGCATCGAGCAAGACGAGGAGAGACATGGCTAACGAAACCGCAGGCGAAGGGGCTCTGCAAAAGCCCACGCAGCCGCCGACGTTCCAGGACGTCATCATGAACCTGCAGCGCTACTGGGCGAACCAGGGCTGCGTCGTGCTGCAGCCCTACGACAACGAGGTGGGCGCGGGCACGTTCCACACGGCCACGACGCTGCGCGCGCTCGGGCCCGACGCGTGGCGGTGCGCCTACGTGCAGCCCTGCCGCCGTCCCACCGACGGCCGCTACGGCGAGAACCCCAACCGCATGCAGCACTACTACCAGTTCCAGGTCATCCTGAAGCCTTCGCCGGACAACGTGCAGGACCTGTACCTGGACAGCCTGCGCGCCATCGGCATCCCC
>CAJFVW010000078.1 GCA_904420575.1 uncultured Gordonibacter sp.
AGTGCTCGGATACCCGAGCGAAGCGGAAGCGACGTCCGCTTACCAGAAAATCTTGGACCTGGACAAGAACCTCATTGTGAGCCTGCAGTCGATCGCCGTGGTGGCGAAGCGCGCAGACGGCAAGTACGACGTCATCACGCCCAGCTCGAAGGTCGGCACCTCGACGGTGTGGGGCCTGTTCTGGGGCGCCCTGTTCGGCCTGCTCTTCTTCGTGCCGTTCATCGGCGCGGCCCTGGGCGCCGGCATCGGCGCGCTCACGGGCGTCATCGTCAAGCGCGGCGTCGACAAGGACTTCCAGGACCGCGTGCGCAACCTGCTGTCCGCCAACGACAGCGCCGCCGTGTTCATGGTGGTGGACGAGATGACCACCGACAAGTTCGTCAAGGCCCTGAAGCCGTTCGGCGGCGACGTGCTGCAGACGTCGCTGTCCTTCAAGGACGAGGAAGAGCTCAAGCACGCCCTGTTCAAGGAGTAGCTCTCTCTCAGCCCCTCCAAGAGACGTGCGAACCCACGACGCCCTGCGAGCCTTCGGCCGCAGGGCGTTTCCGTTCAGGCGCTCTTGGGCTGCTTTTTCCGCTCCACCAGGTCGAGCAGCTCTTCGCGGGTGTGGATGCCGAGCTTCCGGTAGATATTGCCGCTGCGCGCCTTGGCGGTGTAGCGGGAGATGACGAACGTGGCTACGTGTTCGGCGTTGCGGCTTTCGCGCACCGAGACAGACGCGGCGTTGGAAAACCTGCTGGACGATCTGTTCGCGTTCGACGGGCCCGTCATGTGCAGCGCCCTTCGCATGTACGCCATGAACAGGCCCGATTTCGTCGACTACTAGCTGGTTGCGTGCAACGTCCTGGCCGGCGAACGCGTGCTCACCTTCGACAAGGCCATAGGCAAGCACTTGCTATGATCGGAGTTGACGACGTCGCCCGTTCCCGTCCAAGCTGCCGGAACCTCTTTGCACAGGGCGCTTCAGGCGAGGCCAAGGCAGTAAGCGCCCCCTCCCGTGCAGCCGCGGGGCATCCGCTTCCCGTTATGGCACCATAGGCGTTTTCAGTGGCAGGCTCCGGCATTCCTATTTTCGGTATCGTTCGGCCGCTGCGTATACTGGCCTTGTTTCGGCAAGCAAACCAAGGGAGGGAGACGAAACATGGCACAGCGGAAAGAAACGGTTTCGGCAGAGGCCAAAAGGGGTCTGACAAGGCGCGACGCGCTCAAGGGCGCTGCCGTTGCGGGTCTGGGCATTCTCGGTGCGGGCGCTTTGGCAGGTTGTGCGCCGCAAGGTGGCGAAGGCGCGCAACCGGGGCAGCAGGCCGCCGGCGCCGACGCGACGGCCTGGGACAAGGAAGTGGACGTCCTGGTGGCCGGCACGGGCACGGCCATTCATGCGGCCGTCGCCTGCTCGGAATTCGGCAGCGGGTCCATCCTCATCGTGGAGAAGGACCCAGCCATGTTCGGCGGCACGTCCGCCACGTCGGGCGGCGGCTACGCGCTGGCACTGCTCGACTTCAATGCGGAAGAAGGCATCGGCGACACGCGCGAGCAGGTGCTCGAGTACATGAAGCTGGTGGCCGACGGCCGCATGGACGAGAACGTGCAGGCGGCGTTCGTGGACAACGCGAACGGCTTCTGCCAGTTCGTGCTCAAGACGCATGGCTGGTCGAAGTGGGGCCACATCAACAAGGCGTTCGGCGACTACTACGAGCTGTACGCGGGCTCGCTGCCCGAGGCGTTCGGCCGCGGAAGCTGGTACCCGTTCGACGCCGAGGGCAAGAACCTGATGGCGCCCGACCAGTGGGCCGTGTACCGCGAATACGTCGACGCGCACGACAACATCGAGCTCGTTATGGGAACGTCGGTCGAGTCGCTGGTCGTCGAAGGCGGCGCCGTGGCGGGCGCGGTGCTTACGGACGGCACGAAGGTCAAGGCCGGCGCCGTCGTCCTGGGCACGGGCGGCTTCGAGCACAACGAGGACATGCGCCGCTTCTACCTGCCGTTCCCGTACTACCGCTCGAACGGGTCGGTCAACAACACGGGCGACGCCCAGCGCATGGGGGCCAAGGTGGGCGCCCAGCTGGCCTACATGGACACCGTGTTCGGCAACCCGTACTTCGACACGCAGAAGGAGTGGCAGCCGGGGGCGTTCCGCTACGACAACGCCGGCAGCGACGCATTCGCGCCGCGCGGGTTCCCGCACAGCCTGATGGTGAACCACAAGGGCAAGCGCTTCTGCGACGAGTCCACCATGTACGACACCATGAACCGCGCGTTCGGGACCTACGACACGGGCACGATGGAGTACGCGAACATCCCTGGGTACTGGATCTGCGACTCCGCGTACACGAGCACGTTCCTGCTGCCCGGCTACGCCACGCCGGACGCGCTGCCGGAATTCGTCTTCAAGTTCGACTCGCTGGAAGAGCTTGCCGACGGCATGGGCATCGACAAGGAGGCGCTGCAGGCGGAAATCGCCGCGTTCAACGAGAACGCCGCGCAGGGCGCCGATCCCGTGTGGCATCGGGGAGAGAAGGCGGTCAGCGCGAACACCATGGCCATGATGAGCGCGCTCATGACGCTGCCGGGCGCCACGGCGCCGCAGAGCGTGCTAGGCACGGTGGACCAGCCGCCGTTCTATTGCTGCCGGTACGTGCCGGGCATGATGGGCGGCACGCGCGGCGGCCTGCACATCAACGAGAACGCGCAGGTGCTCGACGTCGACGGCGAACCCATCGGCGGGCTGTACGCCACCGGCAACTGCTCGTCGGGCGTGGCGGGCTACTGGGCGGGTGGCGCGACGCTCGGCCAAGGCAGCGTCATGGCCTACGTGGCTGCCAAGCACATCACGGGCACGGCGGACTGACCCGGCGGCATGCTCACGCGCCCAGGAACCGCTCGACGAACCGGGCGGTGGGGCCTTCAGGGTCCTGCACGTCCTGGGCGCGGCACAGCAAGGCGACGGGGTAGAGAAGTTGCTCGCCGTCGATCTCGTCGAACAGCACCACGTCGCTTCGCTGGGCGAGGCGGGGGCGGCAGGACTCGCTGCCGCAGATGTACAGGGAGTCGCCGAAGTCGGTGAACGACAGGTTGCTCATCGTGTCGAGCGGGTTCATGCGGAAGCCCGTCTTCACGTCCTCGCCCAGCATCCAGCGCACCATCCTGCTCCAGCGGTCGAAATGGGTGCCGCTGTTGATGACGATGGTCTGGCCTTCCAGGTCGCTGCGTGCGAGCCGCGCCTTGCCGGCCAGAGGGTGGTGCGCCATGACCGACAGGGAGGCGCTGGCCATCCCTATCCTGAAGAACGCGATGCCCAGGCGCTCCCCTTCCTCGCGCAGCTCGTCGATGGCCGAATAGTCCGAATCGATGGCGACGTCTATGGTCCCTTTCAGCAAGGCGTCGATCGCCGACGTGTTGATGTCCAGATCCACGAACGAGAAAGGGCACGCTTCGTTGCGGGGCAGCATGCCGTAGTAGACCGACGAAGGCTCGATGGTGGCCACCTTGACGGTGGGGACGCGCCGCGCCGCGGCCTGCGCCTTTTCGAGCGCTTCGTCGTGCAGGTCGGCTATGCGCTGCGCGTATTCGAGCAGCACCGACCCGGCGGGCGTGAGCGCCAGCTTGTTCTGCGAACGGTCGAACAGCAGATAGCCCAGCTCTTTCTCCAGCGCTGCTATGCGGGCGCTCAGCGACGGCTGCGAAAGATAGAGCTCTTGGGCCGCCTTCGTGATGTTCAGGTGCTTGGCGACGATGATGAATTCCCGCAGGGTCTCGAATCTCATGTTCCCTCCTTGCTCCCCGCGCACATTATACCCGATGCTCCCGGCGTTTCGATGCGGCGCTCATGTGGCGTCCGCGGCCCGAGGTTCGTGGCCTCGGCCCGACGCCTGCGCGGCGTCCGCGGCCCCGGAGCCCGAGATCGCTGCGCCGTAGCCTGACGTCTGTGCGGCATTCGCGGCCCGACGTCTGCGACCCGTCGCCCGCGGCGTGCCGTTCGTGTTGATTCTGCCGGGGGAGGGGCGCGCGCCCCGGCTTCGCTTTATCGGCTGCGGCGTTTGGACTACACTGGAACCAAACACCTGCGCATGCCAAGGCGGCGTGCCCTTTTTCTTGCGAAGGACTCATGATGCAGTGGAAGCAGATCAACGCGGCGCCGGACGTGTTCCTCGTCGAGGTGCCCTTTCCCAATCTCAGCACGTCGTCCACCAACTGCTACGTGGTGCGCGACGGGGACGAGGCGCTGGTGGTGGACACGGGCGCCCCTTCCGACGAGGCCGCCTGCGCCCTGGAGACGGCGCTGCGCGAGATTGGCGTGGACAAGGCGAACGCGCGCTTCTTCCTCACGCACCTGCACCTGGACCATGCCGGGCTCGTCAACCGCGTTGCGCTGCCGGGGTCGGCCGTCTACGCGAGCAAGACCGACCTCGACGCGATGCATGGGGCTCATCAAGGGCGCGGCAGCGCGCCCTTGCTGCGGACGCTGGCCATGGAGGGCGTCGGCGTGGGCGAGGCGCAGGAATACGTGGAGGCGTCGCGCTTCGCCACGGGGCCGGACCTGTTCGACGACCGGCGGTTCGACGTGCGGTTCGTGGAGGACGGCGACGTGCTGCACGTAGGCCGCTTCGCCTTGCAGGTGGTCGCCACGCCCGGTCACACGCCGGGGCACCTGTCGCTCTTCCAGCCGGATGCCGGCATCCTGTTCGGCGGCGACCACGTGCTGTTCGTCATATCGCCCAGCATCGCGCTGTTCCCGGACGGCGAGGACGGCCTGCAGGCGTACTTCGACAGCCTGGACAAGGTGCGGGCCCTGCGCTGCGGGACGCTCTTGGTCTCGCACGGCGAAATCCGCGGCGACTTCGGGGAGCGTATGGCGTGGCTGGCCGAGCATCACCGCCAGCGCCTGGACGAGATGGTGTCCGCGGTGCGGAAACGCCCGCGACAGACGGGCATCGACGTCGTGAAGGGCGTCACGTGGAACGTGCCGCACGGGCGCTGGGAGGACATCCCGGCCGCGCAACGGTGGTGCATCGTGGGCGTGGGCCTGAGCGCCCTCAACCATCTGGTGGATACCGGGCGGCTGCTGCGGGAGGACGGGGAAGGCGGCCCGCGCCGCTACGTTGCCGCAAATTCCTTGGACAATTCCTCCGCAGGCGGTTTTGCGGTATGAAAACCGCGCGTTTCGGCGGATAATGGGTGGCAGCCACAGGCAGGAGGGGAGGACGCGCCCGAGCCGGCAAGGCCGGACGCCCTCGACACGACGGAGCATCGGAGCCTAACATGACTGAAGACGCGACAGGCGAAAACAGGCTAGGGAACAAGATCACCACGCTGCGCGAGGCGCACCATCTGACGAGCCAGGATCTGGCCGACCGCTGCGGATGCGACGTGGCGCTCATCCAGGAGCTGGAAGCAGGCGAGGTGCCTGCGTCCCTGGCGCCCCTC
>CAJFVW010000079.1 GCA_904420575.1 uncultured Gordonibacter sp.
ATGAGCGAATGGCTTTGGCTGGTGGGGATGCCGAAGAACCACGCCACCGCACCCCACACGATGATGGCGATCATGGCGGCCATGAGCGCGATGAGCGCCTGGCGCGCGTCGCCCCCGAAGTCGACCATGTTGAAGATGGTGTGAGCGACGGCCGCCGTCACCAGCGAAACCAGCAATAGCCCAAGGAAGTTGCAGATGGCGGCCATGATAATGGCAGCCTTGGGGCGCATGGCGCGCGTGGAGACCACCGTGGCGATGGCGTTGGGCGCATCGGTGGCCCCGTTCACCACGATCACGCCGATGTTGAGCAGGGTCACCGCCACCAAGACGGGGTTCGACGCCAGCTCGGCCAGAAAGACGGCCCAATCTATGGTCACGACATCCCTTCCGACAATGCGCACAAGGCAAAAGCTCGAACGTTCCCTCAGTTTAACGCATTTTTTACCAAGGAACGCGCACTGCATGGCCTTTTCACGCGGAAGGCCGACCCCTGGCGTAAAATTTCTGTAAAGTCGGGCCAGGCGCAGCCCAGGGGGCCTTCCCCAAGACCGCACGCACTCGACGCACGTGCCCTTCCCTCTGCGCTGACGTCAGATGAAGCGATGCGGAGCTGACGGAACGGGGACCTTATTCCTCGTTCCCCCACAGGGCGAAGGTGCGGCGGCGTTCCGCGCCGATGGTGGTCAGGCCGTTGTGGCCGGGCAGCACGATGGTCTCGTCCGGCAGCAGGGCCAGACGGATCATGGAGGCCTGCATGTCCTCGACGCTCCCGCCTTCGAAGTCGGTGCGGCCCGTCGTGCCGGCGAACAGCGTGTCGCCCGACACCAGCACGGGCGCGCCGTCCGCGTGGTTGCCGAACTGCGGCACCATGTACCAGCACATGCCGCCCTTGCTGTGACCGGGCGTGAGCAGCACCTTCCACGCCATGTTGCCGATCTGCACCACGTCCCCGTCGTCCACGGGGTAGTCCACCGGGCACGCGTCGGGCAGCGGCAAGGGGGACGTGCCCACCTTCTTCGGGTTTTCGACCAGCGGCGCCTCCACCGAAGACGCGATGACCGTGGCGCCCGTGGCCTCGCGCAGTGCGGCCGCGGCACCCATGTGGTCGGAATGGTGGTGCGTCAGCACGATGGCGGCCAGCTTCCGCTCGCCAAGAGCCTCAAGGATGGCAGGCGCGTTGCACGTGGGATCCACCACGAACGTGGCCGTCCCGTCGCCAATGAGGTACACGTTGTTCTCCAACAACCCCATGACCAAACACTCCACGTCCACGCACGCACCTTGAACCGTATACTTGCGAATCATGCAACAACCTCCACCTCGGTCAGGAAACCGTTCAATACCATCAAGGCTTCCATTATCCCAAATTTGCCTCGGTACGTTTGTCACAACGTCGTATCATGCGCGAGTTCCTGGAATATGGCTTTTCAAAGGGCGGGACCTCAAGGTGTGGGGGGGCGTTTCCGTACATACTGGAAGGCTTTTCCGTACAAAAAGGCCCCGAAGCAAGGCCGTCGTCCCTGCAAGACTTTCGCGACAAGTCCTTCATTACACCCGCGAGCAAAAACGCACAGATCGCAAGGCAGCTCTTCAGCGAGATTCTGCTGAAGCGATACGGATTCTCGCCCCAATTCTGCTTTGTCGAAGACATGAAGTCCACGTACCTGAAACCCCTCGACACCGACAAGGTGGTCACCGCCAGCAAGAACCTCTTGAGCGGAGAGCTTGTCTGCCCCTTCCCTCAATGGATATGGGATGATTTGGGCTACCTGGTGTTCGAAGACATCACGTTGAAGACCTTTGCCCTCTGTTTGAGCGACGCCGATCCGGCCGTCTTGAAGTTTGTCGAGCATCTGGGGAAAAGTTCGAAGAACCAAGGCCGCCGAGCAAGCGGCCAGGACAAAGACGGGTCGAAACCGCTTGAGACCTAGGCCCCTGCGCCCGGCCCTCGCGCCCGCTTCCCAGGCCGGGGCATTCCCTTTTTGCGGCTTGGCCAATGCGGGCAAGAAGGAACGCGACGTCCGGCAGGCTGCACCGTGCTACTATATGTTCTCACCCATTGCTTCGAGACGACGCTAGAAAGGCAGTACCCATGGAGTGCAATACCGCAACCTTCACGGCATCGGATGGGACCCAGGTGGCATTTCCTCTTGATTTCCTTATCGAGCGAGGCGCCGTGATAGCCGACAAGGTGAACGGCGAAGACATATCCCTGGTCATGGGCTGCTCGAACCAGCTGTGGATTCCCGGCTTCCCCGCGAAATACTTCATACGCGACATCGTGGACATCACGTTCACCAACGAAGACGAGCCGCCGGCCCTTCCCGATTTCCAGGACGACGGCCATGACTTCACGAACCGCCCCAACGTGTCGTGCCGTGCGAAATACGTCGGACACGTGGGCCAGGCCATGAAGTTCGAGGGCTGGGCCGACGACTACGACAAGCGCATCGTCGCGGTGGAGTTTTCCCTGGATGGCGGGGAAACGTGGAGGCGCCACGACACCGAGGGAACGGATGCGGTCCGTTGGGTATGGTGGACGTTCGAGTGGAAACCCGAGGAAGCCGGCCACTACACCATGCTCGTTCGCTCGGTGAACGAAGACGGCAAGACCTCCCCTATGCCTGCGGCGCATTACTTCGAAGTGGTCGAATAGGAACGGCTTGAAGGGCCGGGCTCCCGTGCCGCTCATCAAGCGAACCATGAAACAAGCAACCTCCGACGAATCGGTCAAGAAACCGTTCAGCAAGAACCTCGCCTTCTTTTTCAGGCTCCAAAAAGAAAGGTAGCGACGGCCGGGCTCCGGTACCGCTCACCAAGCGAGTTCCGCAGGGTGAACAGTCCAGTGGACTGTTCACACACCGTCTTCTGCGCCCGAGCGGGCGCTTGTGGGGCTTTCGCGCGACCTCAGGACTGTCTGAGCGACTGAGCGGTACCGGAACCCGGCCGAACGTCGCCGGTTCATTTCTTTTTTGAGCCTTTTCCTGCCACCATGCGGCGGGCGTCGAATACGCCGTCGACGCTGCGCAGCTTCTTCAGCACCAGGTCGATGTGGGAAATGTCGGACACCTGGAACAAAAAGCGCATCTCCACCATGCCGTCGCGGTGCGACGAGGTGGTGCACGAAAGCACGTTGGCGCCCATTTCCGACAGGATGACCGTCACGTCGCGCAGCAGGTTCATGCGGTCGAGCGCCTCGATGAACACCTCCACCTTGAACGACGTGCCCTTGGACGGC
>CAJFVW010000080.1 GCA_904420575.1 uncultured Gordonibacter sp.
CAAGGTGAAGGACGCCATCGGCCGCACCTGGCAGTGCTCCACCGTGCAGGTGGACTTCAACATGCCGGAGCGCTTCGAGCTGACCTATCGCACGGAAGACAACACGGAGGAGCGCCCCTGGATGCTCCACCGCGCCATCTTCGGCTCCATCGAGCGCTTCCTGGGCATCCTCATCGAGCATTACGCAGGTGCGCTGCCGCTGTGGCTGGCGCCGGTGCAGGTGGTCGTGCTGCCCATCGCCGACCGCCACAAGGAGGCGGCGGAAGACCTGGCGCGCCGCCTGAAGGCCGCCGGCGGCCGCGTCGAGGTGTACGACCAGAACGAGCCCATGCGCGTGAAGATAGCCAAGGCGCAGGCGCAGAAGGTGCCGTACATGGTGGTGCTGGGTGACAAGGAGGTCGAGGACGACACCGTTTCCGTGCGCGACCGCCACGAAGGCGACCTGGGCGCCTGGCCTGCCGAGCAGCTGCTGGAGAAGATCCGCGAGGCCGCGCTGTAATCTTCCTCGCGCAACGAAACCGATCGAAGCCAAGGGCCCCGCAACGTGCGGGGCCCTTGTGTTAGAACCGCGCGGCCGGGTCGGTTCGTTGGTCTACGATGTATTCGACATCGATTCGATTGTCCTCGGCGCCGTTGCGCCGGTTGGCCGCTGCTGCGCGCTTCTATGGAGCGGGCGGGGCGTACGATGCGAGTTCCACGAATATCGCCTTGGACTCGTCCCAGTTGGTATCTTCGGTTCCCAGGTATACGTAGCGGACTCCCAGTTCGCGGGCGATGACAACGGCGTTTCCCACGTGGTCCTCGTCACGGACGCGCACCGTGGTGGCATGTCCTAATCCATAGCCTGTCGCAAGGTCCCGATAGCCGCAGTCTTCCAGATGCGCCATGTAGTCCACGGCGCCTTCTCCAACCACGAGGACGCCCACCTCTGCCGGGCCCACCGGGGGCGCGTCGTCGGAGACCTCGATCCTGATGCCGTTTTCCAAACTGGCCACCAAATCCTCGAGCGTTGCCAGCAGCTTGTCAGGATCGTCGTCCATGACGTAGATCAGGTCGTCCTCGATCATAGCGACGCCGTTTCCCGGAAACGACGGATCGTACGTAAAGGTCTTTTCGCCCGTGTCGCTGGCGTCAACGAACGAGACGGTGATGCTGTACCCTCCCACGACGACGTCAAGGGGATTTTCGGGTTGCAACGATTCGAGCGTCTGCGTGCCCGAGAACGTCCGGCCGTTCACCAGCTTCAATACCGACTGGATGGTTTCCTGGTCTTCGATGACGTGCTCCCTGCCTGCGAAACGGGGGTAGCAGTACAGGTGCAGGGCCTCCACGGACTGTTCGTCCACGTGGAACGTCAGTTTCTGGTCGTGCAGGTCGTCGGACGAGCAGCCGGGAAGAAGGAGGCCGAAAAGGGCGAGCGCAAGCGCGGCAAGCGCGGTCGCCGCAAGCATGTGCGGGCGAAGGGAAGTGGCAGGCGGGTGTTTCACGGCGGGCCTCCTGTTCCTTTCTTTGCGCAGGCCGCGCGCGCCAGTGCGACGTGTGCGCGTCCGCGCGCCGCGGGCCTGTGCTGCTTGTCGGATGCGGCCGCCGGGGCGGCGGCCGCATCCGGTCAGTGCTTCGTGCCGCCTTCCGAGCGGTCGCGGTCGCGCTGCTCCGGTTCCTGCGAGGGAGCGGGAGCGTGGCCGTCTTTGGGCGTGCGCGCGTCTTTCGGCGCCTCCGGCTTGTTCGCGGCATGTGTGCCTTCGGCATGGCCTCTAGAAGCGGGGAAGGCGCCGCCTGCAAGGTTGGCGTCGCGGCCCATTTCGGCCATGCGGCGGTTGTACTCGCGCACAGCGCGCTCGGCCACGCGGCGGCGGATCTCGTCGCGGCGTTCCTCGCGACGCTGAACGCGCCGTCGGGCGAGTTCGCGGCGCTTCTGCTCGTGCGTCTTGGCCCGGTTGCGCCTGCCGTGCTTGGAGCCGGCAGCAGGCACGGCGGCCTTCGCCTCCGGTTCCGCGGCGCCTGCGGCGGCAGCAGCGTGGACGGCTTCGGGAATGGTCGAGGACGCCGGAACGGCCGGGGCAGCGGCCCAAGCCCCTTCGGCGGCGGCCGTTCCGGCAGTCCGCACTTCCTCGGCAACCGCACACTTCTCGGCGGCGGGTTCTTCCCTTGCCGCCGCAGCCTCCTGGCTTTGCGGCGCGTAGAGGTCGCATTCCTCGGCGTTCGTGTGGTCGAGCATCGCCTCGGCGACCACCTTGTTCGCGGCCTCTCCTGCGGCGGCCCGCTTGGCGGCCAGTTCCTGCGCAGCCAGGTCGAGCGCTTCGTCGAGCGCCCGTTTGCGGGCGGAGGTGCGCTGCAGGGAAGCGGCCAGCTCCTCCCAGGGGGCCTCCCCGCCTTCGATCCCCAGGCTCCGCCGGTGCCGTGCGGCCAGGCGCGCGGCCGCCTCTTGGCGGGCCAGCATGCGTTCCAGCGCCATGTGCTCCCGCACGATGTCGCCGATGTCGCGCGGGTTCTGCCGGATCTCCTTGACGGCCTCGAGGGGCTTCGCGTCGGCCACGCGATAGGTGATGGAGGCCAGAAGCGGCATGAGGAACACGGTGACGGCGCCCGCGGCCACCAGCACGCTCGCCATCTCCTGCGTCATGGCTTCGGCGCTCACGGCCACGGACGTGACGGCCACGATGACCGGCAGGGCGGTGGTGCAGTACAGCGCCACGGTCAGGCGGTTGTGCGACGA
>CAJFVW010000081.1 GCA_904420575.1 uncultured Gordonibacter sp.
GACCGAGGACGGCAACGCGGTCACGCTCATGACGGTGCACTCGTCCAAGGGCCTGGAATTCGACTGCGTGTTCGTGGCCGGCATGGAAGAAACGCTGTTCCCGCACATGAATTCCGTGGGCGACGCGGCCAGCGTGGAAGAGGAGCGGCGGCTGGCGTACGTGGCCATCACCCGTGCGCGCAAGCGGCTGTACCTCACGTGCGCGCAGCAGCGCCAGATCTTCGGGCAGACGTCGGCGAATCCCGTCTCGCGCTTCATCCAGGAGATCCCGCCCGAACTGCGCTCGACCACGGGCGTGGGGTCGGCCGGCTTTTCCGGCACCGGATGGGAGAAGCGCGGCAGCCGCCGCGGCATTGCCGGCAGCGGCACGGAAGCGGGCGGCGGCCGCGTGTTCGGCCGCTCGAGCGCATCCGGCTCGGCAGGCCGCAGCGACCGCGACCGCGGGATGCGAGGCGGCTCCGGCGGCTCCGGCTCCGGGGCGAATCCCAACGCCGGCAAGAAGGCGGCCGCGAAGATGGCGTTCGCCGCAGGCGACACCGTGGACCACAAGACCTTCGGCCGCGGCCGCGTCGTCAAGGTGGACGGCGACTCCCTGCACATCAAGTTCGCCCGCACTGGCCAGACGAAGAAGCTGCTGAAAGACTATGCCCCCATCGTGAAGATAAATCAGTGACGAGGTCTTGTGGCGGGCATGCGGGAATGGGCGCGGCGGATTCCCGCATGCTTTTGGCAAGGGCCTGGTCGAGCCATGGAAAGGCACCTCTTTCGGCGAGAGGGCGCCTTGGCCGTTTGGCGACTAGAGCCGTCCGCGCTCGTAATCGGTGATGTCTTGCTTGGTGATGCCATGCTTGCGGCAGGTGTCCGTTAGCTGCTTCCCGCACCTCGAGGCCTCGACGCCTGCTTGGCCGGCGAAGGCGGCAAGCGCCACGGCGGCAATCCAGAGAAGTGCGCTTTCCGCCATTTCTGCAGCGCCGAAAGATTCCTGTCCTCCCGTTTTCCACAGCGTGTTCAGCCACATCAGCACGAGGATGATGGCCACGCAGGCCAGCACCTTGATCAGGCAGAGCCTTCGCCGTGCCTTTAACCGTTCGATCTCCTGGAGCGCCGTGCGAAACTTCTTTCCGCTCCTGGTCTTTTGGTGCGCGTCGTTGCTTCGCGCCTCGTTGTGCTTGCCCATGGTGTCCTTCCGGCCGGCCTTCTTCGTCATTGCCATCTGTCCCCTGTGGCCATGGTGTCGCGCTTGGGTGCGAAGTGCTCTGCGCCGTCCCGGCCGTCATGCGCCTCGTCCACCATGCGCAGAAGTTCTTGTTGCGTGTGGATGTCCAGCTTGCGATAGATGTGCGATATATGCGTTTTGGCCGTGCTCTTGGAAATGCACAGCTTTTCCTGGATGCGCGCGGCGTTGCACCCTTTCGCCAACAGGAACATGACCTCGGTTTCTCGGCGGGAAAGCAGATAGCGGTTGGCGATGATCTCGCACTGCTCGCGGAAGCGGCTCCGCTCGCGCCGCGAATCGGTTTCTCGGTCCTGCGGTGTCTTGGAGGCGGCGTTTTCCCAGGAGCCATCCCCGGCGATACGTTCCTGCATCGCCAGTGCGTCGCTTGCCGCCCGATCGGAGGTTGGGTCGCAGGATGACAGGCCGTCGCCTTGCGGCCCGGCCGAGGGCGCTTCCGTTCTTCGGCCTGCCATCTCCGCCGGCTGCGCGCGGTTTGCCCAGCCGTGCGTCCGTTCGCTTTGCTGCTGGATGGCGCGTTTGACGTCGCGCACGCGGGGGAGGGAGGCAAAGGCCAGGACCAGCGCCATTGCGGACACGGCCGCCATGCCGCCCTCTTGCGGGCCGACCCCCAGCACCTCCGGCTTCATTGTGGCCAGAACGCCCAGGAGTACGCCTAGGGTCAGCATGCTTTGGCCGGCTCCGTACAGGAAAAGCGGCGACAGGCGGAACTGCTGCGCCATGTCGCCGAAGAAAGACCAGAGCAGCGCAGAAAGGCACAGGATTCCTGCAGCCAGTATCAAGGAGGCGGGTGCGGCTGGATCCTGCGCGACGGAGGGAAGGGAAGGGAGAAGAAGCAACGCCGCCATGGCAAGCGGCACCGCCAGGCGGAAGGGCAGGTCCCACTGCCCGTTTTCGTCTGCGGCCGTCGTGCCGGCCACCACGAGCACGGTGATGGCGGCGCCTCCCAGAAGCACGGGTGCTTGAGAGGCTTCCCCGAACGTCGTCAGGACGTTGCGTGCGGCCATGGCCATCACTCCCAGGCAGAATCCGAACAGCACGAGAGGGAAGGCAAGGCGTGCCGCGAAGGACGCTTTGTTGACGGGCAGCGGGTCGAAGATGGGGATCTCGTGGCGCACCGCGTAGCTGGTAGGGGTGAGCTTCCACAGCAAAGGCGCTCCCAGCGCCGGGAGGGCCGTTTCTACCATGCCCGCCCACGGAGTCGGCAGCGCCTGCAGCGCGCACGTGTAGACGACGAGGGCGGTCGCGCATGCGAAAGAGGCGTTCATGCTTATGGTCAAAGCGTCATGGCGCGAGAACGCTGTACCCCAGAACAACGTGATCAGAGCCCCTCCTATGCCAAGCATCGCGCTTGACGGCAGGGCGATGCCCGGCGTCTCTGCAAGGCCGAATGCGTTCCAGCCGAGCAGGGCCGAGCCCAAGGCTGCAGACCCTGCCGCAGGGAAGATGGCCCGTCTTGCCGTGTAGAGGGGCAGGAGCTTCTGGTCGGTCAAAGCGGCGAACAGGAGGGTTGCCAGGAAAGACGCCATTGCGACGACGAACAGAAAGGGAAAGGATCCGTTCGGCCCTTCTTCCGGCATCGTGGAGTCGAAGAATGCGGCCTGCATCCAGGCCAGATGGAGGCCGAGCCCAAGCGAAAGCATGTTCAGCTCGCCCATGTTTGCCGCGCCCTGCTCGTCGCTTGTCACGATGCTGATGCGCGGAAGACGGAAGGCCATGGCATATCCTCGCTTTCCCCTGAGTGATGCTGGTTGTGCTGGCTGGCGCTATGGTGATCCGTACGGTGTGGCCGGATGGTGCGATGCGGCCATTTTGAGTGTTTTCAGCCTTCGCTTCAAGGTGTCGGCGATTTTGCATGGTTGTAAAAGTAAATAGATGATCAGGGATAACATAATTTGCAGCACTCTGGATACGACAAAAATCAAACCGAGAGGCCGATGCTTGGCGAAGGTGATTTTCCCTCTCGGCGCACCTTGCCTTCGCCTGTCGGCCGCCTTTCCCGTTCTGTGCGTCTGCTGGGCCACATCCCGTGCGTTCGCCCCGTGCCGCCCTGTTTCTCATGCTCCCGGCCATGCATCTGCGATCCGGTCCGTGCCGCCCCGCCCCTTCCCCATCCCTGTCCCTTGCTTTCCGAAAGGCTTTCGGCAGGCAGGGCGGGAATCGATCCTTGAAGCCGATGCACGTGTGATAAAGCGTACCCACGAGACGATGACCTGTCTTCCCTGATTTCGTATGTTTTAAAAGCGGGGTTTCCGCGAAGGCGCTGCGTCCGCTCATACGCATCCCTTTGTCGGAACGCCCGTTTCGTTACCCAAAGAATCGGAAAGGAGGATGCGCGCAGCCGTTTCTTCCGAAGGCCGCCGCTCTTGGACAGGTCATGCGGATCGCGCGGGGCGCCTATGAACTCCGGGCACCGCCGGCATCGCTTTCTGATGGCGGAGGTGCTGCAGTTCTCCCGGAACGGCCTCTTTGGTCTTGCTGCTGCGCAAAGGAGGGAATCTCAGAGAGCCTGAACGGCCAGCACGCCTCCGATCAGCGGTGCTGAATGGGCGGTTCGGGCGAGAATCGAAAGGGAACTGATGGACAAGAAGGAATTCACGGTATCGGAAGTCATCGATTCCATCGGTATAAGCTCGCATACCTGGGTCGTTTTCGTCTTGCTGGCGTTCGCCATGATCTTCGACGGCTATGACTTCATGATCATCAATTCGACGAATCTGTTCGTGGCGCACACGTTCTGGCCCGACAACCCGAATCCGGGCGCCCTCATGGGATCGCTCACCACGTGGGGTTTGCTCGGCATGGTGCTTGGCGGCGCTGTGGGAGGCGTCATATCCGACAGGATAGGCCGCAAAAAGACGCTCGTCGTCGCGGTCATGTTCTACGGCTTGTTCACGCTGCCGCAGGCGTTCGCGAACGACATCGTGTTCTTTGCAGTGTTCCGGCTGATCGCCGGCTTCGGCGTGGGATCCTGCATCCCGGTGGTGACCACGGTGTTCTCCGAGAGCATGCCGTCCAAACAGCGCGGCGTGTTCGTCACGTTCGGCATGGCTTTCATGGTGGTCGGTTGGGTTCTGGCCGGCCTTGTGGCCAACCCCATCTGCAACACGCCCACGCCCATCATTCCGGGCCTGTGCAACGAGGTGACCTATGCGCTTGCCGACGGAGGGACGGCCACCATGTACGCCAACTGGCGCCTGTGCTACCTCATTGGTGCGCTGCCGGTCGTTTACGGCATCGTGCTGATCTTCTGCATGCATGAGACGCCGCATTGGTATGCCAATTCCGGCAACAAGGAGATGGCTTGCGAGCGCCTGACCCAGATCGAGCAGGCTACGCGCCACACCTCGCACGAGTACGACCCGAACCTGTTGATCGTTCCGCCCAAGCCCGAAAAGGTGGGCCCCACGGTGCTGTTCTCGAGCAAGTTCATCGTCGCCACGGCCGCCATCTGGACCGCTTACTTCATCGGCCAGTTCTGCGTGTACGGCATGAACGCGTGGTTGCCAGCGTGGTTCACCGACATCGGCTACTCCGCGTCCGACGCGGTTACGTTGCAAACGCTCAACAACGTGGGCGCCATCCTCTCCAACATCTCCGTCGGCTTCGTGTCCGACAAGGTGGGGCGCAAGAGGACGCTCGGCTTCTCGTGGCTGTTCTGCATCGTGGCCATCGTCATCTGCTCGCTGTTCGTGGCACCTAACAGCTTTGTGCTGTGCATTGGGCTGATGCTGCTGTTCGGCTTCGCGCTGAACTTCGCCATCACGGCCGTGCAGCCCATGATGCCCGAGGCGTACCCGACCGCCATTCGCAACACTGGCGTGTCGTGGTGCCAGGCTTTCGCTCGCTTCGGCGGTTCGGCTTCCTCCATCGTGCTCGGTGGAATCGCCGGCATGGCCTTGTTCCAGACGGCTGCGGGAACCACCAACTGGTCGATGGTGGTGCTGGTGCTCATCGTGCCGTTCGTGTTGGGATTTGTGTGCTGCGTGCTGTTCGCCAAGGAAACGGTGAACAAGACGATGGACCAGCTTGCGGCCGAAGAGGCGAAGCTGGGCAATTCCGAAACC
Source organism: uncultured Gordonibacter sp. (assembly GCA_904420575.1). Classification (GTDB taxonomy): domain Bacteria; phylum Actinomycetota; class Coriobacteriia; order Coriobacteriales; family Eggerthellaceae; genus CAJFUR01. The sequence goes on from CAJFVW010000081.1 coordinate 5,302, forward strand.
GACGGCGGCGCGCGCTTCTGGCTCATGATCGTGGTCGCGTTGGTGCTTGCGGTGCTGTGCATCGTGTGCCCGCTTGCGATTCCCGATTGGTCGTCGATTCCTGCGGCCCTGCCGCTCATGGCTGTCGGCATCCTGCTGCCCTTCGTGTACTTCTTTGTTTTCGCCGGCATGCAGCTGGCCAAAGACAAGAGCAAGCGGCGTCGTGCCTGAGGGATGGGGACATCGCACCGAAACGTTTTTCTGACGCGCGGGAGACGGCGCTGAGCGCGCTCCGGCAAAAAAGCCCGGCCAGGTCAAAGCCTGACCGGGCTTTTCGCTGCTCGCGGCGGGATACGCTCGGAGCGGGCGATCGCCGCCACGGGCGTGCCTGCCTAGGGGCGCTTCGATGAGCCGAGGGCGTCCGCCTGGAGCGCTTCGAAGTCGGGCAGGTCTTCGTAGCGTATGCCCTTTTCGGAAAAGATCCAGTCCCGCAACCTGTGCAGGCCGTGGGCGCGCTCTGCCCGCAGCCCCTCGGAAAGTCCCCGGTATTCTTCCTTGA
>CAJFVW010000082.1 GCA_904420575.1 uncultured Gordonibacter sp.
CAGGTCTGCGGGTTCGAGGTGTATTCCGCATGGATGTTGTAGTCGATGAGGATGCGCCCGTCGGCCGCCCCGTGGTACTTCGCCACGTATTCCTCGTTCTGCGCGCAGATGGGGTATTCCGCATAGGGCTTCGGCTCGAAGGCGAGCAAGCCCTCGCACAGGTTGGCCTTCAGGCCCGCCTGCGCGATGGCGGCCACGCGCTCGTCGGTGCAGTAGTACATGTCGGAGAAGCCCACCGTGCCATAGCGCGCCATCTCGGCGCAGGCCAGAAGCGTGCCCCAGTAGTTGTCCTCGCCCGTCATCTTCGCTTCGAACGGCCATACCATGTCGTTCAGCCATGCCTGCAGGGGCAGGTTTTCCGCATAGCCGCGCAGCAGCGTCATAGGCGCGTGCGTGTGCGCGTTGTACAGCGCCGGCATGAGCAGCTTGCCCGTCCCGTCGTAGGTTTCGCCAAACAGGCGCTCCGCGGTTCCGGGCGCATGGTTCGGATCTCCTTCGGAAGCGGCGCCGCGAGGCGCGTCCTGCGGCGGAACGTCGCCCACGTAGGAGATCTTCCCCTCCGTCACGCCCACCCACTGGTGGGGCCGGTAGTCGAAGTTCTCGTCCAGAATGCTTATGTCTGCGAACAGCATGGCCTTCCTTGCCTTTCCCGTCGTGCGGCGCCCGAAGCCGCGACCTTCCCTTGTCCTGCCGTTTGCGACCCGCATCGCCGCGGCCGCATGCGCCCATGAAACGCCCTTCGACGCCCCGAGGCCGATGGGCGGACCTGCTACATCCTAGGCATAGTACTCATGTTCCCCATAGGGTGGCAAGCCCTTTTCCCAATATGCACGCATCTTGCCGCCCGCGTCCAGGCGCGGCGGGCTCTCATGACCTGCCGCATGCTCGCGGCCTGTCGTGCGCCCGTGGTTTGCCGCGCACTCACAGCCTGCCGTACTTCTTGGATACTATCAACTATAAGACTATGTCCACTACTTATCCTATGCGATAGTAGGCGATCGAGCATCATTTGGCAAGGGTCTTTTCACGGACGAGGGCGAGCTCATGGCCGAGCGAGAATTCAGGAAGCAACATGGGCGAGTTGACGCGCTGCACGCCTGAAAGCCGCCTGCGGACAGCGACGCCAGACCCGACCGAAGGCGCCACGCACAAGAGTCGGCATCTCCGACCAAGTCGTCGGCTCGCCTCACCCGGACGGTACGAAAACGGCCGACATTACCCCGCCCGGCCATACGTCCGAATCCTGCCCGACCCCATAATGAAACGATATGGGTTTGACGCCTGAAGGCGTTGCGGACGCCCTCGGGTCGCCGGAAACGCCGCATTGCCGCACTTCTCGTCTCACGAAAGGGGATCCATGGAAGAACTCTCCGTTGCCCAGATCAAACGCAAACGCGCGATGTACCTCGCGCTCTCCACGCTCTCTCTTTTGTTTCTGGGGCTTATCTACGCCTTTTCGATGTTCGCAGCGCCCATGAGCCAATACTTCGAACTGGAAAAGGAAGCCGTGGGGCTTACCTTCAACATCATGATGATCACGTTCTGCATCGGCGCAGTCGTCGGGTCCCAGATAGAGAAGGCCATGGGCCTGCGAACGTCCCTGCTCGTCGCCGCCGTCATGTTCCTCGTGGGATTTGCGGGCACAGGCCTCTTCGCATACGGCAATGTCGCCATGCTCTATCTGTTCTACGGCGTTGTTGCCGGCCTTGGCGTCGGCATAGGCTATAACTCGGTCATCGCCAATACCAACATGTGGTTTCCTGACAAGGTAGGGTTCTCTTCGGGCGTGCTCATGATGGGCTTCGGCGTGTCTGCGCTCGTTTTGGGAAACATCGCCTTGAGCCTGGTGCCCGCCGCAGGGCTCTCTCCCGTGCTCGCCGTGCTTGGCGTGCTCACGTTCGTGGTGGTGTGCGCGCTCGCGTTCGCACTTTCTCGGCCGCCCGCCGACATCGTGGCGCGCATGTGCCCGGGATCCGCCGTCGCGGCAAACGTCGTCGCCGACCCGGCCGAGCGCGACGCCCCGCTCAAAACGCCGACCTTCTACGTGTACTGGGTGTGGGCCACCATCGTCATCGCCATCGGGCTGGCCACCATCGGCAACTGCGCCTCCGATGCCCAGCTCGTGGGCTTCGACGCGGCCTTCGCCACGCTTCTCGTGGGCATCGTTTCCACCTTCAACGGCTTCGGCCGCGTCCTCGTGGGCACGATATACGACAAGACGAACGTGAAAGTCACCATGCTCGTTGACGGAATCGTCGGCGTTTGTGCGACGGTCTGCATCATCGGCGCCTTCTCCATGGGAGTCTCCGCCCTCTATGTGGTGGGAGCCATCTGCTGCGGCTTCTGTTACGGAGGCGTGCCTGTAGTGGCTTCGGCGATGTCGCGCCAGAGGTTCGGTTCGAAGAGCTACCCCCTGAACCTGTCGCTTGCCAACTTCGCCATCGTATGGGGATCGGTTCTCAACGTGATCGTGCAGACCGTTGTGGGCGGCGAGGCTCGCCTGACGATCTTCGTGGTGCTGTTCGTGCTGTCGATCTTGGCTTTGCTCGACGTCGTTCCCTTCTCGAAAATGTGGAATGCAGACATGCGCGCCCTCGACCTTCGACGTCGGGAAGAGACGGTCGAAAGCGACCGGTAGGAGAAGCTGCCGACAGCGAAAACGGTCGGCAAGCTCCTGTTGCCGAAAACAATCGGCAACAGGAGCAATCAGCGGCACAGGGGGCCGCCAATGCGGCCCTCGAGCTCCTTCACCATGACGACCCCGTCGTCGGCAGGCCGAGCATAGTAGCCGCAAAGGCGGTCGGCCTCGAAAAAGCCAAGCGTACGGTAGAGCGCCCTAGCCCCGGCATTGGTGCTGCGCACCGTGAGTTCCATGGAGGTGGCGCCTCTTTTGCCTGCCTGCAGGCAGGCAAACCGCAGCAGAACGCGTCCTAGGCCTTGGCGGCGGCGGTCTTGGCGCACGGCTATGCGCGTGACGACCGCGCGTTCGCCCTGAAGCCACCAACCCACGTATCCCACAACGGCGTCCCCGCAACGCTCATCCCGAGCCACCACATAGGAGGCGTCGCGGTTGTGGCGCAGTTCCATGGCGAACGCCACAGGCGCCCAAGGCTCGGGGAACGCGCGCGACTCGATGGACATCACGTCAGACAGGTCGTCTTCGGTCATGGCAGAGAGCGTCCAAACGCCGTCTTGCGCCGGTTTCGCCGGACGCGCAGCAGACGGAAGCGCCTCGCCTTCGAACGGCCTGCGGCCCCAAACCGCGAACGTGGGCGAATCGAAATAGTAGTCGTCCCTTTCGAAAAGGGCGCCCCAAAGGCCGATCAGCTCGTCCATGCGACGCTGGGCCGCAATGCCCGACTGTTCCGGCACGTGACGCCTGAAGTACACCATGCGCTCGAAGAACTCCCTGCGCGCCATCGCGTCCATTCCCACCGTGGTGGCATGCTTCGCCGTCATCCCCACATCGGAAAAGCCGGCGTCCGACAACATCCTGCCACAGCGCATGCCCAGATAGCGATCGGTATGCGCGGTGTGGGCCACATAAGGGCGCACCGCTTCGTCGTAGAGGGCAAGCACCTGGCTCATCAGCCGGTCCGGATCGGGCCAGGACGCCTTCGCGCCGTCGTCGACGGTCTTCACAACCACAAATCCTCCCGGCGTCAGCAGATCATAGGCCGTAAGCAGGGCCTCCTCCTTGTCAGGCAGATGTTGGAGCACATGCGAGAAGTACACCACGTCGAAAGGCCCGTCCGCATCGTCATAGTCCTGCAGGGAGCACACTTGCCACGAGAAACGCGGATCGTCGCAGGCGCGCCGCGCCCGATCGACGGCCTCCTCGCAGGGATCGATGCCCTTCACGCACGCGATGCCGGAATAAGGAGCGAACTTGAGAACCGTGTTGAACCCATCGAAGCACCCCACGTCCAACACGCGAGCATGTTCCATTTCGGAAAGGCCGATGGCTTCGAAAGCGGCATAGTCGGCCGCGGCGCCCACCTTCGCCGCACGAGTGATCTGTACCCGATTCCAGCCCATGACTCTGCACCCGCCCTTTCAGTGCACCCGCGGCATTACCGACTTGGCCGCGCCCTCTGCATGCGCGCCACTTCGGCCAAGACCTCGAACTCGCCTGCATCCAGCACCGCGTCGTCGGCAAACACCGAAACGGCCTCCGCTACCTGGGTGGACGTGCGGGCGTTGCAGACGACCGACGCCACCCCCTCGATCGACTTAGCGAAACGAAGCCCCCAATCGACCATGGAACGTCCCGGCGCGGCCTCGTTCAAGGCGGCAAGCGCCTGCGGCCTCAGGCGCGACGTCGGGCCGAGCCGAAGAGTCCCATGGGCAATGACGGGCAATCCTGCCTCGCGGACGACAGAAAAGCATTCCTGCACGCCAGAAGTGAACCAGTCGACGTAGTTGATTCTCATGCGCACGAAATCCCAGGGATACAGGCCCAAATAAAGGCGCAGGTTGTCGGCGTTCAGCTGGCTGGAAAACCCCAGAGCGCCTATTTCGCCCGCCTCCTTCCTCCCAAACAGGAAGTCCACCGCGCCGGAATCGACGTCGCGTCGGTAGTTGAGGTCGCATACTTCCTCTATGTGGTAGAAGTCTATGCACGGACGACCGAGCTTCTTCATCTGCTTCTGAAACACATATTCGTAGCGCGGATCCACCATCTCGAAGAAGCTCGTCGTCACGTGCGTTTCCCCAACCGCATCCCCCAAGGCGCAGCCCAAGAATTGCTCGGCCTCTCCTTTCCGGTGGGAATACGAGGTGTCGAAAAGGCTTATCCCGCCTCGGCGAGCCTGCTCGACCATCTCGAGCGCAGCAGATTCGTCGAGGTGAACCGCATGAAGCGTATCCGCGACGGGAAACCGCTTGGTTCCAATGCCCAAACGAGACACCGCAGAAGACGCAATGCTTTTGTATTGCATGGAAGAGTCCTTTCCGCCGCCACGCCTTGCCGAGGCCCACGCATCGGCAAGGCGTCGACGCCGCCGCCCCTACATCAGAGAATAGACCGCTTGGGCATAGGTGCCCACGTCCTTGATCTTGAGGCCCTCTGCAAGCAACGACTGCCCGTAGAGGACCCATGCGTAGCGGGTCACGGCATCCTTGTCTCCAACCGCCCAAAGCCCGCGCAGCTTTTCGAATATGCGATGACGTGGATTGAGTTCGAGAACATGGCGAATGGGTGGCACGCCCCCTTCGTCGCCAGCCGACTCGAAATACTTCTCCATGCCCAGGCTCACCGGCCCAGCGCTCCTTATGCAGGCAGGCTCGGCTTCGAGAAGCGAAGTGGCCGACACCATCGACACGTCCTCGGGCAGTGCAGCGGCCAACGCGGAGAACAGCGCGCCGTTTTCCGCGTTGGCCGCCTCCACGAACGCACGTTCATCAGCATCGTCGAGGCGCACGTCCTCGGCCGTCACGTTCTTGATAGGCACGCCGTCATAGCTGCGCAACGTCAAGAGAGTGAACTCGTCGACGCTCTCCGAGCACAGCAACACGTCGAACCCCTTCTCCGTCGCATACCTCACCGCAGGAGAAGCTTCCAGCCTGCCCGCCTCGTCGCCAGACGCAAAAAACAGGCATGGCTGGTGCGCAGGCATGGCGTCGCGATACTCACGCAAGGTCACAGGCTCGTCACGCAAGGCGGTGAAGAACATGAGGTAGTCTTCGAGCTTTTCGTTGAGCGCCCCGAGCGTTGCATAGATGGCGAATTTGAAGATACGTCCGAAGTTGCCGTAGAACTCCACATAGACGTCCCTTTCCTCGTCGCGCATCGCGGCAAGCTCGCTGCACAGCCTCCTGTCTATCTGTTTGGCAACGTCGGACAGGAACGGATCCGACTGAATGCCCTCCCTCGAGAGGTTCAACGAGAGGTCGGGGCTGTCCACGATGCCGCGTACGAACCCGAAATGCTCGCCTATGAGGTCGGGATTGCACTCGTCGATGAGCACGCCCGAACTGTAGAGCCTAAGGCCCCTGCGGTAATCGCGGCTGTAGAAGTCTCCCGAAGGCTCGGACGGAATGAACAGGAGCACGTCGCACTTGCGCGACCCCCGCGCACGAAGGGAAATGGTGCGCAAAGGCCGATGGGAATCCTGGAACTCCTCCGCGTAGAAGGCGTCGTATTCGGCCTGAGACACCTCGGCGCGCGGCTTCGCCCAAATGGGAACCATGGAGTTGAGGACATGGCGCTGCGAGTACTCTTCGAACCGAGGTTCTTGAAGCCGGGAACCCTCGGGTGGCTCCACCTCGCGCAGGCCCGTGGTCCGAAGATAGATAGGATAGCGCACGTAGTTGCTGTAACGACGCACCAGCTCCTCGAGAGCGGGGCGGCTGAGAAACTTGCCATAGTCGCACGAGGCGTCATCAGGGCGCAGGTGCAGCACCACGTCGGTTCCGCGCCCATCCCGCTGCGAAGGGCTCACGGAGAAGCCCTCGACCCCGTCGCTTCTCCACTCGAACGCCGCGTCGCAGCCCAGCGCCCGCGAGACGACGACTATTTCATCGGCCACCATGAACCCGGAATAGAAGCCGACGCCGAACTGCCCGATGATATCAACCTCGCTGTCTTGAAGCCCTTCGGAAAGTTTGGCTTCCAAGCTCGACGAATGGGCTATAGTGCCCAAATCGCGTTCGAGCGCCTCGGCATCCATCCCAATGCCGTTGTCGCTCACCGTTATGGTGCGCTCAGCAACGTCGAAATCCAGCTCGATGGCAAGCTCGCCCGCCTGATCGGCCTCAAGACGTCCCGCCGAAATCTCGAGCGCCACCTTGTCGAGCGCGTCCGATGCGTTCGAGATCAGCTCGCGAAGGAACACCTCTTTGGTGGAGTAGATGGAATTGACCACCAGATCGAGGATCTTCTTGCTCTCCGTCCTGAATTCCTGCACGGAACGCCTCCTGTTCTCTCCTTATGCACCCTGCCGGATGATCTCGGCCTGCTCGACGGCAAGCCGAGCCGCCTTGAGGCGCCTGGCCGCACAACGGGCCGCGTGCATGCGCCCGTCACGTAGGAAGTCCTGGTGGGCGGCATTCGCCTTGCCGGGCGCCACGGCCTCGAAGAACGCTTCGAGATCCTCGTCGAAGACGTTGAGCCCGCAATGGTCGGCGAATGCGTTCAAGGCCAACTGCCGGGTGAGCTGGGAGCGAACCTGCATGAGCAATGCCTGGTCAAGCTGTTCCCGGGTCATATCCTGAGCAGCTAGGAAGGCGTCGAGCGTGAGGTTGTCGTTGCGCAGCTGGTCTTGAAGGTTGCCTCTTGCCTCCTTCAAGGCAACGCCATACACCAGATCGCTTATCTTGCCCTTGAGGCGTTTCGCAAGTTCGTTGCCCGCAAGAATCTCCGCCGCATGCATGAAATCGGCCTCGTGACGCTGCCGAACGCGTTCGCGCACGTCCGCACGCAGGTCGTCCAAGGACTCGATGCCGGGCTTGACCGTTCGCGCCCATTCGTCGTCCATGGTCGCGGTCTTGGATCCCACAATGCGCTTGACAGTGACCACGGACTCGAACTTTTCCATGATGGGCTTGCCGGCTTCGTCGAGTTCGAGGCGCGGCCCCTCGAACCCGATGACCTTGGTCTGCCCCACCTTCATTCCAATCACCCCGGCGTCGAAATCGTCGGGCATGGCGAAGGTTCCTGTGGAGTACTCCCGTCCTTCGGTGCAAAGCGCAGGAACGCGATGCCCGTCTTGGGTGGTCTCCATCGCGAGTTCCACCTTGTCGCCCCTGGACACCACGTCATGAGAGGCGTCGGTGACGGGAACGAGGACCGTTTCGGCCATGCGCGCGAGTTCGGCCTCCACCTCGTCTTCTTTCACCGCTTCGAAAGGAACGGTGATGGTCACCGGATCGTAGCTTTCCAACTCGAACCGGGGAACCGGGACACATACAAGCTGGTAGCCGAAAGGCTTGCCTTCGGCTGCATGCTCGGAGCACCGATACACGGGCGCGCCCACCGTATCGACGCGCACGGCCGAAAGGGCGAAAGGCGCACGGCGGCGCATGATCTCCTCGTCGAGCACGAACGACGCCTCGACGAGACCCATGCGGACACGCACGCACTCGAGCGGGGTCTCGTAGTCCGCACGGTCGGCACCATAGCCGTTGCGGGCCACGACCGCCATCGCGGCGTTCTGCAATTCCTCTTCCGTCTCTGCGACGGAAAGCTCCACGAGCAGTTCGAGCTTGCCGTCCTTTTCCCGAGCTTTTTCGACTTTCATTCGTCTTCCCCCGCCGAGCCGGAAGCCGAACATTGATGCGCATCGCGGATGACGGGCGCAGGCAAAGGCCCGGGCGCAGGCACCTCGTCGGGGCATTCGCCAAGCGAGCCCTTCGATCCGGCGTGGGCCGAGGCGGACCCCTCGATCACGCCGTTGACGTATGCGGTGTCGATAACGCGGCGCATCGTCTTCACGCGCACCGCCGCCTGGCGAGCCGCTTCCACCTGCCCCTTCTCACGTATCTCCTCCAAAAACTTCTGTGGATTGGGAGAAGAAAGATACTCGGTGATTTCATGGTTCCCAACCTGTATCCCAAGAACCGGGGCAAGAAGGTCGAGCGCCATGTTCAAGCGCAGCAGATACAACGTCTCCTGCGCGAGCTTCTCTTCGTACTGGTCGGGAGTCATGGACTCGTCGCGCAGATACTGCTCGAACGACATGTGCATGGCCTCGAGACGCGCCTGGTTCGTCTGGCGCATGCTCTCCACGTTGCTTGCAACCACGGCCTCGTCCACTTCGCCCTGGAGCCGCTCGACCAAAGCGTCGCAACATGCCCGGTACTTCATGTCGCTGTACTCGAGTTCCAGGTTCCTCTCGTAATCGTCCACGATGGCCTGCCGCACATCCTCGATGGTGGAAAGGCCCTCGAAGTTGCCCTTGACCCATTCGTCGTCGAGATCGTCGATGGAATTCACGGACCTTCCGGTACTCAATACGAAACCGAAGAGCTGCGCGTCAACGTCTTCGCTGCTTATGCTTGGCTTCTCCGGAAGGGTTATCCTCACGTTGTCGTAGTCGCTCAAAGAGAAGTCCTCGAGCGAAAGCTGCAACACGGTGCTGTTATCAGACATGTTTCTCCTCTCGACCTGCCGAAACATCCTGCAAGACCCCCAGCAAGCCGCCTTTTCGGCATATGCGCCGCAATGGGACGGAAGTGGAATTCGCAGGCTTTCTTTCCATTCCTGCCGTGGTTTGCTTTCATCTCATGGTACCGAACGCCCCCTTCGGAAGATGGGGCGTTCGGTACCATTAGGACGGCAAATCATACCTGGAGCCATAAGCCTAGTTCGATGCATGCGATAGAATGATTGGCACGGTCAGATTTTTCCGAAACCCATCATGCTTCAGGGGGGGGGCAATGGACAATCCAAGGGCCACGCACGCGAACAGCCAGCCGGACAATCAATCTTGCCAAGTTATGGACGTGGTGGGGGATGTGGGGTTCGGACTCACGCTTGCATGGCATTACCTTGTCCTGTTTTCTCCGGTTTTCGGCGATCTCTCTCGAGGCGCCGGTTACTCCTTCGAACGGCAATTCGCGCTTTATTCCTCCATAGCAGTCACATTCCTGCTCATTCTCCTCCTGTCGAGAAAAGACGGGAACAAGGCAGGTGCGCGCCGGCATCGAAAGGCCCTGCCCGCCTTCGTCGGAGCGGCAGGCACCGTCACGTCCGCTCTCTATGCGGTCTGCGTCGTCTTCGCGCCAGGCGATGCGTCCTGCCTTGCGGTCGTCGCCATGATCGGCGTCTGCGAAAGCGCCCTCATGGCGCTGTGGCTCCACGCCGTTGCAAAGCGACGCTCTCCTTTGCCTTTGCGCTCGTTTGGCGTTTACATGATCGTAGGCGGGCTGAGCGCTGCGGTCGTCAGCTTCACCATGTGGCCCTTGGGACCGGCAATTACCGCATGTCTCCCTGTCGTATCTGCGCTTTTGCTGGCAAAGGCATACCCCTCGCGGCCCGAAACCGCAAAGGACGCGGGCGCATTCAAGCCCCCCCCCCCCGGCAGAAGCCCAAGATCCTGGACGCAATGCAAAGGCGTCACGAACAAAGGACCGCAAGCTTGCCGTCAAGCCGCAAAGCTCGGCCGAACACGCCATAGAGGCGATCGAACGGGTTGTGGCTCGAAGAAACCGCATCGTGATCGCATCGAGCGCCGTGTATGCGTTCTGCTTCGGCCAGCTGCAAGGCGCATTAACGCTCGAAAACGTGCCCGTGCTGTTTTCCAGCAACGGCGCCGTGCTGCTCGGCATAGCGCTTGCAGGCCTCATCATCTATTCCGTTCCAAAGCAGGCGAACTCGATCATCTTCATGAATTTCGTCCACCGCTGCTCCATGGTCGTATACGTGGCAGGAGCGCTTGCGCTGCCTTTGGCTCTTTCCCATCCTTTTCTCGCCGTCGTTGCCCAAATCGTCATACTCGCCGGGTTCAATCTCTTCGATTTCAGCTCCCTCATCTACGGCATCAGGGAAGACAACGTGGTTGCGGGCATCACGGACTCCACGCGCCCCATCGTATACGGAGGAATGGCGATCGGCCTTCTTCTCGGATCAGCGCTCGTTCTGGCGTCCAGCGCCGTTGCTTGGGAAGACCTCATCGTCGTTCTTTGCAGCTTTTCCGTCGTGGCCCTCGTCGCCACCATGCTGATGCCGCTTTGCGCCTCCGAATCGAGCAACGAGGCCTCCACGCTGGAATCCGCCGAATTGCACCGCTGCGAGAACTGCAGCTTCCTTGCTCTTTCGAGCGTCGTCATCATGTCCCCCGCCCAATCGGCGGGCATCTCCTCCCCTGCCCGGCCGATGCGGGAGATGCCTGCCAGCTGGAAATCCCCTTGGGCCCTTGCCTGCGAAACGATCTCCAAGCTCTATCAGCTGTCACCGAGGGAAAACGACGTGTTCATGCTTCTGGCAAAAGGGCGCAACACCGAATATATCCAGAAGAAGCTGGTCATTTCCACTCACACCGCCAAAAGCCACATCGCCAACATCTACCGAAAACTCGAGGTGCACTCCTCGCAGGAACTACTTGACCTGGTGGAGGAAATTCGCAGCAAAAAGGATCGCGAAGAGGACGGCGGCGATGACTGAGCAGGGCGCGAAAGGCCGTCCTGCGCCATCCGCAAGAGCGCTCGTCTGCACTCATATGGGCCTCTTGCGGATGGCGCACGGCAAGCGATCTGCAGCGCATGTCCGCATGCGTGCAGACGGGCGCCCCAGACAGCAGTTCGCATGACCCTGACCTAGGAGGACACCATGGGCAAGAACGCAAGCCGACGCAAAGCCAAGGCGTACGAGGACATCGCGCGACTGAGAGCAAACCGTCGCAAGGATTGCATCAAGTGCGCGGCCGCCCTCGCCGCCCTCGCCTTGCTCGTCACGGCAAAGCTGGCGTTGGAGACAAGTGGAATCTTGGAAACAGGCAACATGGCTGCGGGGGCCGTCATGATGGCGTCCGGCATCGGCCTCGCCATCCTGGGTGGAACCGCGAGCGTGGACTTCACCCGCTCCGGCAACGAAATCAAGGGCATTCAAACACGCACGGGCATCACGAAGCAGGACATAAAAGACTACGAACGGGCAAGACGGGGATAACAGCCGCGTGGCTGCTACCGGAACGGGCAAAAAACCGCACGCCCCAGTCGCAGCCACGCCGACGATGCGATGCCACCCGGCACCATGGCGCCCGCAAGGCCCATCTCTTCCGCCGATTTCCCGCGAAGCGTCAATGGCCGGTGACGCCATTGCCGCTGAGTTCGGTGGCCAGCACAAAGGCCGCCAACAGCAATCCCAATACGACCCAGCAAATCACTTTGGCAACCTTCGTGGTCACAGGACCGACGTAGTCGCTGCGCGGATCGTTGTCGACCGTGAAGGCGGCGGCACGTATTTCCTTGGTGAAGCGCGTGTGGCATTTCGTGCAGTGATCGTCGGAGGCCGATTCCTTGCCACAAAACGGGCAGATGATAGCGCTCATTTCGAACCCCTTGCTCGATGCGGCTGCCTGGATGATGGAACCCTCTTCCGAGAATCCCATCATCCGTCATGCGTCAACTCCGTCTACCTTCCAGGGCAAGGCAAGACGGCAGAACAACGCCTTACGCCTTGACTTCGGCAGCCTCGTCGGCAATGTCGTCGATGTTCATGCCTTTTGCGCCCTTGGGAAGCACGAGCGTGGCCAGGAAGCCAAATACCATGGGAAGGGCCAGCAGCATAATGAGCGGAGAAAACTCCCAGCCAGCGGCCTTCAGGCCACCAAGAATAATGGGCGAGAAGATGCCGGCGGACTTTCCCAGCGCGACGATCGTCGCAACGCCAGAGTTGCGGAATTCGGTGGGATAGGACTCGGACATCATCGGCTGAGCAGCAGTGATGGCGTAGTTCAGAGAGAATCCCATGAACACGAACGCGATCAGATACGGCCAGAAGCTCGTTTCGGCAGGCAGCTTGACCACCTGAGAGACAATGAGACAGGCAACCACCGAAAGGGCATAGCCAAAAACGAGGTTGCGCTTGCGCCCCATGGCCTCCGAGATGAAGCCGGTGGTGCAGTTCGCCACAACGGACGCGGCGTTCTGCGCCATGGCAAGCATGTACGATGCAGTGACGGCACCGCCCGTAGCCTCGAGCATCAAGGCCGGCAGCCAGGCATTGACGCCATAAATGCTGAAGTTGCCGGCAAAATAGATGATGGTCAAGGCAACGGTGGTCCTCAGGTACTTGCCTTTCCACACTTCGGCCGGACTCGACTTGGCGGAAACCGGCGGCACGAGAAGATTCTCGGCCTTGAGGTCATAAGGGATCTTCTTTCCCGCACGCTTCTCGATGCGCTTGAGCGTCTTTATCGCGCCGTCGACGTCGTTATGCACGGCGCACCAATGGGCGGATTCCGGCGTGAGCTTGCCAAAAACAAAGGCATAGACCACCGGCAAGGCGCCAATGGCGTAGCACCAATGCCACGTAGCGACCTGAACCATGACCGTGCCCACAAGGGCGGCCACAACCCACCCGACGATCATCCACGCCATGCCGAACGTGATGAAGAACGAACGCTGCTTCGTGGGAGTGAACTCCGTGAACAGCGTGGTGACGATCGGCGTGCACACGCCCAAAAACAGACCGGCAATCACGCGGAAGGTCGCGAAGATCTCGTAGTTCGGCGCGAAGATGCACGGAATGGTGAGCAAGCCGTACATGAACGTGCCGAAGGTCAGGATCTTGCGGCGGCCAAACCTGTCAGACAGCGGGCCGGCCGCAAACGAGCCCACCACAATGCCGATGGTCGACCAGGACGACAGTGCGCCCTTGAGGGCATCATTGCCCGCAGGGCCGAAAAACTCCTGCATGATCTGAGTGTTGGTATAGGAAATGATCATGTAGTCGTAACCATCGAACATCATCGCTATGCCAACAAGAAAGAAAATTGATATGGTAAACTTGCTGACTCCGAGGGAGTCGATTGCCTGGGAAATCGTGAACTTCCCAGACGGTTTGACGGCTTCACTCATAATCCGCTCCTTGAAACATCCTCAACCCCTATGAACTATGAAACAGAACCTGGGATTCAACAGATTCCTTTGCGCAGCATGCAACCCATACAGAAGAAGGAGGGAGGTCGCTCCCTTTGCAGCACGGATGCCGAACCTCCCTCCAAAGAGCATCGCTATTTTTTGAACTTCTGATCCTGATTACGACGCTCGGACTCATCGATTGGCTTGTAGGTAGCCCCGGCGATGTCCTCCGTGATCACCTTGGCCGCACCGCACTTCTTGCACACGGGCGCGTCGGCGGCGTTGAACGTGTTGCATTCCGGGCATTTCCACAAGATGTTGCCAATCGGGGGCGGACGAAAGCCACCTTTCATTTGCTGAGACATAGTCCCTCCTTAAAGACTCGTCCTTCGCTTACAGATATCCCGCAAAGCCGAGGCCTAGCCTTCGTTCAACGAGAACAAGACCATCTTCGGCTTTTCGGCAGCCTTCTTCGCCAGTTCTTCCATGGTGCCGTAATACATGACGCCAGACTGGCAATGATGCACGCACATGGGAAGGCGACCCTGGGCGGTGCGGTCCGCACAACCGTCGCACAGATCGGTGGGCATGGGGACATAGCTCCACTCCCAATCGCCCTTGACGTTCTTCACGGGGCCGTACTCCAGCACCTTGACGCCCCATTGACCTGCGGCTAGGTTCAGATGCATCTGGCATGCGACCTCGCAGGAATGGCAATTGGTACAGTATTCGAAGTCTATGAGCAGGCCATGTTCGACAGGCTTCGCGTTGGCATCGGTGAAATCGGCCCAGAACCGCACAGCATCGAAGCCGCGTCCCATTTCTTCAGCAGTAGGCATGTCTTATTCCCCCTCATAGCGCGTAAAGTGATAGCCGGTAAGCGGTTCCGTCGTGATAACCGAGGAAACGTCGCAGTCGTTCTCCGGAGTCACCGGATAGCACTTGCAAAGGGTGCTCTTGTAAGGAGCTCCGTAGTGGGTCGGTCCGTACACGCCCATGGTCGTCAGGTTGTTGGCGTTGCAATTGAACACGCCGTACAGATGAGGCTCGGCCGCTTCTTCCTCGGGGAACCACCAACCATGGCGGGCACGCACGAGATTGGGCATGAGGCCGGGGGCAATATGAACCTGCTGCTTGCATTTGCCGCGCGGGTTCTCGAACCACACCCAGTCGCCTTCGAGCACGCCGAGCTTTTCGGCAAGCTCGGGAGACAGGTCGGCAATAGCCGTGGGATGGAACTGGCGCATATGCGGCAGCTGACGGTGTTCGGAATGGAACAGCCCGATATGACGATGGCCAGAGGTGTAGATGAGCGGATACTCCTTGTACAGCTCGGGAGTACGATAGGGAGACTCGTAAGGCTCCATGTGATGCGGCAACGGATCGAAACCCCACACGTCGAAGAGCGGCGAGTAGATTTCGAACAGGCCGGTGGCAGTCACGAAACCGGGGTTGCCGTCCTCGCGCAACAAGCCCTTCTCGTACTTGCGGTAAGTCTCGTTGAAATCCCACCAGTCATACACCTTGTGAGTAAGTTCCTCGAAGGTGTAGTCGACGCCGTTGCCCTCGTCTTGGATCATCCAAGTAAGGAAGTCCTCGGTGGTCTCGAACTGGTTGTAGAATTCAGGGTTGAAGCGCTTGCCCATGGCCATGACAAGCTCTTCGTCGCTCTTGCACTCGTAATAGCGGCCCGCAGCGGCGGTGATGGTGCGCAGCGGCTGCCACCAGGAGCGGTAAGAGTCGCGTTCGATGGACATGGCCATCGGAAGCACGCAGTCGGCGAAGGCGACGGCGGTAGGCGTCAGATAGTAGTCGGCCACGACCGTGTACTTGACCTTCTTCCACGCCTTGTACACACGCGGGGCGTCGCCAGCCATGTTGGCAATGGGATTGGTCTGCTCGACCCAGATAAGCTGGGGACGGTAGGGAACGCCGGTCTCCATAGCCTCAAGCAAGAGATCGGGCGGAATAAAGGGCGTGTAGCCGGCCTTGTGGATGGGCGACTGGCTGGTGCCAATGCGGCGGTCGAGCATTTCGGGAGAGATGAACTCGAGGCCCGCCCCGTATTTCTTGGAAGAATTGTAAGCGTAGCGCACGAGCACGTTGCCGCCGGGAACGTCCAGGTTGCCGCAAATGGCCACCATGTCGTCAATGGCGTTGGAGGCCTCCATGGCAGAAATCTGCATGTCGATGGCAAGGCCCCACTGCACAGCCGCAGGCTTGGCCGTGGCGTACATGCGCGCGGCGTCGATGATGTCCTGCTCTTCAACCCAGCAGATGTCGGCCACTTTGTCGGTGGGATACTCGGCCACACGCTCGACCAGCGACTCGAAGCCGTAAGTCCAGGTCTCGGTCCACTCGTGGTCGTAGAGATCCTCGTTGATGATGACGTTGAGCATGCCAAGG
Organism: uncultured Gordonibacter sp.; assembly: GCA_904420575.1. Classification (GTDB taxonomy): domain Bacteria; phylum Actinomycetota; class Coriobacteriia; order Coriobacteriales; family Eggerthellaceae; genus CAJFUR01. The sequence goes on from CAJFVW010000082.1 coordinate 15,931, forward strand.
GCAAGCGCGCAGTCGGTGCCGGGACGCACCTGAAGCCAGATATCGGCCTTGGAAGCCAGCCAGGTCAGGGCCGGATCGACCACGATGAACTTGGTGCCCATGCGCATAAGGTCGATGAGCCAGTGACCCATGAATCCGTCGGGATTCGAGGCCAGGGGCTGATTGGCCCACACGATGACGACTTCCGGCTTCACCCATTCCGCATTGTTGTAACGGTCGGGATGCAGCTGGGCATTGTCGAGGATCCAGCAGTCGCCTTCCTGAAGAAGGTTGGCGGTCATGCGCGGCTGATAGCAGGAGTCGGCCGAAAGGAAGCCAAAGGACATGTTCGGCGAACCAAAGGCAGTGCGCAGCACCATGGCACCCTGCCACATGGCGTTGCGGCCGGTGCCGGAAAGGGCCACCACGCCCTCGGGCCCGATTCCACCGTACTCATTGCGAATGATGTCGCACACGTCGGCAAAGGCATCTTCTATGAAGTCGAGAGCTTCGTCCCAAGTTACGCGCTTCCACTTGTTGGAGCCTTTTTCACCATCAAGGAGCAGCGGCCACTTGAGGCGGTCATGGTTATAGATCTCCTCGACCATGTTGAGGCAGCGGAGGCATAGACGGCCTTCGTTGTAGGCGAAGTTCGGGTCTCCCTCCACGCGCTCGAGCTTGCCGTCTTTGACATAGGCAAGAACGCCGCAGCCGTTATGGCAGCCGGGGCCTGTCCAGACGGAGGTACGAGTCACCTCATAACCGTCCTCGAACCATCGCCAATCCGTTTTATACAGGTCCTTGTTGAACTCATTGATCATGAAATGTCCCCCTTTCTCTGTTCTCTTCGTTCTGATTTACACTCACTGAATCTTTCCAACCATCTCTTCCCTGCTTGTTGTTGCGAACCCCTCCCATCTGTTCCTCGCCTTTCATACGACCTGCATCTATAGACTGCCTGGCACCTCGGCATGCAAACACGCGTCAAACGCAACCTGCATGTCGGACAGGGACGCCAAGGCCATCTATCGGATCACGACCACTCGCAGCAAAACCACATCCCAGAGATCGAACCATGGCAGGAACCAGGTTCCTAAAATGCGGTCCAGACAACGAGGTGTCTAGGCGCCAGGGGCCTTCGGGGCGCCAGGGGCCTTCGGGGCGCCAGGGGCCTTCGGAGCGCCAGGGGCACCCATCGGAGCGGCAGAACCATCGGCACCACCCTCGGGAAGATCGGCTCCGCATTTTTTGCACTTATCCAACTCGGGCGGATTGAACGTACCGCAGCTGGGGCACTTCTTCATCATCTCGTCGAATGAGGGTGGTCTAAAACACATGGTATTCGAGTCCTTTCCTTGACGTTTAGGTACGCACCGAATACGCGGGGTTGCATTGCGGCGCCCTCCCGCCCATCCGGAACCGGTATTAAAACTAGCATCACGGCAAACGACCAACTTCCACCGCCAAGAACTAAATGCCCTCTTCGAGCACAGCTTTCATCCCCTGTGGCATAGAAAGCGGGGGCGTCGCAGAAGCGAGTCATACTCCGAACCATAGAGACATGGCGACCGTCACATGCGCGCAGGCGAACATCAATATGGAAAGGCTTCGCTCCACGTCGGCCCTGCATTTCGGCCATCCACACGATGTGCGGCGCTCGCTCGTCGCTCCTGCATTGCGGAAGAAGGGCCAAGGCATGAAGCGTGAAGCGTCGCATAAGCCGAAGAAAGGCCCCGCCTCAAGGCGCGCCCATGTTGCGACATGACGAGGAAAGGAACGACCGCCCCGGTCGCAATCCCAGCAGCCCCTGCATAGAAAAGCAACGAAAGCCGGGCAAAGCCCGGCTTTCGCAAAGATTGTCGGCGCAACCTCCGCAGGAAGGAGGCGAACGTCGAACGTCAGGATGTCCGATGTGGTTCCGAATGTCCTTTCACATAGGACGCCAGGGCAGGGTGATCCTGCACCCACTCCGGATCAGGCGGGGTGTTCATCTCGCATACGGCATTCCCGAACTCTCGATGGGACGACGTCGAATTGCCGCAAGGATAGGCGCAAACCAGCCCGCTATACTTGCAACGGACAACCTTTGGCACCACTTCCGACGCCAAGTCGGCACCACACCGCTTGCAGAAAAGCCCTTCCTTCCGCACGACGTCCTGACGGGGAAATATGTTCAGCATCCCACAAATGGCACATGTGCACGAACGATATGCGGGAGGACGGCATCTTCCGCACATCGGATTGCATATCCAACATCCACCAGGCATAGGCACCCCCATCGTCGGGCACACACGACACGCATTCCGTTCGCATGCCATGAAGGACGGTAGCACCGAGCCACGGACTCCGCATCCCGCCGCCAGGGTGATTCCTCGCGCAAGCAAGAACGGCAATCGCGTTTCATACAGAAAGCGCGACGCACTTCGCCCCTGCATCCCGCACCGCGCCCCTCAGGTTGTGCTATGATGCCGCCTAGACACAGACGAGGACGCCCGCCTTGGGGAAAACCGACGAGAAAAGGCGGGTCATCGACGAGAAAGAAGGAGCTATGGCAGAAGAAGAATGCTCGCACGAGTGCGGCAGCTGCGGCGTGTCCGGCTGCGGCGACCGCACGGAGTCGCAGGGGCCGTCCACCCTTGACACGAACGCACGCAGCAGCATCAAGCACGTCATCGGCGTGGTGTCCGGCAAAGGCGGCGTCGGCAAGTCGCTGGTGACCAGCCTCTTGGCCAGCCAGATGCAGAAGCGCGGCTTCAAGGTGGGCATCCTGGACGCCGACGTGACCGGCCCGTCCATCCCCAAGACCTTCGGCATCACCAACCCGCTTTCGGCCGATGCGGACGGCATCCTGCCCGCATCCACGCAAAGCGGCATCAAGGTCATGTCCGTGAACCTCATGCTTCCCCAGGACGACATCCCGGTGGCCTGGCGCGGCCCGGTGGTGTCCAACGCCATCCGCCAGTTCTGGAGCGAGACCAACTGGGGCGACATCGACTACCTGTTCATCGACATGCCTCCGGGAACCTCCGACGTGTTCCTGACCGTGTTCCAGTCGCTGCCGGTCGACGGCATCGTCACCGTGTCGGCGCCGCAGGAGCTGGTGGCCATGATCGTGGGCAAGGCCGTGAACCTGGCGCACGACCTGGACGTGCCCGTGGTGGGCCTGGTGGAGAACATGGCCTACTTCGTGTGCGACGAATGCGGCAAGAAGCACTATATCTACGGCGAGCCGCAAGGACAGGCCGTGGCCGAGAAGTATGCCATCCCCGCCTTCGCCACGTTGCCCATCGATCCGGCCTTCGCCCGCCTGTGCGATGCCGGCAAGGTGGAGGAATACGAGGTCGGCGGCGCGCTGGACGAGATCATCGCACACGTGGAAGCCTCCGCGAAAAGCGAGCGGCCCGCCGAATAGCATGCGCGGACGGCCTGGCGGCCGGCCCCGACGCTCGACGGCGCAAGCCGGCAGGACGGCAAGCCTCGCAGCTTTGGACGATCACGAAGCCCCGGCCTCTGCGCCGGGGCTTCGCCATGTCAAGAGACACGGCTCTCTACCTTCACGATATGGCCGACCGCGAGCCTGTCCCCATCACACTCACGGTCGATTCCAACTGCAACGCGGGGTCTCTCGCGGATAGCGAGGCACGAATCTTCTATGTAACGCCGGGGTGGCACGACATCGGCCTCGCGGATTTCGAGACGCCCGGCGGACATATGGTGCGATCATACGATCCCGAGAGAACCGTCATCGACATCGTGAGGTGCAAGGCCGCCATGGGCCCTGCCGCTTACGCCTATGCCCTAAAGAGGTATGCCGCTTCCAAGGACATTCCAGCGGAATAGCCAGGTGCCCCACGATTTGCAATCCACGTAAGATTGTTCCAATGAACACCGGCGAGCAACGGTGCACAGGATTCATCATAACCACCAGCGGTTTTCAAGAACAATCAGGTTTCGCACCGCCCACGTGTGGGTTTTTAAGGAGCGAACGCCAGGCCGAAAAGAAAGCGCCGACCGCAGGGGGCACGGTCGACGCCAGAACGGGCGAGGCGAGGAGGGGTTCGACGCCGCGGGCCTTTCTTTGCCGCATAGGCCTTTGCCACATAGGCTGCTCTTGCCGAATCGCAACCGTCACGATGCGCCAGGGGAAGGCCCGGCCCGCATGCCGGCACGGGCCGTCGCATGCGGCATGGCCGCCGAAACCGGGCCCGCCCGCCATCGCCGCCGGATAGACGCGAGCCTTACCGAGCGCTCATGCGCACGCTCATGTCGAGCGGCTTCGCCGAAAACGGCGCCGTGGTCGCCAGCCCGTCCACGCCGGTTGCCGCGTAGGCGCCGGCATTCTGCGGATTGACGCCGCCCGCCGCGATGAGCATAATGCGCGGGTCGATGGCCTGCAATTCCTTCACCAGCGGCGCAAGCTCCTCCGGCGGCACCTTGTCCATCTGAATGCCGTCTACCCCGGCGCGCGCCAGCACGCGGGCGCGCTCGGCGCCGGCTTCGACGAACAGCTTCTTCTCGATGCAGCGGCTGCGGATGTCGGGCAACCGGTCCACGAACGCGTCGAACCCACCGAAGAGCGTCAGGTGATGGTCGAACACCAGCACCGTCTCGGAAAGCCCCAGCCGGTGCGGGAACGCGCCGCCCGCCATGACGGCAAGCGTGAGCAGATCCTTCGCGCCAGGCATGCTCTTGCGCGTGGTCAGCACCTCGCAATGCGGGTTTTGCGCGTGGGCCGCGTCCACCATGGCGCGCGTCTTCGTGGCCACCGCCGAGCAGTGGTCGAACACGTTCAGGCACACCTTCCACGCCGCATGCAAATCGGCCGCGCGGCCGCGCACGGTCATGAACGTGCCGCCCGCTTCCACGCACTGCCCGCTGGGCACGGACTGCACCACCTCGCAGCCAAGCTTCGCCATGATGCGCAGGGCCACCTCGGTGCCGGCCAGCACGCAGTCCTCGCGCGTGAAGTACTCCATCTGACCCGACTGGTCGTCAATCCCCAGAATCTCGCACGTCAGGTCGATGTACGGCACGTCTTCGGTCACAAGCGCGTCCAAGCGCGCGTCTTAAATGCGCAGGTTCATGGCTCCTCTTCCTTCTTGGTTTTCCTTCCGCCTTTTCCTTCCGCCCATATTATAGCTATTTGAAAATAGTTAGAAAGGAGGGACGCCCGCCAAGAAGGGCGCCTGCCCGCCGACCTGCGGCGGCGCGGCGTCGCGGTTCCGGCCCGGCAGGGCGGCCTGGCCAATCCAGCCCCAGCGCGCCGCTGTGGCCCCAGCCCGACGGATCGGCGGCTCGGCCCGACCGCCCAGCCCGCCTAGCCCGACAAGGGCCGCCACAGAAAACAGGGCCACGGAAAACATCGCTTCTTTGGCGCAAAAACCGCTTTCGCCTCGCCCGCGCAATGCCTATAATTAAGTCGTATATGCCCACAAAGCCATTTGAACAGGCGCAAAGGTTCGGCCTGCGTCGGCACGACGAGACGACAAGAAGGCCGAACGCGTCGGCGAGGCAAGCCGGCAGGAAAGCCGGCGCCCTGTCGGCGATGCAAGCCGAAAGACCTGCCCCGTTGCTCTGTCGGCATGGCAAGGAGGGCATCCGCCGCTGCGCGGCGGGCCCAAGGCTTCGATCGCGCCTGTGCATGGCAAGGCCCTGCGCAGGTTCCGCGAGGCCTTGGGCCGGTAGCACGACGAACGGGTTGTTGTTAGAGGAGGTTTCAAACATGCGATCGATACCGCACTTCTCGAGCGCGGCGCACTTGACGCTCGCCGTCATGCTGGCCACCGCCATGTGCATTCCTCTGCATGCATATGCCGACGGTTCCGACGAGGGAGCGCCCGGCACATCGGAGGAATCGGGCAATGCGCCAGACGCTTCGGAGGGGCCTGCCGATTCCAGCGCGGATCAGCAGGATTCCTCGGATGATTCGGCCGACCAGAAAGCCCAGGGAAGCGCTTCCGACGCCGGATCGGAGAATGCCGGCGCTCCCTTGGCAACCGAACTCGGCAACGCCGCGCCAAACGCCCCTCTTGCCAGCCCCGCCCCCGCCGCCGCAGGCGCGCTGACCATGCAGCAGGGCGACGGCGAAGCGAAAAGCTACGACAGCTTCGCAGCGGCGATGGCGGACGTCGCGGACTACGACTACAAGAACAGCAAAGAGGCCTACGTCGTCACGCTCAACGAAACCGTCTACGAAGGCATGACCATTCCCGAGAACAAGAAAGTCACCGTCGACTTGAACGGGAAAGGCGTCAGCACCAGCGACGTGCCCCTCACGATCGAGAGCAAGTATGCGTCGCTGAAAGACAGCCGTGGCGGCGGGCGCGTGTACTGCACCGACAGCAATCCCGCCATCTCCGTTTCCTCCTCGGGCAAGCTCACCGTATACGGAGGCGAGATCAGCTCGAGCTACGTCTCGGCGATCAGCAATGCGGGAACGCTGGACATAAAAGACGGGTCGATCAAGTCCTACTCCACGAACCACCCCGCCATCGACAATTCCAACAAACTGACCATTTCCGGCGGCACCATTACCGGCCCAAACGTTGCGGTCATGGGTCGGGACGGCTCGAAGACCACCATCGGCGGCGCCACGCTCACCGCCACCCAGAAGGCCGCGACCGGCGCCGTCGCCGCAACCGGATCGGGCGAAGTCGTTGTTTCCGGCGGCACCATAACAACGTCCGGCACCGCCGTTCTGGCAGACGGCTTCTCCAAAATAACCGTCGAGAGCGGCAGGGTGGAAGGCGAGCCCGCCATCAAGGCCTCCGGCACCGCCTCTGTCACCGTCAAGGGCGGGGACGTCGTTTCCGGCAAGGGCAACGCCATGATTCTCGGCGACACCGCATCGGCAGCCGTCTCCGGAGGAACCTTCGATTGCGCCGACTCCTACAAGGTCGTTGCCCTGAAGCAAACCGCGAAGGTCAGCCTGTCGGGCGGAACGTTTCTCGTGAATTCCGCCGACGACATAGCCGACCTGACCGAATCGCAGAATGCCTCTTCGGCCGTGACGTACGCCGATCGCTATGGCGCGGTGAAAGAGGGCTACAACATCGTCGTCAAGATGACCGACCCCGCCGCGGTGGTCATTTCCGAAGACGGCACGGAGACCGCCTACGACACGCTGACCAAGGCCTGCTCGAACGCGCCCGCATACAGCACGGTGAAGCTTGGCGAAGATGCCGTGCTGGACAAATACGCCGCCGAGGTGAAGGCGTATGGCGTGACGTTGGACCTGAATGGCTTCAGCATCGACGGCTCCGCCTACACCGGCAACAACGCCGCCTTGACCATGAAGCCGAAATACGGATCGAAGCCCGTCGAGGGCAAGGACTCGACCCTGCGCATCATCAACAGCCAGTCCGGCAAGGGCGGGGTCATCAAAGGCAAGGTTCCCGTGAAGGGCGCTTGCGGCGACAGCACGTACGATGCGCCCCTGTTCATCGGCGACGAGGTCGTCCTTGAGACCACGGGCGGCGGAAGCGCCCAGGTGGTTTTGGACAGCAGCGCCTACCTGGTGTATTCGGACAAGGCCGCCGCCTACATCGGAAACGGCGGATACAAGGTCGAAGCGGCCGACGGCACGAGCCGAATCTACGGCTCCTACAGCAGCGCGGCCTCTCATGCGGCCGCAGGAAGCGTCATCACGCTGCTCAACGACTACACGGGCAACGAGACCATTTATTCGGGCACTTCGGTCTCCACCCTCAACCTGGGCGGTCACACGTATACGTACACCGGCAAGCAACAGGTGGTCTACATCAACTACGACAACGCCGGCATCAACCTGAAAAACGGCAAGGTCATTGCGACGGAAAAGCTCGACATGGCCGGCGTCGCCATGCTCTACGACAATGGCACGTTCACCATGGAAAAGGTCGAGATGAGCATCCCTGGCGACTCTTGGGGCATCGGCACGAACGGCAGCAAGGTCAACAACACCATCTTGCTCAAGGACTCGACCCTCAATGTCGTTGACGGCCTGGGAATCTATTTCCCCGGTTCCGGCTCGGTCACGATCGACAATTCCGTCATCAACGCCAAGCATTTCGGCGTGCAGGTGTGTGCGGGCGACCTGGTCATCACCGGCGCCAACACCTCCATTGTCGCCACAGGCACGGCCCAGCCCAAGACGGACGGCGACGGCCCGATCCTGGACGGCGCCGCCGTGTCCGTCGTCGAGCGTGACGGGTACGAAGATCTGGGCAGCGTTTCCATCGAAGGCGGCTCGTTCAAGTCCGACGCATCCTCCAAAGCCGTGAAGACCTACGCTTTCAACAGCACCGACCGCGTGGAAGGCGAATGGCCGGAAGCGGGAACGGTCGTCGAGATTTCCGGAGGCTCGTTCTCCTCTCCGGTGGCCGAAGACATCTGCGCCGACGGATTCGCCCCCCAGGCCAATCCCGATGGCACCTATGGTGTGCACGAGCATTCCTTCACGATCGCCAAGCACGATGCCGAGGGGCACTGGACCACATGCGACCAGTGCGGCGAGGCGACCGAAAAGCTGCCTCACACGTTCGAATGGGTCGTCGACAAAAAGCCTAGCGCAACCGTCGACGGCAGCAAGCACGAGCAGTGCTCTGCATGCGGCTTCGCCAAAGACCCTGTAAGCATTCCCGCGACCGGCGGCACCGTCGATCCCGAGCAAGGCGGCGAGGGATCGGACCAGGGCGGCCCCTCCGCCAACGACCAGGACGCCTCCTCTGCCGAACAGGGGAAGAAAGGCCCCGGACTTGCCAAGACCGACGATGCGAGCCAGGGCGCAATCGGGTTCTTCGCATTGCTCGCCTTTGCGTCTGCGGCGGCAATCCCCTTTGCGCGTCGTGCTGCCATGAAGTCCGCGAAGTAGCAAAGCCGCTTTCGCAATCCGCCATACGGCAAGTGGGAAGCCCGGGTTCGCCCGGGCTTCCCGTGTATTATGCTTGGGACTCCGGCACTACGCCCGGGAGTCCCAAGCATTACGTCCGGAGAATCCGCGCACTACGCCCGGAGAATCCGTGCCAGCGCGTTGGGGCGAGGAGCGAAGCAAGGGCAGCGAGCATAGTAGGCGATGAAGCACTGTTGCCGCAGACAGGCATCTTGCCAGTCCGCCGCTGCTAACCCGCGAATATTAAACTGCGAAAACGAACGTCGATTCAAGACACAACCACTCGGAAGGATTTCAGGCGAAGATAGATCGAGCCAAGCTGGGATAATTTCCGGTCTGGCTCTTTGTTGTCTCTTGACAATGTTCTACTCATATTAGAAAAGCAGGCCAGAATGAAAACCCATTCTGGCCTGCTGTTATTGATGGTGGAGCCTAGGGGGATCGAACCCCTGACCTCATGGCTGCCAGCCATGCGCTCTCCCAGCTGAGCTAAGGCCCCGAAAAAGTGC
>CAJFVW010000083.1 GCA_904420575.1 uncultured Gordonibacter sp.
GCGCTCGCCCTCGCCGATGACGATGCGGCCCGAGAAGTCGATCTCGTTGAACGCCTCGCGCATGGCGGTCGTGGCCGCCTGGTCGGCCGCCACCTTGTCGCCCTTGCCGTTCCAGGCAGCGCTGGCGATGGCCGCCTTTTCGGCGACGGTGAGGATTTCCATGATTCGTGCGGGATGCATGTGCGGTCCTTTCATGACGGGTACGTGCTTGTGGTCGAAGCCCGCCGGGCTGCCCTGGGGAGCCCGGCGGGCGGTTTCGCGTCGTTCGGCGGGGTTGCTGTCCGCGGTTTGCTTTCCTGACGTCTTCAGTCCGATTCTACACCTGGGTCGCCGGTGCGCACCATTTTGACGGCAAAATGTGCGTCGGGCGAACCGGAACGCAGGCGCGTGGCGAAGCAGCCCTTCCCCTCCAGCGGAGCCAGCGCGAAGGAGGCGCCTTCCGGGCTTTCCAGGAAGCGCATGACCACGCCGTTGTTTTCCACATGCGTCACCGTGCAGGTGGCGAAGGCGAGCGTGCCGCCCATGGCCACGTGGGACGCGGCGGACTTCAGCAGGGCAAGCCCCGCGTCGGCCATCTTGTCGATGGTGTCCCCGTTCAGACGCCAGCGGATTTCCGGATGGCGGCGCAGCGTGCCCAGCCCCGAACAGGGGGCGTCGACGAACACGACGTCGAACAGGCGGCCGGGAAACGCCTCGTCCAGCTCCGTCGCGTCCGCCGTGCGGGTTTCCGCCACCTGGATGCCGAACGCCTCGGCGCGTTCGCGCAAGAGCCGCGTCTTGAAGTCATGGTTGTCCACGGTCACGTAGCCGGGCATCTGCCGGCCGTACACGCGCAGCGCGCCGCTCTGCAGAAGCAGCGTCTTGGTGCCGCGTCCCGCGCCTATCTCCAAGAACGACTGCGGCAGGGTTGCGGGCAGCACCAGGCGCGCCACCTCCTGCGACGCCGCGTCGGACACGAACAGCTTGCCCTGGTTGAGCATGCGTTTGATGCGGCCGTCCTGCAGCACGCGGCCGCTCGACACGCGGTAGCAGCCCGGGATCGTCCGGCCGTCGATCTCCACGGGCTGGGGATCGCCGTGCGCCGCCTCCAGCTCGGCGCGCACCTCCTCGTCGGCGGCGCGCGCGGCGTTCACGGCCGCGAACAGCGGCGCGGGCTCGTTGGACGCCTCCATGAACTCGCTCGCGGCGTCCAGCCCCAAGTCGGCGACCAGGCGCTTGGCCAACCACACGGGAAACGCGTACTGGCGCGCGAACGCCTCCAGGTCGGCCTGGGGGTTGCCGAAGGGGAACTCGTCTTTCAGGGACGAGGCCTTCCGCAGCACGGCGTTGGCCAGCCCGCACGCCTTCGGGGCGAAGGTGCGCACCAGCTCCACGCACTGGTCCACCGCCGCATGGGGGCTCTTGTCCAGGAAGTACATCTCGTACACGCCGATGCGCAGCGCGTCGCGCACGTCGTCCTGCACGTCGTCGGGCGAACGCAGGCTGCGGTCGATGATCTCGTCGAGCGTCCCGCGCGCGCTCACCACGCCCAGCACGAGGCGCGTGGCGAAGGCGCGGTCCTCGCGGCTCATGCGCGAGGCGTCGATGTGCTTGGAGATGAGGTCCTGCGCGAAGGCGTCCCGCTCGCGCAGGAAGCGCCCTACTTGGAGCGCCGCCTTGCGGGCGGGCGAGACGTCGAAGCGCTTCTCGGTCTCCGCCGTCTTGTAGGCAGGCTTGACCTCGCGCCGGGGCCGGTTGCGCCGCTCGCCGCCGCGCTGCGGGCGGTCGCCTTGCGGCTTGCGGCCGCGGTCACGGTCGCCTTGCGGCTTGCGGCCATCCCGGTCCGAGAAGGTGCGCCCGCCACGCCGTTCCCCTTCGCGCGGCGGCCTGCCGTCCTGGGACCCGCGCCGCTCGCCGTCGCGGGGCGGGCGGCCGGCGTTGGGCCTGCGGTCGCGGTCGGGCTGCGGCCTGCGGTCGCCGTCGCCTTGCGGCCTGCGGTCGCGGTCGGGCTGCGGGCCGCCCTCCCGGCGGCCCCCGCCCAAGGGCGCACCCGGACGGCCCCCGCGCCCATGATCGGGACGGCCGGATCGGTGATCGGTGTTCTGGTCAGGCATGTCTCTTCTCCCAAATCGCATCGCCTTCGCGCAGGGTCGCCGCGCCGGCGGCGAAAGCGCGGGCATCCATGGCCTGCTTGCCGTCGGGCTTGAGGTCCCGCACTTCGTAAGCGCCCTCGGCGCAGCCGAGCAACAGGCGCTTCCCCGAAAACCGCGCCTGGCCGGGCGCAAGGCCCTCCGTCAAACCGGCCGCAGGACCGTCGCTTTCGGCTTCCTGTCCGGACAGCACCGTCACGCCGCGTCCGGCCAGCACGCAGCGCGCGGGATGCGCGGCGCTCGACGCCTGCACCTTGCGCGCCAGGACGGCGGCCGGATCGGCCGGATCCAGGTCGAGTTCGCCCTTCTCCAGCTTGGATGCGTACGTGACCTGGCCTTCGTCCTGTTCGGTCCATTCCGCCGCACCGTTCTCCACATGGACGAGCGCCGTCAGGAGCGCGTGCGACCCCAGGACCGCCAGCTCGTCGGAGAGCTCTTCGGCCCCCTTGCCCTCGATGCGGGTGGTGCGGCACACGCAGTACGCACCCGTGTCCAGGCCTTCCTCCATGCGCATGACGCACACGCCCGTTTCCTCGTCGCCCGCCAGGATGGCGCGCTCGACGGGCGCCGCGCCGCGCCACCGCGGCAGCAGCGACGCGTGGACGTTCAGGCAGCCGTAGCGGGGGACCGCGAGCGCGGCAGGCGGGAGGATGGCGCCGTAGGCCGCCACGCAGACGACGTCCGGGGCGAACGACGCCAGCTCGCGCAGCGCCGCCTCGTCGCGCAGGGTCTTCGGCGTCAGCACGGGGATGCCGAGGCCTTCGGCCGCCAGCTTGACCGGAGAGGGAACCAGCTTTCTGCCACGGCCGCGCACGGCGTCGGGCCGCGTGTAGACGGCCACGACCTCGTGCTGCTGTGCCAGGTCTTCCAGGATGGAGGCGGCGAACGCCGGCGTCCCCATGAACACGACGCGCATTGCTAGCGCACCCGCGGCCCGACGGAGGTCTCGCCCGGCTTCGCGCCGGCGGCGCGGGCCAGCTCGTAGTCGCGCAGGGCTTGGATGCGCGCCAGCGGGTCGGCGCGCTCGAACATGGTGATGCCGTCCAGATGGTCGAGCTCGTGCTGCAGGCAGCGACCCAAAAGCCCGTCGCCCTCGATCTCCCATTCCTCGCCGTCGAGATCGAAGTAGCGCACGCGCGCCCAGGGAGGCCGCGCGATGGGCACGGAGATGCCGGGGCACGAAAGGCAGCCCTCGCCCTCCACCACCGGGTCGCCCTGGGTCTCCACCAACACGGGGTTGACCAGCACGATGGGCTCGCGCTCGTCGGAATCGACGTCGCAGTCCACGACGACCAGACGCTTCGTCACGCCGAGCTGCGGCGCCGCCAGGCCGCATCCGTCGTTGCCGTACATGGCCTTCGCCATTTGCTTGGCAAGCTTCTTCAGGCTCTTGTCTCCCGGCTCGCACGGATCGCACACCGTGTTCAGAACGGGGTCGGGGGATTGCACGATGGAGGTCATGCTCAACACGTCCTTTATGCGGTTCATGATGGCAGGCGGCAGGAACCGGCGCGCCGCCATCGGCGGTTTCGTTTCCTGACCATTGTGCGGGCAAAGGCGCGCCTTGTCCAGCCTCGCACGGCAAACATCCACAAAACGCGAGATAGCGCCCCCTTTCGCAGCCCGCAAGGACAGACGGGAGGAGCGCCCCCGAAAAAGGCGCGCGGCGGGACGACCCGCCGCGCGCCTACGTGTGCCTCTTTGCGGCGCCTGCACCGGCCGGTGCAGGCGCCGCGCTCGATCCTACTTGGCCGGGGGCGCCGCGCCCTCCGCGTCGTCCACGACGATCTCCTTGAGGCTGGCGGCCAGGCCGGCCAGGCCCTGGATGTTGGACGGGATGATGAGCTTCGTGGCGCGCCCGTTCGCCGCGCATTTGAGCGCCTCGAACGCCTGCAGGGTGAGAACGGCGTTGTCCGCGCCGGCCTCGCGCACCATGCGGATGCCGTCGGCTGTGGCCTGCTGGACGTTGCGGATGGCCTCCGCCTCGCCCTCGGCCTCGCGCACCTGCTTCTCCTTCTCGGCCTCGGCGGCCAGGATGACGGTCTGCTTCTCGGCCTCGGCCGACAGGATCTGCGCCTGCTTGTTGCCTTCGGCGATGGTGATGGCGGCCTGCTTCTCGCCCTCGGCCAGAAGCACGGCCTCGCGCTTCTCCCGCTCGGCCTTCATCTGCTTCTCCATGGCCTGCTGGATGGCGGCGGGCGGGGTGATGTTCTTCACTTCCACGCGGTTCACCTTGATGCCCCAGGCGTCCGTGGCGTCGTCCAGGATGGAGCGCATCTGCGCGTTGATGGTGTCGCGCGAGGTGAGCGTCGTGTCCAGGTCCAGGTCGCCGATTATGTTGCGCAGCGTGGTGGCCGTGAGGTTCTCGATGGCGGCCAGGGGCATCTCCACGCCGTAGCAGTACAGCTTCGGATCCACTATCTTGAAGAACACCACGGTGTCGATGGACATGGTCACGTTGTCGCGCGTGATGACGGGCTGCGGCGGGAAGTCGGCCACC
>CAJFVW010000084.1 GCA_904420575.1 uncultured Gordonibacter sp.
ACGTTCTTCACGCCGCGGCTCTGGTTGTAGGCGACGCTGCGCAGAAGGCCGGGGATGATGCTCTGGCGCATGACGGACTGGTCGGCGTTGAGCGGGTTGATGAGCTCCACCGGATCGCCCAGGCCGTCGGCGGGCATGCGCAGGCGTTCGAGGTCGCCCGGCTCGGCGAACGAGTAGGTCATCGTCTCGTTGAGGCCGCTCGCACGCAGGGCGTCGTTCACGGTGTCCAGCACGTGCTCGGCCGTCGTGCGGGTGCCCACGCGCTCGCGGCCGCCGGGCAGCGTGGCCGGGATGCGGTCCATGCCCCAGAGGCGCAGCACTTCCTCGTAAAGGTCGATCTCGCGCACGAGGTCGGGACGGAACGTGGGCGCCACCACGGCCAGCGTGTCGGCGTCCGCGCCGTCGGCCACCTCGCAGCCCAGGCGCTCAAGCGTGTCAATGATGAAGGCGCGCGGGATGTCGGCGCCCATCATGGCGCAGAAGCGCGGGATGCGGAACGCCAGGTCGATGGGCTCGGACACGAGCGGCCACTCGTCCACGATGCCGGCGTCGTTGGTGCTCGCGGCGCTCACGGTGCCGCCGGCCACCTCCACGATGAGCGCGGCGGCCGCGGCCGAGCGCTCCTCGATGCCGTGGTCGTCCACGCCGCGCTCGTAGCGCAGCGAGCTCTCGGAGATGAGGCCCAGGTTGCGGCTCGTGCGGCTCGTGCGGCCGGCCTCGAACGTGGCGGCTTCCAAAAGGATGTTCACCGTGCCGTCGGTGACCTCGGTGTCCAGCCCGCCCATGACGCCGGCAAGCGCCACCGCGCCCTGCTCGGGCGTGGCGATGACGGTCATGTCGGAGGTGAGCGTGCGCTTCTCGCCGTCGAGCGTGGTCAGTTCCTCGCCGTCCTCTGCGGCGCGGATGACGATGCGCGCGCGGCCGTCTTCGCCCGTCAGCTTGTCCAGGTCGAAGGCGTGAAGCGGCTGGCCAAGCAGGAACAGGATGTAGTTCGTCACGTCCACGATGTTGTTGATGGAGCGCTGACCGATGGCTGCCAGGCGCTCGACCATCCAGTCGGGGCTCGGGCCCACCTTGCACCCGCGGATGACGCGGACCGTGTAGCGCGGGCAGCGTGTCGGGTCATCGATGGTCACGCTCACGGCCTCGTCCACCGGCGCGCCGTCGGCAGCGGGGGCCAGCTTCGCCACCATCTCGGCCAGGGGGTTCGTCCAATCGCGCTGGTACATGGCACCCACCTCGCGCGCAAAGCCCGCGACCGAGAGGCAGTCGGGACGGTTCGGCGTGATCTCCAGGTCCAGCACCGTGTCGGAGAGCTTCGCATAGTCCGCGAACGGCATGCCCACGGGCGCGTCCTCCGGCAGGATCCAGATGCCCTCGTGATCGGCGCCCAGGCCCAGCTCGCGGCGCGAGCAGCACATGCCGGCGCTCGCCACGCCGCGCAGCTTCGACTTCTTGATCTTGAAATCGCCGGGCAGCACCGCGCCCACGGTAGCCACCGGCACCTTGATGCCGGCTGCAATGTTCGGCGCGCCGCACACGATCTGCACCGGCTCGTCCGCGCCCACGTTCACCGTGACCACGTGCATGTGGTCGCTGTCGGGATGCGCCTCGCACGTCTCCACGTGCCCGACCACCACGCCGTCGAGCGCCGCGCCCGTCTTCTCGACGCCCTCCACGCCCGTGCCCGTCAAGTCGAGCCGGTCGCAGAACTCCTTCACGTCAGCAGGCACGTCCACATACTCAGCCAACCATTTAAGAGATACTTTCATGTTGTTCTTCCTATCTTGAAAACCTTATCGGTCCAGCAAAGTCAGCGAGGGCGCTTGGGGTGCCCCGAATCGTGGGGAAGGCGAAGGCGACGCGTACTTCGGTACGCGAGTCTTCGGCTTCGCCGCGAGGCGGGGTGCCCCAAGTGGCCGCAGCGTCGGCAGTTTCCGCCGGCCGTCAGGCCGGCGGAACCCCAGAACTGTTTGAGCGACTGGGTGCTGCCCGGCGTCCAAGCTCGCAGATCAACCTAAAACTGCCTCAGGAACCGCATGTCGCCTTCCAAAAGCATGCGCAGGTCAGGCACGTTGTACTTCAGGCAGGCGATGCGCTCCACCCCCATGCCGAACGCGAAGCCCGAATACTCCTCCGAGTCGATGCCCGACATGGCCAGCACGTTCGGGTCCACCATGCCGCAGCCGAGGATTTCCAGCCAGCCGGTGCCCTTGCACATGCGGCAGCCTTCGCCGTGGCAGATGCCGCAGCTCACGTCCACCTCGGCGGACGGCTCCGTGAACGGGAAGAAGTGCGCGCGGAACCGCGTCTTGCGCTCCGGGCCGAACACCTGCTTGCACAGGTAGTCCATCGTG
>CAJFVW010000085.1 GCA_904420575.1 uncultured Gordonibacter sp.
CTCGCTGGTGGGCCGCTACCGCCAGGCGTCCGACGCCAGCCTGAACGTGTGGGTGCTCATGCCGGTGGCGCTGGCGGTGGGGCTGGTCGTCGTCGTCAAGAAGGTGAGGTAGGCCATGGACGGGAAGAACCTCGCCGTCGATGCCGTGGCGCTCGCGGTCTACGCCGTGGTGGCGAACCCGGCGGTGACGGGAATCGCGCTGCACGAGTGGCTGGGCCTGGGCCTGTTCGTGGTTTTCGTGGTGCACGCGGCCCTGCACGCCGACTGGGTGGCCGACGCCCTGCGTACGGCTTTCTCCAGGCCCACGCTGGCGCGCACGGGCAACCTGGTGCTCGACGCGCTTTCGCTCGTCGCCTTCATGGCGTGCACGGTGTCGGGCATCATGGTGTCCGGCGACGTGCTGCGCGCGTTCGGCTGGTACGCGGAGGGCTACTACTTCTGGGACCCCCTGCACGCCGTGTCGGCCAAGGTGCTGCTGGCGCTCCTGTTCGTGCACGTGGTGGTGCATGCGAAGTGGATCGCGGCCTGGTTCAGGAAGGGGAAGGCCGGCCGCCTGGGAGGGCGGGAAGAGGCGTGAGCCCGCCGTCCGCCGTCAGGCGGCGGGTGTCGTGGCCGACGGGCCGTTGCGGCCACACGGGGGCCGCAACGGCCCGCTTCTGAATCATGCGACCGCAAGCCCCGCCGCCGCCCGACGGCGGCCGCGTATCCTCGCCCGCCTTCCCTGCCACTCGCCGCCATGTCGGTTCTTCGTGAACCTGGAGCGTCCCCGTTGGCATATCCCTCCCATATGTGCGATAATCCCGTTTCGGCGTGCTTGCAGGCAAGGCTGCGTCGCGGCCAAGTGGCCGAACGGGGACGATTGCAGGCCGCTGCACGACGCGTGCGACAATGGATTGATGGAGGATAGTTACGTGGAGACAAAAGTAGAGGCACTTGAGGACAACCGCGTCAAGGTGACCGTTACCGTGGATGCCAAGGAAATCGACGGACGCATCAAGAAGACCTACAAGGATTTCGCTTACAAGTACAGCTTTCCCGGTTTCCGTCGCGGCAAGGCCCCGCGCCCGGTCATCGACAACGCGCTCGGCGCCGAAGCGGTGCGTGCGACCGTGACCGACGAAGTCGTGAACGAAACCTATCCTCTCGTCGTGGACGAAAGCAACCTGTATCCCGTCGCCAAGCCCGAGTTCGAGGACGGCGGCCTGGTGGAGCCGGGCAAGCCCTATGTCTTCGGGTTCACGCTGGCCGTGAAGCCCGAGCTAGAGCTTTCCAGCTACGAGGCCGTCGAGGTGGAGCTTCCTGCGGAAGGCGCGACCGACGCCGAGGTGGACGAACAGGTCGAAAGCCTGCGCGAGCACTACTACACCTTCGAGGACGCGAGCGCGGCCACGAAGATCAAGGAAGGCGGCTTTGCCGACCTGGCCATCAAGGCCGCCGACGACGCCGGCGAGGCCATCGAGAGCCTTGCCACCGAGTCGCGCATCTACGGCCTGGGATCGGGGCTGTTCCCCGAGGCGTTCGACCAGGAGCTCGTGGGCATGAAGAAGGGCCAGACGAAGTCGTTCGTCATCGACGTGCCTGCCGAGTCGTCCACGCTCCTTGCGCAGTTGGCCGGCAAGACCGCGAAGGTCGCCTTCGACGTGGAAGTGAAGACCGTCAAGACCAAGGAGCTGCCCGAGGTCACCGACGAATGGGCCAAGGACACGCTGGGCTTCGAAAACGTGGAGGACCTGCGCGCGCGCATCGCCGAGTCCATCGCGCAGCAGAAGGCCGACGTGCTGCCCCGCATGAAGGAGAACGCCTGCCTGGCCGTGCTGTCCGAGCGCCTGGAAGGCGAGGTTCCGCAGGGCATGGCAGAGGATTCCGAGACCAGGCTGCTGCAGGACTTCTTCCAGCAGCTGCAGCGCCAGAGCATGAACTTCGACACCTACCTCATGCAGCAGGGCATCACGTCCGACCAGTTCAAGGAAGACGTGAAGCAGCAGGCCCTCGACGTGGCCAAGCAGGACCTGGCGCTGGACGCGTGGGCCCGCCACTTCGAGCTTGTGGCCACCGACGACGACGTGGCCGCCGAGTTCGAGAAGAGCGGCGCGGAGGATCCCAAGGCACTTCAGGAGGAATGGCGCAAGAACGGCCAGCTCCATCTGCTGCGCGAGGGCATCATGCGCTCGAACGCCATGCGCGACGTCATGGACAAGGCCCAGGTGACCGAGATCGACTTCGCCGCCAAGAAGGACGAGGAAGACAAGAAGCCTGCCAAGAAGGCGGCAGCCAAGAAGGCCGCCAAGAAGGCCGAAAAGCCTGCCGAGGGCGAGGACGCGGCCGAGGCCAAGCCCGCGAAGAAGGCTGCGCCCAAGAAGAAGGCCGCCAAGAAGGCCGATGCCGAACCGGAGCCGGCGGCGGCTGCGGAAGACGGGGCCGCGCAGAACGCATAGCGTCCACGGCCGGCGTGCGGCCTTGCCGGCGCGGAACCCGCGCGCGGCAAGACCACACGCCGGCAACACTGCGCCGTGTGCCCCCACGCATGCGGCGCAATGGCGTATCATGAAGAGGAACGAACCGACGGCCGCCGCGTGCGGCCGCACCCTATTGAAAGCGAGGCAACAGCATGAGCATCGAAACCGCGACCTCGGCGCTGATCCCCTACGTCATCGAGCAGTCTCCGCGCGGCGAGCGCAGCTACGACATCTATTCGCGCCTGCTGAACGACCGCATCGTGTTTCTGGGCGAGCAGATCGACGACCATGTGGCCAACTCGGTGGTGGCGCAGCTTCTGCACCTGGAAAGCGCCGATCCCGAAAAGGACATCTCCCTCTACATCAATTCCCCCGGCGGCTCGGTGACGGCCGGCCTGGGCATCCTGGACACCATGAACTTCATCAAGTGCGACGTGTCCACCATCTGCATCGGCGAGTGCGCCTCCATGGCGGCCGTGCTGCTTTCCGCCGGCACGCCGGGCAAGCGCTTCTGCCTGCCGAACTCCATGGTGCTCATCCACCAG
>CAJFVW010000086.1 GCA_904420575.1 uncultured Gordonibacter sp.
GCGGGCGTCGGCGGTCTGGCGGCCGCCGTCCGCCTGCAGAACGCCGGATACCAGGTCGCGCTTTACGAAAAGGAGCCGCAGGTCGGCGGCAAGATGAGCCGCATCCGCGAGGAGGGGTTCACGTTCGACGTGGGTCCGACCATCGTCATGATGCCCGAGCTGTATCGCGAGGTCTTCGAGGTCTGCGGACGCGACCCCGAAGACTACGTTCCCATGAGGAAGGTCGAGCCGCTCATGGAGATAGCGTTCGGCCCCGACGAGCGCATGCGGCTGTCGAACGACCTGTCCGACCTGACCGCCGGCTTGGAGGCCGTGAGCGAAGAGGACGCGCAGGGCTACTTCGAGTACCTGGCGCTTCTGTACAAGCGCTTCCGCATCGCCAAAGACCAACTTCCTCGAGCGGTCGTTCCGTTCCCCCTTCGACTTCTACAACCCGAAAAGCCTGGTGGCGGGCGTGCGGTTGCACACGTTGGGCGACGCGTACTCGTCGGTGGCCCGCTACGTGCACGACGACCGCCTGCGCAAGGCGCTGGCGTTCCAGACGCTCTACATCGGCATCTCGCCCTACGAGGGGCCCTCGCTGTACATGATCATCCCCATGATCGAGCTGGTGTACGGCGTGTGGTTCATGCAAGGCGGCATGTACGCCATGGCCGAGGCAATGGAGCGGCTGTTCCAGGAGTTGGGCGGGGAGCTGCACGCGTCGCAGCCGGTGGAGCGGATCGTCGTCGAGGAGGGGCGGGCGTGCGGGGTCGTGGTGGGCGGCCGCATGGTGCCGGCCGACGCCGTGGTGTGCGACGCCGACTTCCCCTACGCCATGAAGGAGCTGGTGGACGACGCGCGCACGCGCGGAAAGTACACTGACGGCAAGATCGACGGCATGGACTACTCGTGTTCGTGCTTCGTGCTGTACTTGGGGCTGGACAAGCGCTATCCGGTGGATTCCGTGCATTCCATCCGGTTCGCGTCCGACTTCGAACGCAACATAGCCGACCTGTTCGACGACGCCCGCTTTCCGGAAGACCCTTCGTTCTACTGCTATGCGCCCTCGCTCATGGACCCGTCGCTGGCACCGGAAGGTTGCCAGACGCTTTACGTGCTGGCTCCCGTGCCGCCGCTATCCGCCGACGGAAGCGGGCCTGCCTGGGGCGAAGACGACGTGGCGGCGTATCGTGACCGGGTATTGTCGCTGGTGGAAAGCGAGACGCCCTATAAGGACGTGCGCGACCACATCGTATGCGAGCGCATCTACACGCCCCTCGACTTCGCCGAGCGGTTCAACGCGTACAACGGCGCCACGTTCGGATTGCGGCCCACGCTGTTGCAAAGCAACTACTGGCGGCCGCACAACAAGGCCGCGGGATGCGAGCGCCTGTACTTCTGCGGCAGCAGCACGCACCCCGGCGCCGGCGTGCCCATCGTGCTTTTGAGCGCCAAGCTGGCGGTGCAGGAGCTGATGCGCGACGACCGGGAAGAACGCACGCACGCAGGCGGCGCGCGATGACGGCGCGGGACGGGTTCGCCGAGCGCGCCGACGACTTCGCGTGGTGCGAAGAGGTCATCAGGCGCAACTCGCACAGCTTCTACCGGGCGTTCTCCCTGCTTCCCGCGCACAAGCGCGCGGGCGTGTACGCGCTGTACGCGTTCTGCCGGTCGGCGGACGACTGCGTGGACCGCGACGCGAGCGAAGCCGGGCTCGCCGCGTTGCAAGGGGCGCTCGACCGCTTTCTGGCAGGAAGCGTGCCCGACGAGCCGCTGTGGCGCGCCCTGGCCGTGGTGTTCGAGAACTTCGACATGGATGCGCAGCCGTTCTACGACCTTCTGGAAGGGCAGCGTCGCGACCTGCGGTTCCGGCAGCCGTCCACCTTGGACGACCTGGAAGAGTACGCCTACTACGTGGCAGGGTCGGTCGGGCTCATGCTGCTGCCGCTCTTGCACGTGCATGCCCCGCTGCCGCAGCGGCTGCGCGAGGACGCCGTGGCGCTGGGCGTGGCCATGCAGCTGACCAACATCCTGCGCGACGTGGGGGAGGACTGGTGCTGCCGTCGGGTGTATCTGCCGGCGGGCGTGTTGGAAGAAGCGGGCTATTCGCTGCGCGAGCTGGCCGAGCATCGGGTGAACGCGCCGTTTCGCGCGGCATGGGAGGCGCTTGCGCGGCGCTCCGAAGAGCTCTACCTTCCCATGCAGCGCGACGTGTGCCTGCTGGACGAGGACAGCAGGCTTCCCACCCTGTCGTCGCTGTACCTGTACCGCGGGATCCTGGACGAGGTGCGCGCGGCCGGCTACTGCTGCTTCGAGCATCGCGCCTCGGTGCCGAAGGAGCGCGCCGTCCGGCTGGTCGCCCAAGCCCGGAAGCAGTTGCAGAATTCCGGGCGCGACGCTGCGCCCGTCCGGGCCTGTGCGATGCAGGGGAGGTGAGCGACATGGGAAACGCTGTGGGTCTGGGCGTGTCGGCCGCGTTCGTGACGGGAGTGCTGGCCCTTTCGGGCCTGCTTTCCCGTCGCGGGGCGAGCGCCGAGGCCACGCGCAAGCTCGTGCACATCGCCTTGGGCCTGTGGTGGCTGATCGCCTGGGCCTTCTTCACGTCGGCCGTGTGGGCCGCCGTGCTGCCGGCGGCGTTCGTCGCGGTGAACGCCTTCGCGTGGCGTCGGCAGAAGATGGCGTTCATGGAGCGTACCGGGGCCGAAGAGACGCCGGGCACCGTGTACTACGCCGCGTCGCTCACGCTGCTTGCCCTGTTCTCGTTCGGGATCGGCCTGCCGTTCGTGGGCGCGCTCGGCGTGTTCTGCATGGCGTTCGGCGACGGGTTCGCCGCCGTGGCGGGCAAGCGCTTCGGGAAGCGGCCGCTTGCGCTGGCAGGTAGCGAGAAGACGCTGATGGGAAGCGCCGTCATGTTCTTGGCGAGCTTCGTGTCGTGCGCGGCGGTACTTGCGTTCGCCGCGCACGGCGCAGGAGCGGCAGGGGCAGGCGCAGGGGACGGCGTGGCTGGCGCCATGGGCGCTGCGGATGTCGCGGGTGCGGTGGGCGCATGGGGGTCCGCGGGCGCCGTGGGCGTGGCGTGGGTGGCGGCCGCGGCCGCGTTGCTGGCCGCCGTGGCGACGGCGCTGGAGGCGGCCTCTCCGGCGGGGCTGGACAACCTGAGCGTTCCTTTGGGCGTGTCGGCGCTGTACGCCGTGCTGTTCCTGCCCGCCTCCTGGTACACGCCGGCGCTGGTGGGCCTGTTGCTTTTCGGCGCGGTCGTGCTCGCGTCGTTCCGCTTGCGGCTGCTTACGGTGCCGGGAGGCCTGGGCGCCGTGGTGGTGGGGACGCTCGCCTTCGCGTTCGGCGGGTGGCCTCTGTGGCTCCTGCTCATGTGGTTCTTCGGCAGCGCGAACATCGCCGCGAGGTTCATGGCCCGTCGCGCTGCGCGCCGCAGCGGCGAGGCGAAAGGAGCCTCGGTGGCTTCCCAGGCCTTGAAACCCAAGCGCGAAGAGGGCGAGCCGCGCAAGCTGCGGCAGGTGCTTGCCAACAGCCTGCCGTTCTTGGCCTGCGCCGCCGCCTTTGCTGCGACGGGCGACCCGTGGCTGTTGGTGGTGTCGGCCGGCGCGCTCGCGGCCTGCACGGCCGACACCTGGGCATCCGAAGTGGGCGTGTACAGCAAGGACGACCCGGTCAACATCCTGACGCGCCAGCCGATGCAGCGGGGCCTTTCCGGCGGCGTGAGCCCGCTCGGGTTGCTCGCCACCGTCGTGGGCTCGGCGGCGACGGCGGCGCTCGCGCTGCTGCTGTTCCGTGCGTTCGCGTCGCCTGCGCCGACGGAGCCGACGGCATTTTTCCTGATCATGGCCTGCGGCGTCGTCGGGTCGCTCGTTGACAGCGTGTTGGGCGCGCGTCTGCAGGCGAAGTACCGATGCCCCGGGATCCCTCTGCTGGTGGAGGCCGTGCCTGCGGGAGAGGCGGCGGTTGCCGGCCCGGGCGCCTTCCCTCCGCCCGTGGGCGTCGTGTCCGAGGTTGCGGCTGCGGGCGAGGCTGCGCCCGCAGGCGAAGGACGGCCTGCGCAGGGCGTCCAGGACGACGAGGACGTGCGGAGACCGGCCTGCGGATTCTCTCTGGTTTCCGGGTATGCGTGGGTCACCAACGACGCCGTGAACCTCATGAGCGGCCTGGCCGCGGCCGCCCTGGGGCTGCTGCTCGCACTCTGATCCTGAAGAGGCCGTGCTGGTTGCAATATGCGTACAGCGCACCTGATCCCGCCAAGGGGAACCGTGCTTCGGCTTCCTGTTCGGGATAGAGTTTGCGCAGCCTCACCGTGTCGGTGGTGACGAACGCGATGAAGCTCACGTAATGCTGTTTGGTCATGGGATGGTTCGGCAGCCGCACGTACCGGTCGTTGTCGATCTGCTCGACCGTCACGAGATGCATCTCGTCCGCCTGGTCGGCGTCTTCGGGCTCTTGGACCGGCAGCGTGATCCCGCAGCAGGAAAACGAGCCTTCGCCGGTGGCGTGGACGACGTTGCCGCAAACGGGGCACACGTAGAACGCCGTTTTGAGCATGTTGGCCGAACGGTTGCCGTTGACGGCGCAAGCCCCTGAGAGCAGCTCGGCCACCGAGACGCCGAGGGCCTTCGCCAGCGGCTCGATCAAGGCGATGTCGGGCAGCCCCTTGCCCGTTTCCCATTTCGAGACGGCCTTGTCGGTGACGCCCAGGGTTGCCGCCAGCTCGCGCTGGGTGCAGCCTTTCTTCTCGCGCAGCGTGCGGATGGTGTTTCCCGTCAGGTAGGTTGCCATGATGGTCCTCGTGCCCTCTTTCCCTTGCGTGCCCGAGGTGACGTTCGGCATCTCGGGTGCAGCGGTCGTTTTCCTGCTTGCGATTATGCCCCCGCTTCCCCTTTCGGGCAACCTACGCTCCGTGGAGCCGTCGTGCCGGCGTCACGCGACCGGCCGTCCAGCCATGGGGCGGGGGTGGTTGGTTGGTACGAACCTGTCGGTTCCTGGTTTCCCGTTGTTCGCAGCCGGCCGGGCGCGGCCGTCCCTCCGTTGGAGCGGCGCGGCTTGGTGGTGCGACCTGTCGGCTCCTGGCGCCCCGTTGCTTGCAACTGGCCGCGCATGGGAACGGCGCGCTTTGATGGCAAGGCTGACCGTTATGGTCGCTTTTTGGCACGGCTGACCGCTGTGGCGCTGAAAAGACGGGATTCGGGCCGAACGAAAATGTGCGACCTGGACTTTTGTTGGCGGCTCGCCGGGTTTTCCCGTTTTGGACCGCTCATGTGGTGCCATAACGGTCATTCTTGCCAAAAAGCTACCACAGCGGTCAGCCGTGCCATGTCGCCAACCGGCGGCCAGCCTGTCCGCGCGAAGGCTCCGATGGCGGTCATCTGACAGCCTGGCGGTCGGCCGTGCCTGGTGTGGGCTCCGATGGCGGCCTGCCACGGGCCGTCTTTCCCACCTGAAGGCCCGACGGCGGCCTGCCTCCATCCAGCTTGCTGCGCGACGGCCCATAGGCCGGCCTGCTCCTCACCCGGCGCGGCCGGCCATGCTGGGAATGGTCTACGCTTGTAGGACGCGTTCGCTGGTGAGCGCGATGCGCGCTTCGAGCGCTTCGGGATCCTCCGCGCGCAGCGCGGCCAGCTCGGCGAGCGTGGCGCGCAGCGGCGTTTCGACGTCGGCCGCATCGTAGCGCGCCGCCGATTCCGGAGGCAGGTCGGTTTCGAGCAGCAGGCGGTCGGCCGGGATGGCGCGCACGTACGCGCGGCCGCGCTTGGTGGCCGGCATGCGCGGGTTGACGGAGAAGAGAAAGCCCAGTTTGATGGCGCGTTGGAGTTCGTCGGAGGTTCCGGAGAACCAGTGAAGCACGCAGGCGCACGACTCCGCGCATCCCGTGCGCTCGAGCACGTCCATGACCGCGTCCGCCGACCGCACCGCATGGAGCGACAGGACCTTGCCGCCGCCCTCGGCGCAGGCGTGGGCCACGCGCTCGAACGCGGCGAGCTGCACGTCGCGGGAGGCGGCATGCGCGGGCGCGAAGTCGAGGCCCACCTCGCCAACGAAACGCGCGTCTTTGGCTAGCTGTTCGAACTGCGCCACGTCGTCTTCGGTGCAGCGGCCGTCGGCCACCCACCAGGGGTGCAGGCCCAGGGCCGTGCGCACGTTCGCGCAAGGGGCGAACAATGCCGCCGCGCGAACGTATCCGGCCGGCGTCACGGTCACCGACAGGGCGCCTATGCCGCGCTGCGCCAGGCCGGCCGCCAGTTCCCGGGCGTTTTCCGCGAAGTCCAGATGGCAATGCAGGTCGAACAGGCGCAAGGACGGGTCGCGTTCCGACACGTTTCCTTCGGCTCGGCCTTCCGCTTCCGAATGCGCATCCTTTTTTCGGCGCGTTTCCGATTGTCGGGGCGCTTCCGGTCGCTGGT
The DNA here is from genome assembly GCA_904420575.1 of uncultured Gordonibacter sp. Lineage (GTDB taxonomy): Bacteria > Actinomycetota > Coriobacteriia > Coriobacteriales > Eggerthellaceae > CAJFUR01. The sequence continues at coordinate 6,390 of CAJFVW010000086.1, forward strand.
GCGCGTCACCCTCTTGGGACAGGGGGCGCCCGCCTTCCGCCTGGGTATGCCTTTCGTCTTCCGGCCTTGTCATGCGCACTCGCCGCCTATGCCGGCCAGCGTGCACAGCACGTCGCCGGCGATCATCTGACCCATGATGGGCGGCACGAACGACGCCGTGCCCAGGTTCGACCGTTCGCGGCGCGCGGCGCCAACGCGCATGGCCACGTCCACGGGCTGTTCGCACGAGTACAGCACGCGCAAATGCCCGATGCCGCGCTTGCGCGCCTCCTTGCGCATGATGCGGCAGAGCGGGCAGTTCACGGTATCGTAGACGTCGGCGAACCGGAAGCATTCGGGGCGCAGCTTGTTGGCGGCCCCCATGCTGCTGACCAGCCGGATTCCCCGGCGTTCGGCCTCCTGTGCCAGCGCCAGCTTCGTGGACACGGTGTCGATGGCGTCCACCACGTAGTCGGCGTCCGCACACAGCTCGTCCAGAAGCGACGGCACGTCGGCGGCAAGGACGAACCGGTCGTGGGACTCCACCTGAGCCGACGGGTTGATGTCCGCGATCATGGCGCGCATGACGTCGGTCTTCTTGCGTCCCACCGTGCTGAAGAAGGCGATGGCCTGGCGGTTGATGTTGCTTTCCTGCACGACGTCGTGGTCCACCACCACCAGCCGGCCCACGCCGCCGCGCGCCAGCGCCTCGACGCAGTTCGAGCCCACGCCGCCCAGCCCCAAAACCACCACGGTGGATGCCGCCACGCGCGCCAGGCCCTCGCGTCCGTAGATGAGTTCCAGCTTGGACGTGGCGCTTTCGGCGGTCGCGCCGCAGCTCTGGTCCGTGCCTGGGCCCGCGCAGGGGGCGGCTTCGTCCGCCGCGCCCGCACAGGAGGCTTCGCCAGCCGGGCCTTTGCCGGCAGCCGTCGGGGCCGCATTCTCGCCCAAGGCGTCCTGCGTCCTGTCCACGTTCGTTTCTTCCTTGGTGCCCACGTGCGCTCCCATCGCATCGCACTGCCTGCCGGCCGTTTACCGCATGGCTCCATGGTAGCATTATGGCAGGCGGCCATCGGGGGCAACATGGTAAGATGGCCTCGTTGCGCGGGCGCTACGGAAAGGATGCGAGGACGGCCATGGACGAAGCGAACGACCTATCCGCTGCCGCCGGGTTCGGCCGGTTCTCTCCCGTGGTGCGCGCGTGGTTCCTGGCTGCGTTCGCCGCGGGCCCCACGCCGGTGCAGCGCCGCGCCTGGGAAGCCATCGGACAAGGCGAGAACGTGCTGGTGGTCGCGCCCACGGGCTCGGGCAAGACCCTGGCCGCGTTCCTGTTCGCCATCGACGAGCTCATGCAGGAGAAGGCGGCAGCAGGCGGACGCCCGCGCGCGAAAGAAGGAGCCGACGACCTGGGCGAGCCGGACGAGCCGGACGGACCGGGCTTCGTGGACGGACGCCCGCGCGCGAAGGGCGTGCGCGTGCTGTACGTGTCGCCGCTCAAGGCGCTGGGCGCGGACGTGGAGCGCAACCTGCAGGAGCCGCTTGCGGGCGTAGCCGAAAGGCTGGCGGCGCAGGGCGGCGGCGCGCCCCCGGTGCGCACCGGCATGCGCACGGGCGACACCACGCCCGAGGAGCGCCGCGCGCTTCTGCGCAACCCTCCCGACATCCTCATCACCACGCCCGAATCGCTGTACCTCATGCTCACGTCGAAGGCGCGCGACATCCTGCGCACGGTGGACGTGGTCATCGTGGACGAAGTGCATGCGCTGGCCGGCAACAAGCGCGGCGCGCACCTGGCGCTGAGCCTGGAACGCCTGGACGGCCTGCTGGAGCGTCCCGCGCAGCGCATCGGGCTTTCCGCGACCGTGCGCCCCCGCGAAGAGGTGGCGCGCTTTCTGGGCGGCGTGCGGCCTGTCCGCGTGGTGGCCGACGAGGGACGTCCGGACCTGGACGTGCGGGTGGTCGTTCCCGTGCGCGACATGACGGCCATTCCGGCGTACGGGGGAGCCGACGCCGACATGGCGGGGCCGGCCGCGCACAGGGGCGGCGCCGGCGGGCCGCGGCGCGCGCCGCAGGAAGAGGCATGGAAGTCCGACCGGGCCTTGAAGACGCTCATGGCGGGCGGGTCCGCGAAGCCCGCCGCCGGATCGCCCGACAGCCGCGCAGGCTCGTCCTCCATCTGGCCGCTCATCGAGGCGGCCGTGCTCGACCAGGTGCTGGCGCACCGCTCCACCATCGTGTTCGTGAATTCCCGCGGCCTGTGCGAGAAGCTGACGGCTCGGCTGAACGAGCTGTACGCGAAGCGCCGCGGGCTTCTGCCCGGCGGCCCGGAAGGCGGCGTGGCGGCGGGTGGGCAAGACGCCCTGCCCGGCGGCCCGGACGTCTCCGGCGCCTCTACCCCCACCGGCATGCGCTCGGACATGGGCGCGACGAGCGATTTGGTGCAGGGCGCCTTCGACGTCATAGCCAAGGCGCACCACGGCTCCGTCTCGAAGGACCGGCGGCGGCAGGTGGAGCAGGAGCTCAAGAGCGGGCAGCTGCCGTGCGTGGTGGCCACGTCCAGTCTGGAGCTGGGCATCGACATGGGGGCCGTGGACCTGGTGCTGCAGGTGGCGCCGCCGCCTTCGGTGGCAAGCGGGCTGCAGCGCATCGGCCGCGCCAACCACCAGGTGGGAGGCCGCTCGGAAGGCATCGTGTACCCGCGCACGCGCAACGAGGTGATCGACGCGGCCGTGGTGTCCGAGGGCATGCGCGCGGGCGCCATCGAGCAGACCACGTTGGTGCGAAACGCGCTCGACGTGCTGGCGCAGCAGACCGTGGCGGCGGTGGCCATGGACGACTGGGCGGTGGACGACTGGTTCGACACGGTGCGCCGCGCCGCGCCCTACGCCGACCTGCCGCGCCGCGCGTTCCAGGCGGTGCTCGACATGCTGGCCGGCCGCCATGCCTCCGCCGACCTTTCCGACTTCAAGCCGCGCATCGTGTGGGATCGGGAAGCGGGCAGGCTGTCCGCCCGTCCCGGCGCGCAACGCCTGGCGGTCGTGGCGGCAGGGACCATTCCCGACCGCGGCATGTTCTCCGTGGTGCTGCCCGAAGGCGACGCGGCCGTGGGCCGCCGCCGGGTGGGCGAGCTGGACGAGGAGATGGTGTACGAGTCGCGCGTGGGCGACATCATTGCGCTCGGCACCAGCACGTGGCGCATCCGCGAGATCACGCGCGACCGGGTGATCGTGGAGCCGGCGCCGGGAAGGAGCGCCCGCCTGCCGTTCTGGCACGGCGAAGGCGTGGGCCGCCCGGCCGAGACCGGCCGCGCCCGCGGCGCGTTCGTGCGCGCGGTGGCGGCGGGCATCGCCGACGACGTGGCCGACGGGGAAAGGTGGCAGGTCGACGCCGCCCTCTGCGAGCGCCTTGCGGCCGACGGGCTGGACGACGACGCGCAGCGCAACCTGGTGGCGCTCGTGCGCGAGCAGCGTGCGGCGACCGGCGCCGTGCCCGACGACCGGACGCTGGTGGTGGAACGCTGCGAGGACGAGACGGGCGACTGGCGCGTCATGCTGCATTCGCCCTACGGCCGCCGCGTCCACGAGCCGTGGGCCATGGCGGTGGCCGACCGCGTCATGCGCCTGCACGGCTTCGACCCCCAGGCGTCGTCCGCCGACGACGGCATCGTCCTGCGCATCCCCCAGACCGAGACGCGCCTGCCGGGCGCGGAGCTGTTCGTGTTCGACCCGGACGAGCTGGACCGCATCGTGCGCGACCGCGTGGACGCCACGTCGCTGTTCGCAGCGCGGTTCCGCGAATGCGCCGCGCGCGCCCTGCTCATGTCGCCCACCACGCCGGGAAAGCGCGCCCCGCTGTGGCAGCAGCGCCTCAAGGCCGGCCAATTGCTGGAGGCCGCGCGGCGCGAGCAGGAGTTCCCCATCCTTCTGGAAACGGCTCGCGAATGCTTGCAGGACGTGTACGACCTGCCGGCCCTCCACGAGCTCATGGAAGGGGTGCAGACGGGCAGCGTCCGGCTGGTGGAGGCCCAGACGTCCATCCCGTCGCCGTTCGCTGCGCCGCTGCTGTTCGGCTACGTGGGCGACCACCTGTACGACGGCGACCTGCCCCATGCCGAACGTCGCGCGTCGCTGCTCTCGCTGGACCCGGCGTTGCTGGGCGAGCTTCTGGGCTCGGCGGACATGGCCGAGCTCCTTGACGCGGACGTGGTGCGCACGGTCCAGGCGCAGCTGCAGCATGTTGCGCCCGACCGTCGGGTGCGCGGCGTCGAAGGGGTGGCCGACCTGCTGCGCGCCCTGGGGCCGCTGTCCGTGGAAGAGGTTGCCGCGCGCATGCAGGCCGACGAGGGGGCGGGGGAAGAAGGCGTTCCGGAAAAGGGTGCGGCGGTGGGCGCTTTTGCAGAAGGCTGCGAAGGGGCGCCGCCGGATGCCGACGCGAAAGACCCCGGCCAGACGGCGGGGCCTGCAAGCTTGCAGGAGGCGGAAGCGGCGCTGACGGCGCTGCACGAGGCCCATCGGGCGTTCCCGACGCACATCGGCGGGGACGAGCGCTGGGCCGCCGCCGACGATGCGGCGCTGCTGCACGAGGCGCTGGGCGTGGAGGTTCCTGCCTGGGCGCGCTGGGGCGCGGCCGGCGCGGGAGAGGCCGTCGGGCTTGAAGCGGCTGGCGGGTTAGAAGCGGCTGGCGGGCCGGACGAGGCGTCTGGCACGGGCGGGCCGGCCGACCGTGAGCGCCGCGAGACCCATCCGCTCGATGCCCTGGTGGCGCGCTATGCGCGCACGCGGGAACCCTTCTCCACCAGCGAGGCTGCGGCGCGTTGGGGCGTCGGGCCCGCCATCATGCGCGAAAGCCTGGGACGGCTTGCCGAAGAGGGGCGGGTCATGCGGGGCCGGTTCGGCAGCGGGACCCCGGCAGGCGCCGAAGCGGCCGCACCCGAGCGCGAGTGGGTGGCTGCAGAGGTGTTCCGCCGGCTCCGGTCGCGCTCGCTTGCCAAGGCGCGCGCCGCCGTGCAGGCGGTGCCGGCGAGCGCCTTCGTCCGTCTGGTGTTGGACCTGCAGGACGTGGCTGCCGGCGCAGGCGCGGCCGCGCTCGAGGGCACGGATGGGGTCGCGCAGGTCATAGCCCAGTTCGAAGGAGTGTTCCTGCCGGCTGCGGCATGGGAGGGCCATGTGTTGCCCGCCCGCGTGCGCGACTACCGGCCGGCAATGCTGGACGAGCTGGTGGCATCGGGCGACGTCATGTGGGTGGGAAGCGACCACGACGCCGACGAGCAGGGTGGCGCCGCAGCGCGCCCGTCCGGCCGCGCTGCCGCCAAGGCCGTCCCCTCGTCCGGCCTCGTCGCCTTCTTCCCGACGGATTCCCCGCTGGCGCCGGTGCGCTCCGAGGCGTCGTTCGGACAGGAAGCCGTTGCGTCCTTCGACGCCGTGGGCCGCCCTTGCAATGCTGAGGACGCGGAGGCGGGGCAGGCGACGGTCGGCCAGGCCGTGGCCGAGGCGCTTGCGGGCGGCGGGCTGTTCTTCCGACAGATCGCGGACGCGGTGCGCCGCCGCCTTGCGCCCGAGCGCGTGGACGAGGCGCGCATCGCCGCCGCCCTGTGGGAGCTGGTGTGGGACGGCCGTGCCACGAACGACACGTTCGCGCCCGTGCGCGCCTTGGACGCCGGCGGCTCTGCCGGCCCTGCACGCACGGCTCCGCGCCGCCGCGTCAGCAGCCGGCGCGGCCGCCATCGGGGCTACGATGCGGCTCCCGCGTACCGGGAGTCGGTGGCTGCCGACAGGTACGGCGGGGGCGGCATGCCTGCCGGCGCGCTGTCCGGACGCTGGTCGCTGGTGGCCCCCTCTCCCGCGAACGACACGGTGCGCGCGGTGGCGCTGGTGGAGTCGCTGCTCGACCGCTACGGCGTGCTGTCGCGCGACATAGCCCTGCTCGCCGGCGTGCCGGGCGGCCTGGGAACGCTCATGCCCGTGCTGCGTTCCTTGGAGGACGTGGGCGACGTGCTGCGGGGCATGTTCGTGGAAGGCATGGGGCCGGCGCAGTTCGCGGCCCGCGAGACGGTGGACGTGCTGCGTTCCTATGCGGCCCAGGACGTCCACGCCGACGACGGGCGCGAGGCGCACATGGTCGTGCTGGCTGCCGACGACCCGGCCTGCCTGTTCGGCGCCGCCCTGCCCTGGCCGCCCGTCGCCGGGGGGACGGCGCAAGGTGCGGACGAGGGGACGCCGGATGTGGCCGCCGACGCGTCCGCATCCGGCGCCGCCGCCGACGCGTCCGCTCCCGGCGCCGCCGATCCCGCCAACGGCCACGTGCCCGACGCCGGCCAGCCGGGCGCCCTGCGCCCCACGCGGCGGCCGGGAAGCCTGGTGGTGCTTCGCAGCGGCGTTCCCGTGCTGCACGCCACGGCGGCGCTGCGCTCCCTTCTGTCCTTCACGTCGGACGGGGAGGCGCTCGAAGCGGCCGCCCGCGCCCTGGCGGCGCATACGGCCCGCATGCTCGTGCGGGACGGCGCGGACGGCGCACGGAAGAAGATCGTGGTCGAGACGTTCGACGGCGCGCCCGTCCTGTCCACGCCCTTCGCCGACGTCCTGCAAAAGGCCGGGTTCGTCCGCCTGCCCGACGGCATGCGCCTGTACGTGGACCCCTTCGCCCGCTGAACCTGCCGCCTGCACACAAAGAACGCCCTGCAGGCAGCCTGCAGGGCGTTCCGGAAAGCGGTCTTCCGTCAGGCGGTCAGACGGTGCTGCCGACCCGTCCGCTAGTCCCGCGTCAGCTTGCGGCGCAGCCGGTGCGGCTTCGAGGCTTCCGGCCCCAAGCGTTCGATGCGGTTCTTCTGGTACGACTCGAAGTTGCCCTCGAACCAATGCCAGCGTCCGGGGTTCTCGTCGTCGCCTTCCCACGCCAGGATGTGCGTGGCGACGCGGTCGAGGAACCAGCGGTCGTGGCTGGTGACGACCGAGCAGCCGGGGAAGGCCAGAAGCGCCTCTTCCAGGCTGGACAGCGTCTCCACGTCCAGGTCGTTCGTGGGCTCGTCCAGAAGCAGGAGGTTTCCGCCCTGCTTGAGCGTGAGCGCCAGGTTCAGGCGGTTGCGCTCGCCGCCGGAAAGCACGCCGGCCGGCTTCTGCTGGTCGGACCCTTTGAAGCCGAAGCTGGCCACGTAGGCGCGGCTGGGGATTTCCGTGTTGCCCACCTTCAGGTAGTCCAGGCCGTCCGACACCACTTCCCACAGCGTCTTGTTCGGGTCGAGCCCCGCGCGGTTCTGGTCGACGTAGGATATCTTCACCGTCTCGCCGATGCTGAGCGTGCCGGACGTGAGCGGCTCCTGTCCCATGATCATCTTGAACAGGGTGGACTTGCCCACGCCGTTGGGGCCGATGACGCCCACGATGCCGCCCTGGGGCAGCGTGAAGGACAGGTCGTCTATGAGCACGCGCTCGCCGAAGGCCTTGTGCAGGTGTTCGGCCTCGATCACCTTCGCGCCCAGACGCGGGCCCACGGGAATCTGGATGTCGGCGAAGTCGAGCCTCTTCGACGCGCGGGCCTCGGCCTCCATCTGCTCGAAGCGCTCGATGCGCGCCTTGCTTTTCGCCTGGCGCGCCTTGGGGCTCGAACGCACCCAGGCGAGCTCGGCTTCCAGGCGCTTCGCCAGCTTCGCGTCCTTCTGGCCTTGGGCGGCCAGGCGTGCGGCCTTGGTCTCCAGGTAGGTGGAGTAGTTGCCCTTGTAGGGGTAGAGGTGCCCGCGGTCCACCTCGCAGATCCATTCGGCCACGTTGTCCAGGAAGTAGCGGTCGTGCGTGACCGCCAGCACCGCGCCGGGGTACGTGCGCAGGAACTGTTCCAGCCACAGCACCGACTCGGCGTCCAGGTGGTTCGTGGGCTCGTCGAGCAGCAGCAGGTCGGGCGCTTCCAGAAGCAGCCGGCACAGCGCCACGCGCCTGCGCTCGCCGCCGGAAAGCACGTTCACCGGCATGTCGGGGTCGGGGCACTGCAGCGCGTCCATGGCCTGGGAAAGCTGGCTGTCCAAGTCCCATGCGTTGGCGGCGTCTATCTCGGTCTGCAGCTTGCCCATCTCGTCCATGAGCGCGTCGAAGTCGGCGTCGGGCGAGGCCATTTCCTCGCCGATGGCGTTGAAGCGTTCGACCTTCGCGATGATGTCGCCGAAGGCCTGACGGATGTTCTCGATGACGGTCTTCTCGTCGTCCAGCGGCGGTTCCTGCTGCAGGATGCCCACCGAGAAGCCGGGCGTGAGCCGCGCCTCGCCGTTCGTGACCTCTTCCAGGCCGGCCATGATCTTGAGCAGCGTCGACTTGCCCATGCCGTTGGGCCCCACGACGCCTATCTTGGCGCCGGGGAAGAACGACAGCGTGACGTCGTCCAGGATGACCTTGTCGCCATGCGCCTTGCGCGCCGCATGCATCTGGTAAATGAATTCTGGCATCGTTGGTCTTGCCTTTCTTGTCTTGAATGCTGCCTCGAAGAATCCGCGTTCCTTCGTGCGCCTTCGCGCCTTGCGGGGCGAGCGGCCGAGTGCGGCGGAGCCCGTGCAACGGTGATCGGTACGATTCTAGCAAGAACGGCTGCGTTGTCGTCGCGCGAGGTGTCTAATTGCCAGGAAACCCAGAATCCTTCGCCGCGCTCCTTGATGCGTTTCGGCGCCGCACCGCGCGAAACTTCGCGGTTGCGGCCTGCGGGGCCTGTTTGTTTGCTACAATGGCCGTACTATCCAAGCATTCGTCCTTTTTTGCTTGTTCGAAGGTTGGCTTTGGCTCGGTGGTTCCAGCAGGCTTTGCGAAAATGCCGCCGGGTGGGGGCTGCGAAGGCGGAAAGCGCGGTTGCTTACATAGTGGCTGTCTGTTTCACGGGTTTTGTTCTGAGGAAAGGGGAACACCATGCAAGAATCGAAAGGCTTGGCCGTTGGTGGTCTGGTACTGGGCATTGCCTCCATCGTGTTCGCGTTCATCTACACGTGGATCGGCCTGGCGCTGGGCATCGTGGGCATTGTTTTGTCGGCCATGGCCATGAAGCGCTGTCCTTCTGCGAAGGGGCTGGCCATTGGCGGTTTGGTGTGCGCCATCGTCGGCACGGTCCTGAACGTGTCGCTCGTTGCGTGCGCGCTCTGCGTCGTCGGTTCCGTGCTTTCCGCGGCGGCCGTGGCGTAGCCTGCGGGCGGTCCGGCTTCGAAACGGCCCGGTTCGGGCCGTTTCTTTTCTCAGTCGCGTCCCGGCCCGGGACTTGCGTTCCTGGTTTCGGTCCGCGCTCAAAGCCCGCAAGCGCCGTCGCATATCAAGGAGACCTCCTCCATGTTTCCTCTCGTCACTCTTTTCGGTAAGGAAGTCAGCACCTATTCCCTTTGCGCCATTGCGGGAATCCTTGCCCTCATGCTCTGCACGTGGCTGTTGGCGCGGAGGCGCGGGCTGGTTCCCGAAGACGAGGTCGTCGTCATGCTCGTGGCGCTTGCAGGCATGGTCGTGGGCGGGTCGCTGCTTTACGGCGCCACGAACGCCTCTCTCGTCGCCAAGATTCTGGGATCGTACGAGGCATATGACGGGTTCGTGCCGTGGGCCATGGACCTGGCGGCGTGCTTTGGCGGGTCGGTCTTCTACGGAGGGCTTGCAGGCGCGGTGGTGGCCGGAAGCCTGTTCGTCCGTGCGCGCGGCGGGCGCGTCCTCGAGCATCTGGACGTCTTCGCGGTGGGCATCCCGCTGTTCCATGCTCTCGGCAGGGTGGGGTGCTTTCTGGGCGGGTGCTGCTATGGCATGGAGTGGCCAGGGGGCGTGGTGTACACGCACGATCCCATCGGGCTTGCCAACGGCGTGCCGCGCTTTCCCGTCCAGCTGGTGGAGGCCGGCGTGGAGTTGGTGCTGTTTCTTGTCCTGCTGGGGCTTTTCCTGCGAGGTCGGGGCAGGGGCAAACTCATGGCGTGCTGGGCGCTTGCCTATGCGCCGGCGCGCTTCCTGCTGGAGTTTTTGAGGGGCGACGCCTATCGCGGCTTCTTCGGTCCACTTTCTACCTCTCAGTGGATAAGCATCGCGGTATTCGTGGCCGCCGTGGCGTTCCTCGCGTGGCACCGCCATCGAGCTGCCGGAGGTAGGAGGGTGCAAGCGTGAGAGACGTCTCGATAGCGCCAAGGTCGCGCGCCGACGCGCGCATTGCCGACTACCTCGAGCGGCAGGCGCGGCGCGTGCGCACGACGCCGCCGGGCACGTGCCCGCTGGTCGTCCTGCTGTCGATGGTGCAGGCGGCTGCGGCCCAGACCTGCGGGAAGTGCGTGTCGTGCCGCGACGGCCTGCCCCGTCTGGCCGCCCTGCTCGAACGCTTGGTGGCCTGCGAGGCCGACGAGAAGGACCTGGAGGACGTGCGGGCGCTTGCGGACACGGTGCGCGCCACGTCCGACTGCGCCATTGGCTACGAGGCCGCCACGGCCCTGCTCGACGGCCTGGAGGACTTCGCCGACGAGGTGAAAAGCCACCTGCAGGCGCGTGCGTGCGCCGCAGGCGTCGGCCAGACGGTGCCGTGCGAGACGCTGTGCCCGGCGCATGTGGATGTTCCCGCGTACATCGCGCTGGTGGCCGAAGGGCGCTATGCGGAGGCCGTGAACGTGGTGCGCAGGGACAACCCGTTTCCCACCGCCTGTTCGTTCGTGTGCGAACATCCCTGCGAACAGCGGTGCCGCCGCACGCTCGTCGACGCGCCCGTCAACATCCGCGGCATCAAGCGCTTCGCGGTGGACGGGGCGCCGGCCGACCAGGTTGCGCCGCCTGTCCGCGGGGCAGACACCGGGCGCACGGTCGCCGTCGTGGGCGGCGGGCCGAGCGGGCTTTCCTGCGCGTACTTCCTGGGGCTCATGGGGCACCGCGTCACGGTGTTCGAGGCGCGCGAGCAGCTGGGCGGCATGATGCGCTACGGCATACCTGCCTACCGCTTCCCCCGCGAGCGGCTGGACGAGGACGTCCGCGGCATTCTGAACGCAGGTGGCATAACGGCACGTTGCGGCATGGCCGTCGGGGAGCGCGAGATGCGCGACGTGGCCGGCACGTACGACGCCGTGTACGTGGCCATCGGCGCGCAGGCGGGCAAGTGGCTGGACCTTCCCGGCGCGGACGCCGAGGGCGTGTATTCGGCGGTGGAGCTGCTGGGCTTCATCGGCGACGGCGACTATCCCGACTTCACGGGCAAGCGCGTGGTCGTGGTGGGCGGCGGCAACGTGGCCATGGACTGTGCTCGCACGGCGGTGCGCGCCGGCGCATCGGAGGTGTCGGTGGCGTACCGGCGGCGCCGGGAGGACATGACGGCTCTGCCCGCCGAGGTGGAAAGCGCCGTGGCGGAAGGCGTGGAGCTGATGGAGCTGGAAGCCCCCGTGCGCATCGACGTGGACGCGTTCGGACGTTGCACGGCGCTGGTCACGCAACCGCAGATGATCGGCCCCGTGCGTGCCGGCCGGCCCGCGCCCGTCGCGGCGGGCAAGCCCGAGCGGCGCATGGCGGCCGACGTCGTGCTGATCGCCGTGGGACAGGATGTCGTGTCCGCGCCGTTCGAGGCGTTCGGCATGAAGGCGGCGCGCGGCCGCTTCCTGGCCGACGACGGCCTGGCGGCCGAAGGGCAGGCCCACGTCTTCGTGGGCGGCGACTGTCAGACCGGCCCCTCGACGGTCATCCGCGCCATTGCGGCGGGGAAGGTGGCCGCGCGCGCCATCGATGGGTTTTTGGGATACTGCCACAAGCTGCCGGGCGACGGAGAAGCGCCGGCGGCCTGGCCGAACGACCGGACGCCCAAGGGGCGCGTGGAGTTGGCCGAGCGCCCGGCGCGCGAGCGCAAGCGGGACTTCGAAGGCGTGGAGTGCGGCATGAGCCGCGAGGAAGTCATACAGGAGTGTGGACGTTGCCTGCGGTGCGACCAGTTCGGCTGCGGCGCGACGGAGGAAGGCAGGGTGCAGCATGCCTAGCTTGACGATAGACGGCGCGCATGTCGCCGTTCCCGAAGGCACGACCGTTCTGGAGGCCGCGCGGGCGGCGGGGATCCGCATTCCCACGCTGTGCTACCTGAAGGACGTGAGCGCTGTCGGGTCGTGCCGCGTGTGCGTGGTGGACGTGGAGGGCGAGGAACATCCTGTGCCGGCGTGCTCCGCCGTCGCGCGCGAGGGCATGGCGGTGGCCACGCAGTCGTCACGCCTCACGGACTACCGCCGCGTGGCGTTGGAGCTGCTGTGCGCTTCGTGCGTGCCCTGTTCCGAAGGCCGCTGCGCGGAATGCGACGCAGACGGCGCGTGCGAGCTGCAGGCGCTCGCCTGCGCCTACGGCGTGATAGGGGACGCGCAAGCGGGCGCGGCGGGGGTTGCGGGCGCAGGTGAGAACGCTGGCGCGGTGGGGGTCGTGGTCGCAGGCCCGGGCGCCGGCGCGCCGCGGGAAGAGCCCGTTCTCGACAGCCACCCTTTCCTCACGTACGACCCGAACCGCTGCATCGCGTGCCAGCGGTGCGTGGGCGCGTGCAACGTGGCCGCGCGCAATCACACGCTCACGACCGGCAAGCGGGGCACGCGCACCACCATCCGGGCGCCGTTCGGCGAGGACTGGCGCACGTCGGGCTGCGAGTCGTGCGGCAACTGCGCCCAGGCGTGCCCGACCGGCGCGCTGGCGGTGAAGCGCCGCCGCGGCTACCGGACGTCCGACGTGGAGCGCGTGCGCACCACCTGCCCGCACTGCGGGGTGGGCTGTCAGCTCGACCTGGTGGTGAAGGACGGCCACGTCGTGGATGCCGAAGGGGCGCCGGGCCCGTCCAACAAGGGGCTTCTGTGCGTGAAGGGCCGCTCGGCCAGCTTCGACTTCGTGGAAGCGCCCGACCGCCTGACCACGCCGCTCGTGCGCAACCCCGCCTCGGGCCAGCTTGAGCCCGCCACCTGGGACGAGGCGCTCGGCCTGGTGGCGCGCCGCTTCACCGAGCTGCGCGACGCCCACGGCGGCCAGTCGCTGGCCGCGTTCGCCTGCTCGCGCTCTACCAACGAGGACATCTACCTGTTCCAGAAGATGGCGCGCGAGGCGTTGCAGACGAACAACGTGGACTGTTGCGCGCGTGTTTGACACGCTCCCACCGTCGCCGGTCTGGCGACCATGCTTGGCTCGGGAGCCATGACGAACTCCATAGAGGACATCACGCGGCAGGCCGATCTGGTCATGCTCGTGGGGTCGAACCCCGAAGAGGCGCATCCCGTCATCGGCATGCAGCTGCGCGCCGCGGTCGAGCGGGGGTGCCGGCTCATCGTGGTGGACCCGCGCGACATCGGGCTGGCGGCGCAGGCCGACATCCATCTGAAGCTGCGCCCCGGCACGAACGTGACGTTCGCGCACGGCGTGGTGAACTACCTCATCCAGCACGGCCTGTACGACGAGGATTTCGTGCGCGAGCGCACCGAAGGCTTCGAGATACTGGCCGCGACCGTGCGGGACTACACGCCCGAGCGCGTGGAGGCCGTGTGCGGCATCGACCGCGCCGACCTGGTCTCGGCCGCAAGGATGTATGCGGCGGCCGATGCGGCGGCCATCGTGTACTGCCTGGGCGTGACCGAGCATTCCACCGGCACGGACGGCGTGATGGCGCTTTCCAACATGGCCATGGTCACGGGCAACCTGGGGAAGCCCGGCTGCGGCGTGAACCCGCTGCGCGGCCAGAACAACGTGCAGGGCGCCTGCGACATGGGCGCCGGCCCGGACGACATGCCAGGCTACCAGAAGGTCGCCGACCCTGCCGTGCGGCATAAGTTCGAACAGGCGTGGGGCATGCCGCTGCCGGCCTGGCGCGGCCTCAAGGCCACGGAATGCTTCCCGGCCATGCTGGACGGGCGCATCAAGGGGCTGTTCCTGTTCGGCGAGGACCCCGTGCGCACCGACCCCGACACGCACCATGTCATCCGCGCGCTCGAGGCGCTGGAGTTCTTCGTGGTGGACGACCTGTTCCTCACCGAGACGGCGCGCCATGCCGACGTGGTGCTGCCGGGCCGCAGCTACGCGGAGAAGGAAGGCACGTTCACCAACACCGAACGGCGCGTGCAGCGCGTGCGCAAGGCGGTGGAAGGGCCGGCGGGGCCGTGGCTTGACACGCGCATATTCGCCGAGGTCATGAACCGCATGGGGGTGGCGCAGCCGCAGCTTTCGGCCGCGGCGCTCATGGACGAGATCGCTTCGGTGACGCCTTCGTACGGCGGCGTGAGCCACGCGCGTCTGGACGGCGAAGCGGTGGCCGGCCGCGGCTTGCAGTGGCCGTGCCCCAACGCGGAGCATCCCGGCACGCCCATCCTGCACGAGAGCGCGTTCCCGAACGGGCTGGGCGCCTTCGCCACGCCGGAGTACCTGCCGTCGGTGGAGCTGCCCGACGAGGACTATCCGCTCGTGCTCATGACCGGCCGCGTGCTGTACCAGTACAACGCGTGCGCCATGACGGGACGCACGCGCGGCCTGGACGAGATCGCCGGCAGCTCGTTCATCGAGCTGCATTCGCAGGACGCCGAGGCGCTGGGCGTGGTCGACGGCGACCGCGTGCGCGTGACCTCGCGGCGCGGCCAGGTTGAGACGACGGCGCGCGTGTCGGGCAAGACGAACCCCGGCGAGACGTGGATGCCGTTCCATTTCCAGGACGCGAACAGCAACTGGCTGACCATCGCGGCCTTGGACCGGGTGTCGAAGGCTCCCGAGTACAAGGTGTGCGCCGTGCGGGTGGAGAAGGCTTAGGCGAAGGCAGAAGGCCGGTCGGCGTTTCCGCGCACCTGCGGCGAGGCGGCGCTGCGGAGGGCATGACGCGCGCGGCGAGAGCAGGGCGGGCTGACACCGTGCCGCGCTACGGCAAAAGGCTTTTCTGCTGGTACAGGCCCCCGTCCACGAAGCCGAGCGTGCGGTAGTACGCGCGCGTGCCCACGGCGCTGATGACGTTGACCGCGCGATAGCCCTGTTCCCGGGCCAGGTCGCAAGCGGTCTCCACCAGGCGCTTCCCCAGGCCGCGGTGCTGGGCGTTCTGGCCGTCGCCATGCAGGCTGGCCACCTTGCCGTACACGTGGACCTCGCGGATCATGGCTTCGTGCGGACACACAGGCGCCGCGCCGCCAAGCGCCTCCACGCAGGCGGGGTCCGGCAGGGAAAGCCGCAGGAAGCCCGCTATGCGGTTCTCGGGCGTCACCCACTGCAGGAAGCATTCCTCGGACACGGTGGTGCGGTAGCGCACGACGGAAAGCGTCAGGCCGGCGGCTTCGGCGGCGTCCGCGCCTATCTCGCGGTGGCGCATTTCTTCGATGGGCGCGCCGGCGGCCTCGACGTGCGCCTCCACCAGCTGGCGCAGGTTGGTCTTCCTGTTGCCGGCCACGATGTCGTGGGCCGAGATGTCGCGTATCATGCGCGAGATGCGCGTGTAGGGAGGCGTGGCCAGCACGTCGGCCGCCAACACGTCCACCAGCGTTTCCTCGTCGTAGGGCCGCCAGTCGCCGCGCTTGGCGCGCGCGCCCAGCCCCGTGCCCTCCACCAGCACGCAGGGATACAGCTTCACCTCGTCGGGCTGGTAGGGCGCATCGGTGACGAGGCGACGGTAGTCCTGCTTGTCGCGTTCGGGCGTGGAGCCGCACAGGTTCGCCATGGCATGCACGTGCGTCTTGAAGCCGAACAGGCGCAGCAGCTCGAAGGCATGCCGCACGCTTTCCACGTTGGCGGTGCGGCTGTTCAGGGCGAGGACGGCGGGGTCCAGGCTCTGGATGCCCATCTGCACCTTGGTGCAGCCGAAGCGGCGCAGCAGCGTCAGGCTTTCCGGCGTGACGGCGTCCGGGCGCGTTTCCACCACCAGGCCGACGCAGCGGTGCCGTGCCTGCTCGTTGGCCGCCTGCTGCGCGGCCACCTCTTCCAGCATGGCGCGTTGCCGCGCGGCCACGGCCTGCCACGACGCGTCCTTTTGGTACAGCTGGCGCACGGCGCGGTTGTACGTCAGCGTGCCGTCGCGCACCTCCTGCTGCGCGGCCGCCACGTGTGCGGCGGCGTCTTCGGCGCGGTTGGCGATGCCGTGCGACCGGTAGAGCGCGCGGCGTTCCTCGGCGGCGCGGCGCGCTTCGTCGCCGTCCCCGTCGTTCAGGGCGCGGAACAGCTCGTGCACGAACCAGGCCTGGTAGTCCTGCGGGTAGTCGCTCCACGTGCCGCCCAGCACGATGAGCTCAACCTTGTCGGTGACGTGGCCCATCTCGACCAGGGCGTGCAGGCGGGCGGTCACCTGCAGATACGGGTCGAACCAGTTGCGTTCGGCCCGCTGGCAGGCCGGCTCGTCTGCCAGATAGCTTTTCGGCATGCGCAGGTCGTTGGGGCAGTACAGGCAGTCGCCCGAACAGGGCCACGGCTTCGTGAGCACCGTGATGGTGGCCACGCCGGACGCGGTGCGCCGCGGCTTCATGCGCAGGGTCTGCACGAGCCGCCGCTCCAGCGCCTCGTCGACGTTCCAGCTGCCCCAGCGGGCAGGGTCGGCCTCCTTGACGTGCAGGTAGTAGGGGAGGAGCCGCTTCTTGGCGAAGGGCTGCTCGCTGGCGGTCCGCCCTTCGTTGCGCCTGCGGATGATCTGCGCCAGCCGGTTCGGGTCGAGCGGCGCGTCGGGCAACGGGTCGGGCGCGGTCGTCCTTCTGGCGTCGGCCGTGTCCGCATCCCCCTTGCCCGCATCGGTTTCGCTTGCGCTCGTTGATTCCTTCGCGCGAGCGCTGTCCGCGTCGGGCGCGGGCGCGCCCGTGGCATTCCGCAGTTCGTTCAGTATTTCCCGTATCAGCTGTTCCATGGTGCGAAGAATTCTATACTATGGAGCGCAGGCGAAGCGGCGCGCGCCGCATCTTCGCAGACTTCTTCCACCCGACGGTCAGGATTGCCATGGACATAGCCACCGCCCGCTTGCTCTGCGACATGACGAGCGATTTCTACCGCCAACAGGCCGCGTCGTTCTCTCAGACGCGCCAGGCTCCGTGGCCGGGGTGGCGTACCTGCGTGGACGTCCTGCGACGCGCCGGGCTTGGCGGCGACGTGGCGGTGCTCGACCTGGCATGCGGGAACCTGCGGTTCGAGTCGTTCCTGGCCGAATCGCTTGCGCCAGCCGCCTGCACGTTCTACGCCGTGGACAACTGTGACGGCCTGGTGTCCTCGGCCGCTGATGGTACAAGGGAACGGGGGCTCCGTATCGCCTCCGCAGGCCCGGCAAGCGGCGGCGCGGCGGACAACGGGAGAGCCTCGGACGGCGAGTCGCACCTGGACGTGCGCTTCCAGAGCCTGGACGTCATGGAGGCTCTGTTCGCCGGCGCGAGCCTGTATGACGCGCTGGAAGCGCCCGCCTGCGACGTGGCCGTGTCGTTCGGCTTTCTGCACCATGTGCCTTTGTTCGAGCAGCGCGTTGCCGTCATGCGGGCGCTTGTCGACCAGGTGCGTCCGGGCGGATTCGTGATCGTGTCGCTCTGGCGCTTCCTGCACGACGACGCCTTCGCCGCCAAAGCGCAGGCCGAGCACGCACGTGCCTCTGCTGCGCTGGGCTTGCCGCCGCTCGACCTAGGCGACTTCGTGCTGGGCTGGCAGAACGTTCCGGGTGCCTACCGGTACTGCCACAGCTTCTCCGATGCCGAGTTGGACCAGCTGGTGGTGGCGTGCGGCGACGCGGCGGAGGAGGTCGTGCGCTTCACGGCGGACGGCCGCACGGGGGAAATGAACGCGTACGTGGTGCTGCGGGTCTGAGTTCCCGTGGCGGCATGCGACAGCAAGGAGGATGGAATGCGGATCGACGGGACGAGGTTCGAAGAGGCGAGGTCGGACGATGCCGGCCAACCGAATGCCGAAGGTGCCGGGTTCAAGGGCGCGGGCCTCATCGAAATGGACGAGACGTTCTACGAACGCGTTTACGAACAGGTGCGCAAGGTGCCCTCAGGCTCGGTGTGCACGTACGGCACCATCGCCGAGCTTGCCGGGTATCCGCGCGCGTCGCGCGAGGTGGGCTACGCCATGAGCCGCGCGCAGCGGGCGTGGGAGCTGCCGTGCCACCGCATCGTCAATGCCAAGGGGACGCTCGCGCCGTCGTACGCGTTCGGCGGCAAGGAGAACCAGCGTGCGCTGCTGGAAGCCGAGGGCGTGGCCTTCCTGGACGACGACACCATCGACATGAGGCATCACCGCTGGCCGCCCAGCGACGAACCTGAACAGCTCACGCTGGGGCTGTGAGGCGCTGCCCCGCACGTTCTGGCGGTTTGTTAAATTCGTATTTCATGCTGGACGGGATGGGGGCTTTCGTACATCATGGGGTGCGAACGGAATGGACGCATCGGATGTGAGGAGTGACGCATGGTGAAGACGCGCATCGGCATTTTGGGATACGGGAACCTGGGACGCGGCGTGGAGCTGGCATGCCGCCAGAACGACGACTTAGAGCTGGTGGCGCTGTTCACGCGGCGCGATCCGGCAAGCGTGCATCCGCTCGCGGACTCCGTGACGGTGTATGCTGCCGACGACTTGGCCGCGCATGCCGACGATGTGGACGTGCTCGTCCTCTGCGGCGGCAGCGCGAACGACCTGCCGGAGCAGACGCCCGCATGCGCCCAGCTGTTTACCGTGGTCGATTCGTTCGACACGCACGCGAACATCCCCGCCCATTTCGCGCAGGTGGACGCAGCTGCGCGGGAAGGCGGCCAGGTGGCCATCATCTCTGCGGGGTGGGATCCGGGCATGTTCTCGCTCGCGCGCCTGTACGCGGGCTGCATCCTGCCCGAAGGCGGCGACTACACGTTCTGGGGTCGTGGCGTTTCCCAAGGCCACAGCGACGCCATCCGCCGCATTCCCGGCGTGGCCGATGCGCGCCAGTACACGGTGCCGGTGCCGGAAGCGCTCGAAGCCGTGCGCAGCGGGCAGATGCCCGAACTGTCCACGCGCCAGAAGCATACGCGCGAATGCTACGTGGTGGCCGAAGAAGGTGCCGACCTGGCGGCCATCGAACGCGCCATCGTGACCATGCCGAACTACTTCGACGAGTACGACACCACGGTGACGTTCATCTCGCAGGAAGAACTCGACCGCGACCATGCGGGCATCCCGCACGGCGGGTCGGTCATCCGATCGGGCGTGACCGGCGAGCAGGGCGAGCATCGCCACGTGGTGGAGTATTCCCTGAAGCTGGATTCCAATCCCGAATTCACCGGCAGCGTGCTGGCGGCATGCGCCCGCGCCGCGCACCGCTTGGCGCGCGAAGGGCAGACGGGCTGCAAGACGCTCTTCGACATCCCGCCTGCGTACCTGTCGCCGCGCTCGGCCGAAGACCTGCGCGCCCATTTGCTGTAGCGCGCCCGTCCCGCGAAAGAGGCCCATTGGAAGGTCCTGGCGCAGGCAGCGGTCCTGGCCGAGGTGCTTGATCGCAAGCGACGGCCCGAAAACAACGACCCGCAAACAAGAGGGCCCGCTTCCGTCCGGACGCGGGCCCTCTTGTTTGGCAGATCATGCGCCATGCCGCGAGTTCGTCCGCGCGGCCTCCGCTCGCCTCGCCACCGGCACCCGGCCGCGCGCTATTCTTTGCCCGTCCAACAGTAAGTGCACACCTTCTCGGGGTCGATGCCGATGGCTTCCAGCATACCTCCGAGCGACTGGAAGCCCAGCGAGTCGAAGCCCATCTGCTCGCAGATGGCGTGCAGCAGGCATTTCCCTCGCTCCGTGTCGCCGTCGGCGTATTCGTCCAGGTGCTTCTGGCCCTCGTCGCCTTCCAGCTCCTGCACCACGCGGCGCGCGATCAGCTCCATCTCCGAGCGGCTTCGCGAGAAGCTGAGGTACTTGCAGCCGAACATGATGGGCGGGCAGGCCGAGCGCATGTGCACTTCCGCCGCGCCGGACTCGTACAGGTAGGCAACGGTCCCGCGCAGCTGCGTGCCACGCACGATGGAATCGTCGACGAACAGCAGCTTCTTGCCGCGGATGAGCTCGGGCACGGGGATGAGCTTCATCTTCGCCACGCGGTTGCGCACGTCCTGGTTCGACGGCATGAACGAACGCGGCCACGTGGGCGTGTACTTGATGAAGGGCCTCCCGAAAGGCGCATGGCATTCGGACGAGTACCCGATAGCGTGCGGCACGCCCGAATCCGGCACGCCCGCCACGTAGTCCACGTCGGGCACCATGCCCCGTTTGGCCTCGTCGCGCGCCATGATGGCGCCGTTGCGGTAGCGCATGACCTCGACGTTCATGCCTTCGTAGTTGGAATTGGGATAGCCGTAGTACACCCACAGAAACGCGCAGATCTTCATCTTGCTGCCGGCAGGGGACAGAGTCTCGATACCGTCGGCGTCCACGCGCACGATCTCGCCCGGTCCCAGCTCGTAGGCATCGTCGTAGCCCAGCTTGTGGTAGGCGAACGACTCGAACGAGACGCAGTGGCCGTCCGCGTCCTTGCCGACGAGCACGGGAAGGCGCCCCATCTTGTCGCGCGCCGCGATGATGCGCCCGTCGCTGGTCATGACGAGCAGCGTGAGCGAACCTTCGATGGCGTCCTGGGCGAACTTGATGCCTGACACGAAGTCTTCCTGCTGGTTGATGAGGGCGGCGACCAGCTCCGTGGTGTTGACGTAGCCCGAGCTCATGGCCATGAACTGCTTGCCGCCTTCCGAGAAGTACGCCTCTACCAGCGCCTCGGCGTTGTTGATGGCGCCGACCGTGGTGAGGGCGAACGTGCCCAGATGGGAGCGTACCAGAAGCGGCTGCGGGTCGGTGTCGCTGATGCAGCCGATGCCGCTTTGCCCATGGAACCCGGGCAGGTCGTCTTCGAAGCGCGTGCGGAACGGCGTGTTCTCGATGGAATGGATCTCGCGTTGGAAGCCCTGGTCCTCGCTATCGTGGAAGATCATGCCCGCACGCCGCGTACCCAGATGCGAGTGGTAGTCCACGCCGAAGAACACGTCCATCACCACGTCGCGGTGCGACGCCGCCCCGAAGAATCCGCCCATTGCCTGCCTTTCGTCCCGCCTGCCGTCTCTCGTTCAACGAAGACATCAGTATAAGGTTTCACGGGACGGGTGGGGGCGAACTGGTCGATGATTCGCGGTTTTTGCACGGATGGCGGCGGCGTGAGGCCGACGACGGGCGATGCCGGGCAAGGCGCATGGGTGGCGGGTAGGCAGCTCGGGAGGTTAGTGGGTTGGAGGCTTCGGCCGCCTGACCAGAGCTGCTTGATGGAGATTTTCCGCATGCCGGGCGCGGAGGCACGCGACACCTGTCGCGGCGAGGGCGATTGTGCCACCATGGTCGGACGGGCTTGTTGCAAGGAAGGTGGGGTATGAAGAGCATCCTTTTGGTGGCCACGGGCGGCACCATCGCCTCGGTGGAGGAAGAGGGCGGGCTCGCGCCGGCCTTGGGCGGGGAGGAATTGGCGCGCTACGTGCCGGAACTGGGCTCCCTGTGCGCATACGACGTCGTGCAGCCCATGAACATCGACAGCACCAACATGCGGCCCGCCGACTGGATGCGCATGCGCGACGTGATCGTGGACGCCTACGACGACTACGACGGGTTCGTGGTGCTGCACGGCACGGACACCATGGCCTACACGGCCGCCGCGCTTTCGTACCTGATCCAGGGAAGCCCCAAGCCCATCGTGCTGACGGGCTCCCAGCAGCCGATGGCCAGCCCCTTCACCGACGCCAAGCTCAACGTGTACCAAAGCGTGCTCTATGCGCTTGACGACCGGTCGCGCGACGTGTCGGTGGTGTTCGGCGGCGCGGTGATCGCCGGCACCCGCGCGCGCAAGCAGCGCACCATGAGCTTCAACGCGTTCGCCAGCGTGAACTTCCCCGAGATCGCGCTCGTCAGGAACGACCGCATCGTCCGCGCAGGGCCGTCCGCCCCGTCGGACGGCGGCAGGTGCAAGGCCGGCGCGGAAGGCGGGCGTGGAGAGGGCGGCGAGGCGGGCATGGGCGGCCGTGACGGCGGCCTGCGCGTGTACGACCGCCTGAACGAGCGCGTGTTCGTGCTGAAGCTCACGCCCGAGATGAACCCGGCCGTGTTCGACCTGCTCAAGCGCGACCACGACGCCATCATCCTGGAAACGTTCGGCATCGGCGGCATTCCCGACTACGGCGACTACCAGCGGGCGCTGTTCGACTGGGTGGATTCGGGCCGGACGCTGGTGGTGACGACGCAGGTACCCGAAGAGGGGTGCGATCTGGGCGTGTACGAAGTGGGCCGCGCCTATGCCGAGCACCGCGGCATCCTCAAGGGCGGCGACATGACCACCGAGGCGCTGGTGGCGAAGACCATGTGGGCCCTCGGCCAGACGAACGACGCGGACGAGATCCGCACGCTGTTCTACCGCGTGGTCAACCACGACCGCACGGCAGAGGCGTAGGAGATGCGGCTGTCGCAGGATGACCGGCGCGCCTCCTGCGCGAAACAAGGACTTCCGCAGCCTCGTCAACGACAGGGTCATGGCCGGCGCAGGCCGACGGCACGGAGGGCGCGGGTCGGCGTAGGCCGGTGTTGCAGGGGGCTCAGGCCCTCGCACGACCGGCAGCGGCGGGGAAAGGTTTCCGTCACTGCCGGTCGTGCGAGGGCCTGAGCCGCTATTCCTTCGGAACCTGCCTCTTCTCGGGAACCAGAAAGATGAACACGAGGGAGCTTGCCAAAAGCAGGAAGGGATAGAACAGAAACGGGATGATCTGGAAGGCCGACACGGCATACCCCAGCTCGGTTGCCGCCGATATGGCGACGAGCATCTGGGCGCCATACGGGATGATGCCCTGGAACACGCACGAGAACGTGTCCAGTATGGATGCCGTCTTGCGGCTGGAGATGCCGTAAGTCTCTCCCATCTCCTTCGCGATGGGGTTCGCCATGACGATGGCCACCGTGTTGTTCGCCGTGGCGATGTCCATGGCGCCGACGAGCAGGCCCATGCCCAGCTGACCGCCTTTCCTGCTTTTGAACAGGCTCTTGATGCCGTTGAGCAACGCGACGAAGCCGCCGTGTTCGCGGATGAGCGCGCAGATGGCGCTCACCAGCACGGCCACCATCGTGGTCTCGAACATGCCGGCGGCGCCCGATCCCATGTTCGCCAGAAGGTCGGTGGGAACGGTCGCGCCCGTAGCCACCATGATGAGCGAGCCCGACACGATGCCCAGCAGCAGCACCACGAACACGTTGATGCCCACGATGCCTCCCACCAACACGATGAGGTAGGGGATGAGCTGGACGAGGTCGTATTCGTGCGTCACGCTCCCGTTCAGGTCGGCGCCGAACGACAGCGCCAGAATGATGACGAGCGAAACCAGCGCCGCGGGCAGCGCTATCTTGAAGTTCTCGCGGAACTTGTCCTTCATCTGGCAGCCTTGGCCCTGACAGGCGGCTATGGTGGTGTCGGATATGAACGACAGGTTGTCGCCGAACATGGCGCCGCCCATGACGCTGGCCACGCACAGGGGCAGGCTGAAGCCGGACGCCGCCGACACCGCCACGGCGATGGGCGTGATGAGCGTGATGGTGCCTACCGACGTTCCCATGGAAAGCGACACGAAGCAGCTCACCACGAACAGCACCGCCACCGCGAACTGCGAGGGCACCACGGAAAGCAGCAGGTAGGCGACGCTTTCCGCGCTGTCGCGCCCGACGGTTCCCACGAAGATGCCCGCCGCCATGAAGATGAGGATCATGGTGACGATGGTCTTGTCGCCGATGCCGCGCCCCATGATGGACAGCTTCTCGTCGAAGGGGAGCTTGCGGTTCTGCACGCATGCCACCAGAAGCGCCACCAGGAATATCACCACGATGGGGATGTTGTAGAACCCCATGGGTATGCCCATGACGTACTCGAACACCACGCCCAGTCCCAAGTAGAGCACCAAAAACACCCCGATGGGCAAAAGAGCCGCCACGTTGCCCTTGGGTGCGTTGCCCGTTGCGGCAGAACGCCCGTCCTGGCTGCCGGCGGCACCTTCGTTCTTCGTCTGCATGGAATCCCTCTCTTCCGACCAACGTGCCTATTGTATCCCTTGAAGCGGGATCCCGCGCGTTCAATCGGCGACGAGAAAAGGGAAGGAGCCCCGAGAGGCTCCTTCCTGTCCGCCGCGTTCGCGCCATGCGCGCTTTTTCGAAGGCGATGGGTGCGGGAGGGGCAGGCTACGGCATTCGATCGGGCTTTCCGTCGCTTGACCCGAGCACCAGGTCCATCATGTCCTGTCGGTTGTTGACGCCGAGCTTTCCGTAAATGTGGGCGACGTGGGTCTTCACGGTGTTTTCCGCTAATACGAGCTCTTCCTGGATGAGCGTGCGGGTGCGTCCTTGCGCGAGCAAAATGAATATCTCCGTTTCTCGCGGCGACAGCTTCCTTTCCATGGCCACCGTTTGGCAGCGGCTCGTGATGATCTGGGAAACCTGTCTGCCGGAGAGCGAGGCGGCATTGCCGGCTGCCGATGGGGCATGGGCGTTTGCGTTGTGCGCAGCCTGTCCGGCGCCTTCGGAAGCCGAAGTGCCGGACGCGGACTCTTCGTGGCCCGCATCGAACCATTCGCTGTGCATCGCTGCCACGGTGAGGGCATACACGATAACGAGCACGATGACGCCGTTGACCATCGTTCCGTTGCCGAGCAGGAACACCCATACCATCGAGCATGCGGCGTAGGCGATGGCGCCTGTTCCCATGACGCGGTAAGACGGCTGGGGAAGGGCGTCGATGGCGGCGATGACGATCATCCAGAACAGAACATGGGCACATGAGTCGTCGAGCCGCATGAGCTCGTTGACGATGGGCAATGCGGTGTCTGCGGGCGATTGCTGCGCGGCAACGATGAACAGCCCGCATATGACGACGAGGATCGCGGGCTGAAACCGCGTCTTCAGGTTCCAGTGCGACGTCTTCACGAGGGTCGCGAATGCGAACAGGCCAAGCAGCAGCGAGGATCCCGCCCAGAACACGATGCCCACGAGCGGGTCCGATTCGATCGACGGGCTTTCTCCCCACAACCCGATCGAGCTGAACGAGCGGACGGTGGCCAGCAGCATCGAAACGCTGACGACAAGGATCGTCAGGCTTCTTTGTGCGTTGACGTTTCGGCCGGGGCTGCCTTTGCGGGGCTGCACGGAGAGGCTCGACCGCGTCGACCTGTCTTCAGGCCGGTCACCGCCTTCGCGGTCGAGCTCTTCGGACGACGAGGCTATGGCTGCTTTTCTCGTGCCTTCGAAAAGCACTGCAGAGACGATGGGCAAAGCGATGGCGGTGACGATCTGCCAGATCGGCGAAACGAGCGCTTCGAACAAAGGAAGCACGAGCGCTTCGATCGCGAGCGCGAACACGATGCACCATGCTGCGCAGGTGAACGTTTGGGTTCTGGCGAGCAGCAGGTTGTAGCGGGCGACGATCCAGAAATACCCCATGCCGAAAGCGATGAGGCCCGTGACGGCAAGGACGACGGGAGGGAAAAGGTTCTGTCGCGCGGCAAGCGCGAAGCACGCGGTGCCGACCGAGGAGGCGAAGGGCAGCACGTAGGTAAGAGGCCGATCATGCTCGCGAAGCGCACGGGGAGCGATGACGAAGGCGACCCCAACCAGGAATATACCCAGAAGGAAGAACAGGCGCGAGTTCGCGAAAAGGCCGAGTTCTTCAGGCGTCGCGGAAAAGCCCGCAGCATGGCCGGCAAGCGTGCACCAGGTCAGGTTCACCGAGAGGCCAAGGGTGGCAAGAAGGGCGCAAAGGTTCATGCGGCGCAGGCTGACCACGATCCCTTCCTTCCCTTCCCCGATGCCGTGCAGGAGCGTCTTCCGTGGCGAGCTCTGCTCAACGACAGGATCATTATAGGCGATTGCATGAAGAAGCAAAGGGAGACGGCTCGCATATCAACCAAACCGGGGGATGCTCGATCGCCTGCTTGGGCAAGTTCATCCGGTTGCGTTGATAGCGCAGATGAGGAGGGGTTCTTACCATGTTCGCCAGCATGCGCGGCAAGCACGAAATAATCGACGAGGAGAAAGGCGGGAAAGGACATTACCGGGCCGTTGCATGGAAGGAAACGGAGGAGAACATGAAAAGTAAACGTTTGGGCGTGGCGGTTGGAACAGCATGCGTTTGCGCGATGGTCGTCGCATGTGGCGTCGCCCCCGCGCTCGCTGCCGACTCGGCTTCGACGGCGGCGGAGATCGTGCGGGGCGGGGAGCCGGACGGGGATGTGCAGTATCCAGGCAAGGAGTACATCGTCGAGAACTACGAGAAATGGGATCAGATCGCCGAAGACTACGCTCCGGAGATCCTCGAATATCCGAACGGACAACTTGTGCAGCGCACGCCGACCGAGTACGAATGCCCGCATTGGATGCAGCAGAGTTGGACCATTTCCTACAACACGTTCTACCTCGACGCCGACAACCGCGGCTGCGGGAGTTGCCATGTCGACTTGAATTCGATGATCGAGCAGATGGATTACAAGCATGCCGTCATCGACAACGATGCGTTAGGAACGTACAGCGACGTCAACCAATGCATATCGTGCCATCGCGACAACGGCGACGACTTCGGGCGCCTTATGCACAGCATCCACTTCAACACGCGCAACAACCCGAAGTTCACCAAAGGGTTTTTCGGCAGCTGCCAATCGTGCCATGATGCGACGGCCGACGGCAAAGGGATGCAGCTTTGGGACAACGTGAAACACGAGGTGTTGCAAGGGATCAACAAGGTGGAGAACGTCGAAGGGGAGTTCTCCGCAACGCAGGACAAGGTGCAGAAAATGGACGAGCTGTACAGTTACGATTTCGTCCATGGGTACTACGACCACATGCGCTATGCCTGCGGTCCGCTGGGGCTTGACATAGACCTTCCCCAGAGCATGTTCGACGAGTGGGAGATCACCGTCGACGGCAACGTGAACAAGCCGTTTACAGCCAAGCTTCCCGATCTGGTTGCAGAAGCCGAGGCGGCTGGCGTCGTCGTGACCAAGCCGTCGAAGATGGTCTGCGAGCTCAACCCCATCGGCGGCGGTGGCATCGGGCAGGTGGAGATCACCGGCATCCCGACAAGCTGGCTGATCGAGAAAGCGGGCGGCTATACCGAGGGAACGAACAGCGTGCGCGTCATCCGCGCCGACGGATCTTCGCGCAGCGGGTTCGACGTTGCCGCTTTGGACAACGGTTATCTGGTGTACAAGATCGGCGGGGAGTACCTGGATGCGCGCCGCGGCTTTCCGGTCATGCATTGGCAAGAGACCTACGATGCCCAGATCTTCTCGAAGCAGATCAGCGGCTACAACGTTTCTTCCGACGTCATGGACGAACGCGTATGCGGCCAGGTCAACCAGGAAGGCGCGCATGTCAATCGTCCGAACGTCACCATATGCGACGTCCCCGAAGGCCTCATCATCGAAAACGGCAAGCCCTTTACGTTCAGCGGATATGCCGACGCGTTCGACCGGAAGATGAAGACCATCGAGTTTTCCATGGACAATGGCGAAACATGGACCTCGTTCGATGTGGGGGAAGTCGATCCTGCGAAATGGATCTGGTGGAACTTCACCTTCACGCCTGAAAAGGAAGGTGCCTACGTGCTGAGTGTTCGCGGCACGACCGAGGATGGCGACGTGAGCTATCGCGCTCACGAGGTTCTTGTGAACGCGAAGGACGAAATGCCTTCAGAAGACGAGATCATCAAGGTCAACCAGGCGACGAACGCTACCGATCAGGACGAGAAATAAGCGAGGTGACAGGAATGAAAACGCAGAATCGCAGAATTTTTTCAGGCGTGGCGGGAACCATGCTGCTCTTTTCGGGAGCCGGCCTGGCGCTCAATGCGACGAATCCCGGTGCTGCCGACGCTTCGGACGCTCC
>CAJFVW010000087.1 GCA_904420575.1 uncultured Gordonibacter sp.
ACATGCCCGAGCTCTTCTTTCTTGATCCCCGCCAGGCACTTGAGCAGGGTGGACTTGCCCACTCCGTTACGCCCGACCACGCCGACGACCCTCCCGGGGTCGAACGAGACGGTAATCCCCCCGAGGACCGGCACACCCTTCTCGTACCCCGCATAGATTCCCCTCGCCTCGACGGCGGGAAAGGCGGAGGCGGGACGGGAAAGGCGCTGCATCAGGTCGGCGAGCTTCGGCGGCTCGGAGGATCTGAGCCCGCAAGACTCTCGCTCCGCGTCGGACAGCCCCAGGAATCGCTGCGCGTCCCATTCGGCGGCGACGGAACCGCCTTCGAAGAGCAGGTACCGGTCGGCGACGCTCGCGAGGTAGGAGAGCCTGTGCTCGGCGATGATCACGGCAGACCCGCTCGACTTGGCTTTCGAGATGAAGGAGGCGAGCTTCTCCATGGAGGGAGGGTCCAGATTGCTCGAAGGCTCGTCGAGGACGTAGACGCTCGGCCTGCAGGCCCATGCGCTCGCGAAGGCCACCGATTGCATCTGCCCCCCAGAGAGCTCGAAGATGCCCCTGCCCATCAGCCTCTCCATGCCGAGCTCGCGCGCGACGTCGCGCACCCGCCTGTGCATCTCCTCCCTGGGAGCGCCGAGATTCTCCATGCCAAACGCGATCTCGCCGGTCGTGTCGAGGTTGAAGAACTGGGTGCGAGGGTTCTGGAAAACGCTGCCCGTCAAGGACGAGAGCTCCCAATCCTCCAGGTCGTCGACATCCCTGCCCGCTATGAGGACCTTTCCCGTCCGACTGCCCTCATAGAACCCGCCCGCCAGCCCGTTGACGATCCGGGTCGCGGTGGTCTTTCCGCAGCCAGATTCCCCGCAAAGAACGATGCATTCGCCCGGCGCGACGGCAAAGCTCACGTCGTCGACCGCCGGGGCATCGAACCCCGCATAGGTGAAGGAGACGCTTCTGAGCTCGACGGCGTTTTTCGTCACAGCAGCCCTCCGATCCCCTGGTTGGCCTTAGCAACCACAAGAAGCAAGCAGCAGGCGGCAAGGATCGAGAGAGGCAGGAAATCGACCCATCCGAACCGGGGCGCGTTGTAGGAGGTCTTCCTTCCAGGCCGGTCGATGCCGCGCGCAACCGCCGCAGCAGCGAGCTCGTCTGCGATCTTGGCGCAGCGCAGCATCACGGGCACGACCGCGGATTCGAACATCAGCGCCGGCTTCGAAACGAGATTCTTAAGCGAAAGGGCGAGCCCCCTCACCCTCATCGCGTCCGCTACGGCAGAAGACTCCTCCTTGAGCGTCGGAAAGAACCGCACCGCTATCACCAGCGGAACGACAACCGCCTTCGGCAGCCTCATCCCGTAGAGGGCGGCCGTGAGGTCGCCAATCTTGGTAGTGGTCGCGAAGACCGCCGCGAACAAGCAGATGGGCATGCAGGTGCGGCAGGCCAGGGCGAACGAGCCGAGGGCTCCGGCGGCGTTCGGCGGAAGCATCGTCGTGACCCAGAAGATGCCCATGAGAAAGAGGTAGGCGAAAGAGAAAGACGCCGCCATCCTTCCGCGCCCGATTGCGAAGGAGAGGAGGACGACGACGGCAAAGAGAACCGAGCCCAGAACGTAATCCTTCACGATAGCCCCGGTCGCTATGAGCACGACGAGCATGGCCACCTTCGTTCTGACATCGATGTCCTCCGCGAGTGTTTTCCGTGTTCTTCTTCGCAAAACCAGAGAGCCTTTCTTTTATCGCTATAATTGACAAAGAAATGTTAGCCTTGGTTAATCTGAATCAGGTTGCACCTGGAGGGAAAAGTCCGAGCGCGCAAGAATTGCGTCCGAACGCGAATAAAAGGATCGGAAGATGGACGACAAGGAAACGATGTTCTCCCACGCCGCCCAAGCCGCGGCGGAGACCTTTGCGGCCTCGCTTGAGCCAATCGGCCTCGTCTTGGCAGATGGATGGAACGGAGAGGGGTCCCTCTTCGAAGGCGACGGGCGCAGATGCGAGGGGTGGTACTGGGCGTGGGAGGCGCGGCGGTTCTTCTCCGTCGTCTGCTGCGATTTCACTTTGAAAGAACCCCTGCCCTTCTGTTTCGATTCTGGCGGGTACTTTGCCGTCCGCCGCGAAAGGCATGGCCTTTTGCCGCAAGCGAGCGTCTCCGCCTTCTTGGAGACGACGCCCAAGACGAGTTCGGTCCTTCTGCCAAAAGGAGCGAGATTCTCCTACACAGAGATCGAGTATTACGACGAATACTGCCGAAGCGTCTTCGGAGAAAGAATCGACAAGGCGCTGAAACCGCTGGCGACCAGTCTGAAGGGCCTTAGGAACCAGGCTTCCTGGGATCCGGAAATAGCAGAGATGCTCGGCAAGATAACTCCAAGGGA
Source organism: uncultured Gordonibacter sp. (assembly GCA_904420575.1). Lineage (GTDB taxonomy): Bacteria > Actinomycetota > Coriobacteriia > Coriobacteriales > Eggerthellaceae > CAJFUR01. The sequence goes on from CAJFVW010000087.1 coordinate 2,375, forward strand.
GATCCCGGGACCGGAAGCGGGCCTCCTGTATTCCGGAATCGCGAACCTGGTGATGGCGAGGCTGCTTAAGATGAGAGAGAGCCTGTGCGAGGGAGTGGCCGAGCAGGACCGCCTTTCGATCGCAAGAGCCATATCGTACATCGAGAACAACCTAGGCGGTGCAATCAGGCAGAAGGATCTGCTCGAGGCCGCGAACATGGGGTCAACCAAGTTCAAGAAGACATTCAAGCAGGTGACGGGATTGACGGTGACCGAGTTCGTCTCCTCGGAAAGAATCGAGCTGGCGAAAAGACTGCTCACCGACCATGATATGAGCATAGACGAGGTAGCGCATCGTTGCGGGTATGCACGAGCAACAAGCTTCTCCGCCCTCTTCGCGAAATCGGTCGGCATGCCCCCACGCAAGTGGAGATCGATCGCGAAGGTCACCTTCGATGAC
>CAJFVW010000088.1 GCA_904420575.1 uncultured Gordonibacter sp.
CGCGCGGAACCGCGTCTTGCGCTCCGGGCCGAACACCTGCTTGCACAGGTAGTCCATCGTGCCCTTCAGGTCGCCGAACGTGATGCCCTTGTCCACCACCAGGCCTTCTATCTGGTGGAACTGCGGCAGGTGGCTGGGGTCGGCCACGTCGCGGCGATACACCTTTCCGGGCGCGATCACGTAGATGGGCAGCTCCTGGTCCTCCATCGCGTGCACCTGCACGCCGGAGGTCTGCGTGCGCAGCAGCACGTCGGACTCGCCGCGCACGTTGCACTCGGCGCCGGAGCGGTCCACCACGTAGAACGTGTCGGCCAGGCCGCGGCTCGGGTGGTCGGCCGGGGCGTTCAGCGCCTCGAAGTTGTAGTAGCACGTCTCCACCTCGGGGCCTTGCGCCACCGAGTAGCCCAGGCCCAGGAAGATCTCGGAGATCTCGTCGATGATGCCGTTGATGAGGTGGCGCGTGCCGATCTGCTGCGCGCGGCCCGGCAGCGTCACGTCCACGGCGGCCGCGTCGATGGCGGCGGCCAGCTCGGCGGCCTCAAGCGCCGCCTTGCGCTCGGCCAGCGCCGTCTCCACCTCCACGCGCACCTCGTTCACGGTCTTGCCCACCTGGGCGCGCTCTTCTTTCGGCACCTGCCCCATGCTGCGCAGGTAGCCCGTGAGCGTGCCGGACTTGCCCAGCACGGCCACGCGCACCTGCTCGAGCGCGGCGGTGTCGGCCGCCTGCGCCACGGCGGCCAGCGTCTGCTCGTGCAGCGCCGCCACTTCCTCCACGATTGCCATGTGTCCTTCGTCCCTTTCTGTCTTGTCAGGCCCTTCGCCTGCGCGCCTGCGGCGCCCCGTTCAGGCCGACCAACCCTTGGCCTTTTGGGCCGTCCGCCTGCTCCCAACAAAAAAAGAGCCTTCTCGCGTCCTTGCATGTGGGAGAACGTCAGTTCTCCGAATCCAAGGACGAGAGAAGGCTCTCGCGGTACCACCCTGGTTGACGGCTGCACCCGCACGCCGCGCGGCCGTCGCAACGCCGAAGCGCGCGCCACCCGCGCGAGCGCGGCTCGAAGCCGTCCGCTCGTTTCGCCCTGTGACGGGAGCAGCCCGTCGCATCCTACTTGCCGTCTCGCCCAATCGTCGCAGAAACGCCCCTTCGAGGGGCACCCCCAACGACCGCTTTCGGCGTCCGCGTTCAAATGCGCAGCTCGGAAGGGAATCGTCGCGCGTGCCGTCCGGGCCCTTGCAGCCGGTGAAGCCCGTCTCTGAGGGCGGCAACCGTGCACGACGCTGTCTTCGTCGTCGCATGTAACCGTGAAGTATAGCGCATTCCAGCGTGCATGCGCACGATTTTCCGCAGAGTTACATGGGACAGGGGTCCACGCAGGACGCGGGAGCCGCGCCGCCTCCCCAGCGGCGCCCCCCGCGGCGCGCTCCCGAGGGGACGCCCACCAACCAGCGCGCTTCCAACCGGACGCCCTCGCATGCGCTACCTAGGCGCCCGCCCAGACATGCACCAATCAACATGTCCCAACCGGATGCCCTCGAACATGCCCGCTTACTTCAAGTAGTCCCTGTGGGAATAGCCGATTCCGTCGCCGAACTTCACCTTGTACCAGTCGCCTTCCACGGCGATCACGTCCACCGACGCGCCCTTTTCGAACGACCCGATGATCTTGGCGTCCATGCCAGGAGCCGTGCGTACGTTGAGCGGCGCGGTGGTGACCAGCTGGTTCATGGTGCTGTTGCCGGCAGTGTCCTCAGGGCCAGGCACGTATCCTCCCTGTCCGAAGCCCAGATAGGCGCCGTAGCAATACGCCTGCGTACCCTGGTATTCGACGGTGAACCAGCCTTCGTGCTTGGCGACGACCGGCACGCCTTCGTCCACGGCGAGCGAGCCGAGAATGGCACAGCTCGTGTTCGGCTGCGAACGCACGTTGAGCGGCGCGGTGGCGTACATGGTGGTGGTCTTGCCGTCGCGGACGGTGCCGTCCTCGGATCCTTCGAAGTTCAGGTACTGGTAATAGCAGAAACCCATCTTGTCGCCGTATTTCACGTGGTACCAGCCGTTTTCGGTCATGCCATACACCGGCACGGACGTGCCTTCGGGCATGACGTCCATGACGTTGCCGTCCAGGCTGGACGCGTCGCGCAGATTGAGCGGCGCAGTGGTCGCCATAGTGGTGACTTCTTCGGCGGCGGTCTTTTCGTCGGCGAACGCCGTCGTCGCCAGCCCAGCCGTCAGCAGCACGGCGGCGCCGAAGCTGGCGATCGCCGCCTTGCAGAACCTTGCCTTGTCCATGAAACGTCCCTTCTCTTCGCAAACCGATGCGCTCATGCTAGCATCGCGCAACGGACCCAAGGGCCGCGTCGCGGTCATTCAAAGGGGAGTTGAAGGGCGGCCCTACAGGAACCGATAGCTGACGGTGCGCAGGCCCCAGGCGTTGCAGGACGAGAAGCCGAACGCCTTCCATACGCCTGGCTGCAGGTCGAGCGCACGGCTGCCGCCACCCATGTTGCCGCAGTCGTTCACCGTGGCAAACACCGTCATGCCGTTGTAGGAGATCTCCACCGTGCGGCCGAAGTACGAACGGTAGTTGGGCCAGGCCATCGGCACGGCGACGCCCATGGACCAATCGTCGCACACATCGCCTGTCGCCGTGATGCCCGGATTGGGGGTGTACCGGTCCGTCGAGCCGCCGTAGGCCGAGGCGATGCCCGTCGACCAGCCGACCGAGCTGTCCGCGTCGCTGCCGCCACCCGATCCCCCGCTGTCGGGCGGTTCGGGGTCAGGGTTGGGCTGGACCGCCGAGCCGTCCGGGACGACCTCTTCGCGGTCCACGGTGTTCGCGTTCTCGTTGATGGAGCCTCCGCCTGCCTGCTCCTGCGCAGCCAGATCCTGCGCGGCCTTCTCCAGGGCGGCCAGACGCGCCGCCTCTTCGGCACGCGCGTTGTCCAGCTGCGCCTGCGCCGTGGAAACCACCTGTTCGGCTTCAGCGCGCTTCTTCTCCAGCTCCTGGAGCTTGGCCTCCTGGTCGCTCTTCTGCACGTTCAGGGTGGACACGAGCGCGTTGAACCGCTCCGTACGCTCTTTCTGGGCCACGATCTCGTCGGACTGATACTGCATGATGGCGTTCAGATACGAGACGTTGCGCACCAAATCGTCGAAGTCGGTGGATTCCAGCACCAGCGTCAGAAGCAGGGAGGCCGATCCCCCGCGGTATTCGAACTGGGCCGACTTGCCCAGCGCTTCACGTCCTTCAAGAACGGCGTCCTGCGCCTCCAAGGCCTGGGCGGCCGTCTCGTCGATGCGCTTCTGCAGCTCGTTAAGCTCTGCCTTCAGGGCATCGTATTCCTCGGCGATGCTCTGCATGCGGGCCTCGGCTTCGTCAAGCGCCGCTTGGGCGTCGCTCACCTCGTCAGCCCACGCCGCCTTGACGTGCGGCGTGCCGCCAACGACGAGGGCGGCCGACAAGAAGACGGCGACCACGGTGGTCGCGAACGACGCGGCACGCGCGGCCGAGGGCCTCTGCGCCGGGCACTCCGTTCGCCTGCTGCTTCCTATCAAACGATCCCTTCCGTCGTGTGTTTCGCCCTTTCACCTGCGGCCTTGCTGCATTCGCGAGCATCATTCGCACCGGTGCCGCACGCAGGGACGCAACCGGCGAAAAACGTCCCCCAGGGCCATCGTTGATGCTTGCGCAAAACGATGCGACGAACAGTATTCCCCAAAAGGGCGGGTTCAATCAAGCGAAACGGGAGAAATCACACAATGCGGGGCGCCGCACACGGAAGCCGGGACGCGCACGCCGTCGACCTCAACGAACGTTCCTAGCGGGAAGGAGACGGATCACGCGTCTTCCACGCCGAACGCATGGAGCATCGTCGCGAACGTGACCTTCTGCGCCAACAGCTGCTGCGCGGTTGCCGAACGGGACTTCCCCTGCGCCTTGAGCGCGTCCAGCTTGTCGGAAGCGGAGCGCCACTGCTGCTCCGCCAGTTCCAGGGCGTCTTCGTACTGCGCCAGCCGCTCGACGGCCGCGCCAGCGTATCCCCCGTCCGGCAGCGTCTCGATGGCCGTTGCGTCCACCCAATGGGCGGCCCCGTCCCGCTTCTGCGTGATGCGTTCCATAGTGTCCCCCTTCGCCGCGCCTCTGTTACCATGGCAGCATACCAGAACGCGCCGCCCCTGCAGCGCGACGCTCACGCTCGATGACGGGAAGGCGCCATGCAGCCTCAGCGACTGTTCGAAATCATCTACCTGCTCATGGAGCAATCGCCGCGCACGACCGGCGACCTGGCCGGCCGCCTTGAGGTTTCCGAACGCACGGTGCGCCGCGACGTGGACGCGCTTTCCGCCGCGGGCGTGCCCGTGTACATGACGCGCGGCAAGGGCGGCGGCGTGCACCTCATGGACGGTTACGTGTTGGACCGCTCGCTTGTGTCCGCGGCGGAACAGGCCGAGATCCTTGCGGCGCTGTCGGCCCTGCGCCAAACCGGCGCGTCCGACGACGAGGCGCTGCCCGAACGCATGGCGCGCCTGTTCCGCCGCGAGGGGTCGGACTGGCTGGACATCGACTTTTCGTTCTGGGGCGCGCCGCCGGAATACCGCCGCGCGTTCGACCTGGTGAAGCGCGCTATCCTGGAGCGGCGGCCGCTCACGTTCGCCTACCACGACGCGGGCGACCGCACCAGCCGGCGCACCGTGGAGCCGGTGAAGCTGCTGTACAAGGAGCGGTCGTGGTACGTGCGCGCCTGGTGCCGCGAGCGCGCGGGCTGGCGCGCGTTCAAGATCATCCGCATGGTGTGGGACTCCATGGAGCTGGGCGAAGACACGTTCGAGCCACGCCCGCTGCCGCCCGACCTTGCCGAAAGCTACGCGACCGAGCGGGGACAGCGGATCGTGCTGCTGTTCTCGGGCGACGAGGGCCGCGTGCGCGAGGAGTTCGATCCCACGACCATCGAGCGTCTGGACGACGGCCGCCTGCGCGTGACGCTGCACACCGAACTCACCGACCGCGCCCGCCACTATCTGCTGTCGTTCGGCGCCGACCTCTTTGTGGAAGAGCCCGCCGAACTGCGAGAATGGATACGCCGGGAAGCAGCCGCCATCCTGCGTCGCTACGAGGAGGACGGCGGGGGCGCGTAGGCGGTTTGTGGTGGCGGCTTTGGTTGTCCGCGGTGGAGCCCTGGCCGTCCGACATGAGAAACGCCTCAAATTGGCGCGGATTGCGGTTTGTGTATGCATTGGCGGCAGCGCGGAGCGCCTCTTTCATTCGCGACCTGGCTTTATGTAGGCAGAACTTCGGTCAGCGACCTCTTTGCGGAGCAAAATCCATACACAAGATGCGATTTGCGCCCATTCGAGGCGGTTTCCATGTTCGCCTTAGAATCGGCCTAGAAGTTCCCGCACTTTTTCGCATAAGCGGACACGCCTTGTCCGGTTCTGTTGGGTATGGTGCTCTCCGTCATTGCACATCGAACGAGAGGAACCAGCATGGATTACGAGATCGTCGAACTGCCTGCGCGCACCGTCGTGGGACTCACCGTCCGCGCGTCGAACAACTCGCCTGAAGAAGGGGCCGTCATCGGCCAGCTATGGGCGCGCTTCCTGGGCGAAGGCCTGGACCGCTCCATTCCCGAAACGCGCGTCGAACCCTACGGCTGCTTCGCGCTGTATTACGGCTACGACTTCAGCGACATGAGCTACGACCTGCTGGTGGGCTGCCAGACGGACGCCGAGGCACCCGAGGGCATGGAACGGCAAGAGATCCCCGCCGGCCGCTACGCCAAGGTCGAGATCCGCGGCGGCGACTGCGTGACCAGCGTGCAGGAAGTCTGGGAGGCCGTGTGGGCCGACGAAGAGCTCACCGCGCAGCGCGCCTTCACCGTGGACTTCGAGGCGTACCTGCCCGGCGAGGACATGGCCTGCGCCGACATCGACGTCTTCCTGGCGTTGAAGTAGCCGAGAAGGAAAAAGGCAGGGAACCCCAGCGGCACGAAAAGCAAGGGCATGCAGGCGAAGGGCGCTGCGGTCGCGAGGCAACAGGCGGTTGCTTGACGACGGGCGGCATGCGTGGTTCCATGGAGTCACGCATGCTCATCCGACGAGAAACGAGGAACCCATGGCCATCCAGGACACGCTCATAGCCCTGCGCGAGCAGCACGGACTCACCCAAAGCGAGCTGGCCGAGCGGCTGTTCGTCACGCGGCAGGCGGTGTCTCGCTGGGAATGCGGCGAAACGCAGCCCGGCATCGAGACGCTCAAGCTCATTGCCACGGAGTTCCACGTGCCCGTGGAGGCGCTGCTGGATCTGCCGCTGCAAGCCGTGTGCCAAAGCTGCGGCATGCCGCTGTCCGACCCGAGCCTGCTGGGGACGGAAGCCGACGGGCAGCCAGCCGAGCATTTCTGCAAGTGGTGCTACGCGAACGGCTCCTATCAGGGAGAATGCACGATGGAGGACATGGTGGGCATCTGCGTGGAGAACATGACGGGGCCCGACGCCCCGTTCGCCCCGGAAGAGGCCCGCGCCTACATGGAGGCGCTGCTCCCCACGCTCGAACGCTGGCAAGGCGCTGCGCCGGACGAACTGCGCTAGACGGCTTCGCGCGGACAGCCCTGCGCAGGCCGGACCGGGTGCGCATAAGACAAGGGGACGGGGGCGACGCCTCGCTCCACAGATGCGACGGAAGGAGCCTTATGGACCACGAACGACTCGATGCCCTTCTACAGTCGTATCCCGGCTGCACCAAGGACTTCAAGGCGGAATGGCAGTGGTGGCGCTATCAGGTGGGCGGCAAGATGTTCGCAGCCACCTTGCATCCCGGGCCCGAGCACGCTCCCGAGTACGCCGGGCGCAACCTGCTCACGCTCAAATGCGACCCGGTGTGGTCCGAGCAGCTGCGCGCCGAGCATCCGGACATCCTGCCCGGCTTCTACTCCGACAAACGCAACTGGATATCGGTCGACGTCGACGGCGACGTGCCCGACGATCTGCTCTGCGAGCTGTGCGACCATTCGTACCGCCTCGTGTTCGCCAAGCTGACGAAGAAGGCCCAACGCGAGATAGGCGGGTGACGGCTGCGGGAGCGCGGCGCAGGAGCCCTTTTCCGCCTGCGTCTCCATCGCCCGCGGCCTTTGCTCCCCATCTTGCCGGCCTGGCCCATCGTCTGCTGCCTGCACTGTTCCCTGCCGCCCCTGCTGCCTGCACCGCTCCCCTGCACCAAGCCGCTTGACAACCCTGGCCGTCTCTCGCACCGTCTGTTCCAAGCCGCCTGACAACCCGGGCCGTCTCTCGCACCGTCTGCAACAAACCGGTTCGCAGCCCGGCCGTCTCTCGCACCGACCTGCAAGACAAAAAGGAGATACCCATGGCATTCGATTTCAAGAAGGAATACCGCGACCTCTACCTGCCGAAGACGAAACCGGCGCTCATCGACGTGCCTGCCATGACCTTCGTCGCCGTGGCGGGGTCGGGCAACCCGAACGAGGAGAACGGCGCCTACGCCGATGCGCTCGGGCTGTTGTACGGTTTCTCCTTCACCGTGAAGATGGCGAAAATGGGCGACTGGCAGCCGGAAGGGTACTTCGACTACACGGTTCCCCCGCTCGAAGGCCTGTGGTGGGGCGGCGGGTTCGACGGCGTGCGCATCGCCGATAAGGACGTGCTCAACTGGGTGTCGATGATCCGGCAGCCCGACTTCGTCACGCCGGAGGTGTTCGCGTGGGCCGCAGAGCAGGTGGCGGCGAAGAAGCCGGGGCTCGACGTGAGCCGCGCACGGCTGGTGCGGTTCGCCGAGGGGCCGTGCGCCCAGGTCATGCACGTGGGACCGTACGACGACGAACCCGCCACCATCGAGGCCATGGAAGCGTTCATCGCCGCGTCGGGCCACATGGACGACATTGCCGACCCTGCGGACGGCGACGCGCTGCTGGCAGCCCTCGATGCCGACGGCGCCGTTCCCGCCGTGCGCCTGCACCACGAAATCTACCTGGGCGACCCGCGCCGCACGAAACCCGAGAACCTGAAGACGGTCATCCGTCACCCGGTCCGTCCGGCGTAGAACCCACCGCCCGCGATGCCCTCCGTCGAACAACCTGCATCGCTGCCCGACCCGCCGTCGCAAGCCGAAGGGCCTTGTGAGGCGGGCGGGCGCGACGC
>CAJFVW010000089.1 GCA_904420575.1 uncultured Gordonibacter sp.
GGCGCGCGCCAAACGGCGCGCGCCACAACAGACTTCGGTTCCTCACGTGCTCTTCGAGCTTGGGCCGTGCCCCAAGCAAACACTCGATTCCTTAGTGATGGCAGGCGTTCTCCGGCCCCATGGTGGGAACCTGGCCGGCGGCGACCATCTTCGCCACGTCTCCCACGTTCGGCGTCTGGTTGTCGAAATACACGGCGATGCCCGCCTCCTGGAAGCCCATCATCGGACGCATGCCCATGCCGGCCGCCACGATGCCCTGCACGCCGGCGTCGGACAGCAGCCCCACCGGGCGCAGGCAGCCGCCTTCTTCGTGCGGCGGATTCGCCAGTTCGGACACCTGCTTGATCTCGCCGTCCTCGATGTCCACGATGGTGAAGCAGTCGCAGTGGCCGAAGTGGCCGCTGCGTTCGCTGTCAAGCCCCGCCTTGCCCATGGTGGGCACGGCCAATTTCAACGTCTCGCTCATCTTGTCCTTCTTTCTTCGGGGCTCCCTGGCCCCGATCCGTTTCCAGGAGGTCGTCGGGCCCTCTGCAGGTTCACAGAAAGCGCACCTCCTGCTTTTCACGTGAAACAGTTGTCCCGAGCCAGCCGGCTAAGCAGTTGGATGGCCGGCCGCCTCAGCCCTCGCGACCCATGTCGTGCAGGCCGCCTTCCAGCAAGCCCACGAGCAGCTCGTCGAGGTGTTGCCGTTGCCGCAAGGCGTCCAGCCACTGCTCGGCCAGTTCGATGCCCTGCTCGGTCACCTGGTACTCGCGGCGGCGCGGTCCCGTTTCGTCGTCGCACCAACGCGAGACGACCGCACCCTCTTCCTCGAGCCGCCGCAGCGACCGGTACAGGCCGCCCACGTCGACATCCACTTCGCCATCGGTGCGCTCCATGATGGTGCGCCGCAGGTCGTAGCCGTAGCCGCCCGCCGAAAGCAACGCCGCCAGCGCCGCCGGCTCGACCAGCGCGCCGCCGCCTCCGCCCCGACGACGGCAACAGGGCTGCCGCGTCGTGCTGCCAACGCCTTCGCAATCGCCTCTGGGCATAGGCACCGCCCCCTCCCCGCACGCTCCGACGTTCGGAACATGCCTTGCTTATATGTCGAGAACATATATAAACCCTCCACATGCATGTTGTCAACATATAAATGCCGAAAGTTCCGCCGAACGGTTTTCCAACAACAGCAAGACGGGAGCTCCCCTGCCCTTATCCGAGGGGAGACGAAGGGTACTCCCCCGCCATAACGCGCAGAGTGAGCGGCAGCCTTCCGGCAGCGGAAAACAAGGGGTTTCTCCACCGTAGCATGCAGGGGTCGGTGGCCTTCCAGCAGCAGGCGAGAGGACTCCCGCCGCACCAACGCGATGAGGGCAAACATCTCAGCGGCGGGAAAACGAGCGAGCCAGACGAGGCAGGAAAACGCATCGAGGGCGGGCCGGAACTGGGGCTGGCCGGGGGCGAGCCAAGGGCCGGCCGGGACCGTATCGGGGAACCGAGCCGAAGGGCCGGTGCGGGCCGGAACCAAATGCAGATCGTGGCCAAGGCGGAGCCAGGCCAGGGGCCGGCCGGGACCGGTGCGGACCGGGAGCAAGCCGTGGTCGAAGCAGGCCAGGGCGGGGCCGCAACAAGGGTGCGAATCTGCAATTTTTCCCGGATATGTGAGCCCTTCGAACAGCGACACAAAAGAAGCCATAATGTTGCGAAGCCTTGATCTGGGGTTATGTTACCGCATTGAGATTTGCGGCCCTTTTCCAGGAACCCTCAAAGCAAAAACCCTCGCATATCCGGGAAAAATTGCAGATCGGCCACGCCGGACCCAATTGCCGATCGACCACGCCGAGCCCAGAATTATCGCAAACAAGTGGCCCAATCCGACCCGAAGAAGCGGCAAAAGCGCCCCAATCCAACATGCGTCAGGCCAAAAGCAGCACGGGCCGCACGCAGCGCACTCCGGCAACACGAGGTTTCGACGCCTCTCGGCTGTCGGCAAGATCTCTCCGGCAACAGGCGCCTCCGGCCTTTTCCCGACCTGTCGATCAAAGCCAGGTTCGCATCCGCAAATGGGATGCGCGCTTTGGGCGCAGCAAAAGCAAAGGCCGGGCCGCACAATGTGCCCGACCTTGCAGAACCGCGCAGCGCGCAGGCGGAGCGCTACTCCCCCGTCAGGTATGCGGCGATTCCGGCGGCGGCACGTTTGCCCGCGCCCATGGCGAGGATAACGGTAGCCGCGCCGATGACGGCATCGCCACCGGCAAACACGCCCGGCTTCGACGTGGCGCAGGTGCGCTCGTCGGCCACGATCAGGTTGCGCGGCGTCACGTCCAGCCCCGGCGTGGTCTTCGCGATAAGCGGGTTCGACTTGGAACCCACGGCCATCACCAGCATGTCGATGCCGATGACGAACTCGCTGCCTTCCACCGCCTGGGGACGGCGGCGCCCGCTGGCATCGGGCTCGCCCAGCTCCATGCGCACGCATTCCACGCCGCTCACCCAGCCGTTCTCGTCACCTAGGATGCGCACCGGATTCGTGAGCAGCCGGAACTCGATGCCTTCCTGCTCGGCATGATGGACCTCTTCGGCGCGCGCGGGCATTTCGTCGCGCCCCCGGCGGTACACCACCGTCACGTCGGCGCCGAGGCGCTTCGCCGTGCGCGCGGCGTCCATGGCCACGTTCCCGCCGCCCACCACGACGCACTTCTTGCCGGCGTACACAGGCGTCTCGTACTCCGGGAACAGGTACGCCTTCATGAGGTTCACGCGGGTGAGAAGCTCGCTCGCCACCATGACGCCGTTCAGGCCTTCGCCCTCGATGCCCAGGTAGCCCGGCAGGCCCGCGCCCGTGCCCACGAACACGGCGTCGAAGCCGCGCTCGTCCATGAGTTCGTCGATGTCGTACAGCTTGCCCACGAGCGCATTCGTCTCGAACGACACGCCGTTGTCGCCCAGTTTGGACACCTCGCGCGCCACCAGGTCCTTCGGTAGGCGGAACTCGGGGATGCCATAGGTGAGCACGCCGCCCACCTTGTGCAGCGCCTCGAACACGGTCACGTCGCAACCGCGCTTCGCCAGCTCGCCCGCGCAAGTGAGCGAGGCCGGGCCAGAGCCGATGACCGCCACGCGCTTGCCGGCGAGATCCTTCGACACCGCGCCTTCCGCGCCGCGCCAAATGCTGCAGGCGAGCTCGTCGCCCGCAGCGCACTCAGCGCGCAGCTCGTCCATCGCGCCCTTCGCTTCCTCCGGATGCGCGAAGGCCCAGTCAGACGCGAAGCGCTCCAGGCGGCCGATGCCCACGGGCTCGCCGTTCTTACCGCGCGTGCACTGGCCCTCGCACTGCGACTCCTGCGGGCACACGCGCCCGCAGATGGCGGGAAGCGCGTTCGCGCTCTTCACGATGGCGTAGGCGCGCGCGAAGTTGCCCTGCGCCACCTGCTCGACGAAGCGCGGGATGGGCACGCCAACCGGGCAGCCTCCCACGCACGGCGTGTCGGGGCACTGGATGCAGCGGCGCGCCTCGAGCACCGCCTCCTCTTCGGAGTAGCCGAGCGCCACTTCTTCGAACGTCTGCGCGCGCTCCGCCGGATCGAGCTCCGGCATGGGAACCTTCGTCTTCTGCCTGTTAGCCTCGTAGTTCAGACGCGCCATGCTAGGCCCCCTTCCTCTCGCCTTCGGCCGACGCGGCCGCAGCCGCCCCGCCGCAGTCGCGGCCTTCGCTTGCCACGCGACCCGCTTCGACCTCGCGGGCAGCCGTCTCGAACGACCGGTACATGACGCCGCGGCGCATGGCGTCGTCGTAATCCACCAGATGCCCGTCGAAGTCGGGGCCGTCCACGCATGCGTGCAGGTACTCGTCGCCCACCTTCACGCGACAGCCGCCGCACATGCCGGTGCCGTCGATCATGAGCGGGTTCATGCTCACGAGCGTCTTGATGCCATAGGGCTTCGTGGTGGCCGCCACGAACTTCATCATGATGACAGGACCCACGGCCAGCACGAGGTCGTAGTTCGCGCCCTCGTCGATGCGCTGTTGCAGGGCCTGCGTCACGAGGCCCTTGTTGCCGTTCGACCCGTCGTCGGTCATGACGATCTGGCGCGTGGAGTGCGCGTCGATCTCGTCCTCCAGAATGACCAGGTCCTTGTTGCGGAAGCCCGTGATGACGTCCACCTCGCAGCCATGGTCGTGCAGCCACTTGGCTTGCGGGAACGCGATGGCCGTGCCCAAGCCGCCGCCGATGACGCACGCGCGCTTCGCGCCTTCGAGCTCCGTGGGGTTGCCGAGAGGCCCGGCGAAGTCCATGAGGGCGTCGCCGGCCTTAAGCCGCGCGAGGCGCATGGTGGTGGCGCCGACTGCCTGGAAGACGATGGTGACGGTGCCGGCCTCCGGGTCGCAGTCGTTCATGGTGAGCGGAATGCGTTCGCCTTCTTCGTCGATACGCAGCATGACGAACTGGCCGGGCTTGATCTTCCGTGCAATTTCGGGCGCCCGCACGACCATGCGGGTCACCTCGACGTTCAGCGCCTCAACGCGTTCGATGGGATACATGCTTCGTCCTTTTCGTCGTCTTGAAGGAAGTCGCGCCGCCTTGAGGCGGCCTCGGTTCGCAGCGGAGTTTGGGGCGTCAGTATAGCAAAGCAGTCTTCGCACGGATGTTTCGAGCATGTTTCCGAACGGTCAGCGGGACGAAAAGGGCTGAGTTGCGGCACGCCCTATAATCGGTAGAACGATCCCAGCCCGAGCGCACAGGACGCAGGGCCTGTTGGCACCGAGCGCGAGCGCAGGGCCGGGCGTCGCTGGCACGCGCGGGCGCGCTGACTCCGCACTCGCCCGCGCGAGGCGTGTTGGCATAGGGCGCGCTTGCCACCTGGCGCAGATGGCCGGCCAAGCATCGTCCGCCTCCGAAAGGAGCTTTTCATGGCGGCCAAGTACGAGTTGAAGACACGCATGGCTTCGGTGCCGTTGACACAGCCGACCGAGCCGAACACACCGGTCGCAGAAGCGCTCACGTCGCAGGAGTTCACCGACCTTGCGCTTGGCACCGAAGAGACGCGAAGCTCTCTCGAAGCCCTGTCCACCGCCGAAAGCACCTACCTCGACGTCTTCCCGGACTGTCTCATCGGCTCTTTCGCCGTGCCGGACAAGCGCGACCCTTTGGGAGACCCGGTCTGCTTCGCATTCTACCTGGACAAGTTGCACCTCATCTTCATCGACGAAGGCGATATGTGCGAGCGTGTCCTCCACGTGGTGGCCACCTCCGGCGTGATGAAGCAGATGACCACGGCCCACTGCCTGTTCGAGTTCATGAAGCAGCTGACCAAGGACGACCTGGAATACCTCGCCGACCTGGAAGACCACATGGAAGACGAGGAAGAGGCCATGCTCGACCGCTGCGAGGACGCCAACAGCCGCCGCATGCTGTCGTTTCGCCGCATGCTGCTGCGCATCGACACGTACTACCAGCAGCTTGCCGACATGGCGTCGGTCATCGCGGAAAACGAGAGCAAAATCCTCACGCACGAGGAAAGCCACCTGTTCTCGCTGTTCGCACGGCAGGCCGAACGACTGCTCAAGCGGTCGCAGACGCTCAAGGAATACAGCCTGCAGTTGCGCGAGCTGTATCAGACGCGCATCGACATCCGGCAGAACGACACCATCCAATGGTTCACCGTCATCACGACCTTGTTCGCCCCGCTCACGCTTTTGACCAGCTGGTTCGGCATGAACTTCCAGAACATGCCGGGACTGGACTGGGAAGGGTCCTACTACGTGGTCATCCTGGTGTCCTTGGCCATCACCGCAGGCATGCTCGTCTTCTTCCGCAAGAAGGGGTGGATCTGAGGCCTTGGCACACTGGCACACGCCGAATGCGTGGGGCAATGCCGATGGGCGAGGCTGGCGTGCGAGACGAGGGGCACGCTGCTGGCATGAGAGGCGAAGCCGACACGCTTTGCAGCGCCGCTTCGATGCAGGCTTTGTTGTGCGGCCTCTGCAAAACGGGTATCATGGGCAGGCTTGACACTATGCGCGAAGTCTGGGGGCGTGGCGGAATCGGCAGACGCAGCGGACTTAAAATCCGCCGCCGCAAGGCTTGTGGGTTCGAGTCCCACCGCCCCTACCAGCGCTCACGATCCGCTGCATCCAGGATCATGCCGTGCAAGATGTCGGTCTCGCTGACCGTGAACGATCCCACGCCGGCCAAGTCCAGCACCTCCTGCAAAATGACAAGCCCCGCGACGATGACGGGCGCACGGCCAGGATCAAGGCCGACCACCTGCTTGCGTTCCTCCAGCGTGCATGACCGCAGCCGGGCGCACACCTCGTCCAGCACGGCGCGGCTCACCACCGTCTTGTGCACGCGGGCGGCGTCGTACACCTCCATGCGTTCGTGGATGCTCACGACGCTTGTGGCCGTACCGGCAACCGCGACCAGACGGCCTGGCACGAACCCCGCCGTGCGCACCGCAGCGAAGAAGGGCTCCATGTCTGCACGCACCCATGCACGGGCCTGCGCCAATTCCCGATCGGTCGGCGGGTCTGCGGAAAAGAACCGCTCGGTCACCCGACGGCAGCCGATGTCGAACGAATGGGACATGAAGGGATCCGCGCCCGCCCGACCCGCCACCACTTCGGTCGAACCGCCTCCCACGTCCACCACCAGGAGGCCTTCGCCGGCGAAATCGCTCGAGGCGCCGCGGAAGGACAGCGCCGCTTCGCGTTGGCCCGGTATGACGGCGAGCGTCACGCCGTGCGCCGCCAAGAGCGCGGCGAACTCTTCGGCATTGCGCGCGTCGCGGGCGGCCGACGTCGCCATGGCCACCGTCTCGATGGAAGGATGCTCAGCCGTGCGAAACCGGGCAAGCACGCGCTGGAAGTCGTCGACGGCCTGCGCAACGCGTTCCATGGCTTGGGGCTTCAGGACGCCCGACGCGTTCACGCCTTCGCCCAGGTTCGTGATGACATACTCCCGGTCCAGTTCGTGCAGACCTGACGCGTCCACATCGGCCACCAACATGCGGCACGTGACCGTTCCGATGTCGATGGCGGCATAGCGCCCCGCCCGCACTGCCATCATTCCACTCCGAACAACGGATCGAGCCACTTCGAATACCAGGTTTCGGGTGCCTTGACGCTCCCTGGCACGATGTTGGCCCTGAAAGTGGACTCGTCTTCGCCCACGTCGAGACCACGAACGTTCACGGCATGCTCGCCGGTCTTCACCCAGCCGAACTCCTCGCGCGCGCGGTCTTCCACACCCGCGTCGGTAGCGAGGGCATCCACTTCCGACTGGATGTTCGCGTTACGGTTCTCGATGGCTTCGTATTCGGCCTGCAAACGGTCGCATTCCCGCATGGTCACGTAATACTGCTTCGCGGAAGGATACAGGAAGATGCCGGTCAGCACGAGGCAGGCCGCCAACGCGACGCCCACCATGAATCTGGGCGACGAGGCAAAGCCCCGCCCGAAGCCGGAACGCTTCGCCGACGCGTCCGTGCCCGAGCCGGCGTTCTGCATGCGTGCGGCCTTTCGATGGGTTGTGCCCATTTCCCCTTTGTAGACGGCCGCACGCGGACCCGAAGACGCTGCCGACGAGGTCTGGTCGCCATATTGTTTGGAAAACGTGCGGTCGACCTTGTTCTTCGCCCGCTCGCGCTTGAGTTTTTGCAGACGCGAGAGACGTGCTGGCTCGGGTTCGGGCTCTGCGTCGCGGGAAGACGCCGGAGCCGCGCGACGCGCTGCATCCTGCTTTTCCGCCCGCGGGTCCGACGCATAGCGTCCGCGGCGCTGTTTGACGGAAGAAGACTTCGTGCCGGCAGGACGTCCTGCCGAACGTCCTGCGGCCAGGGCGCGGTCGACGGGCACGTCACGCATTCCGGTTGCGGTGCGAGGTCCCGACGAGAGGCCCGAAACGCTGCGGGAGTCCGGAGCGACTCCGACCGCCGAAGCGTTGCAGGAGTTCGATGCCTTGCAGTATCCGACAGCGCTGCGGGCATCGGGCGCCGTGCGAACCCCCCGCGCAGCGCGCGCATCTGAAGCGGTGCGGGCGCTTGAAGCCGAGGCAGTATGGGCGCTCGATGCGGTGCGGGCGTTTGATGCCGTGCGCGTGCCCGCAGGCTGGGAAAGCGTGCTGCGCTTCGCCTTTGCGCCCACTTGCACACGTGCGCTCTTCGCGCTCTTGACCCCCTTGGCATTTTTGGCGTTCTTGGCGGAACGCTTCTTGTCAGAGCTGTTCGCAGACCCGGCCATGCCTCTGCCCTTCGGAGGACGCGCCGTTTCCGCTGCGGCCGCCGCCGAGCGGCGCTTTTGGGGCTTTTTGGGCGCGACGACAGAGGGGCGGGGTGCACTGGACGTGCGTTTCGCCTCGTCAAACGAAAGGATCTTCGCTTGTCTCGCCAAGGGTTGGTGCTCCTTTTGCATCGTGCTTCGTTTGTGGTAGGTTTAATGCGAGAAGCTGTGATGCAGCATAGCACAAGCGCGGGCGCTCCGCCAGCGACGCGCCCGCTCAACGGGGCTTTGTTTCCCCTTCGTTGAAGACCCTGACAGGGCAGGAAAACACCGAAAAACGCTTGGCGAGGGCACCGTCACAGATCGAGTTTCTTGATATAAGAAATCCACTTTTCGAAGGATGCGTCGCTGATGGCATGTTCCATGAGACACGCTTCCTTCTCCGCTTGCTCCGGAGGAATGCCGAGCGCCTTGGTCAGGAACGTGAACAGCATGTCGTGACGGCCCAACACCGACGTGCCATAGGCATAGCCTTCGGGGGTGAGCGTGATGTCCCCGTAATAAGGCTGGTCGGCTAGGCCCTTTTCCTTGAGCGTCGTCATTGCCTTGTTGACCGACGCCTTGGAAACCCCCAGTTTGGTGGCTATGTCGACGGAACGCACCGACACCTGCGTCGTGCCTCCCAGCATGACGATGGCCTCCAGGTAGTCCTCGTGCGACATGGACATCTTTTCCACGTAAACCCTCCTTAGTCTACCTTCTCATGGTACCACATTCGGCCTGCCTCCGTCGTGCCCTCACGCCAACCTGCAAGGGCAGGTTGGCGTGAGGGCACCTTTGAGCAACGCAGGCCTGCCATATGACGGGGGTTCATTTTCCTCGTACGGTATGATATCATTTGATTGTTATCATTCTATCTTTTGATCGAAAAGGAGCAGCGATGGACACCGACCTCACCGCGCGGGAGATAAAGGACATCAGAACCAGATACGGGCTGTCCCAGCAGGCGTTTGCGCGCGTCCTCGGCCTCGGCGAGGCCAGCATCGTGCGCTACGAAAACGGTCAGAAGCCCACGCGTGCGAACGCGAACCTCATCCGTGCCGCCAAAAACCCCTCGTTCATGCGCGACTGCCTCGAACGCGACGGCAACCGAATTTCGCCCATGCAACGTGACCGCGCCGAACAGATCATCTACGCCGAAGTCACCTTCAACGAGAAAGGCGATGTCATGGACATCAACGAACTGTACTCGCTCACCCTCCAGCAGGAAATCCTCAACGAAAAGGCCGCCGAGATGCTGGGCGACCTCTCAAGAATGCGGCGAGAAGCCGAAGATCGCGGAGACGCCGCGAGCGCCATGGTGTACGAGGATGTCGAGCGCCAACTTGCTCTCGCCAAATGGTCGATTCTCGATTCCCATAGCGAGACCGAGGTCGCCGAGGTACGCGGGCAAATCGACGGGCTGATGCGGTTTGCTTTGACGCGAAAGGCAAAGGCAGCATGACGACGAAAAACCTGTCTTCCTATACCCCGGACGAGTTCCGCGAAGGTCAGGCTGCCATCATAAAACAGCTTACGCTTCCCCTCGAAGTGCATCCTTGCAAGAACCCACAAGCCGTTCTGCTTGGAGGCCAAAGCGGGGCGGGCAAAACCAACCTGCACGCGGTGTTCTATGAAGCCTTCGACAAAAACGTCATCGTCATCAACGGCGACGAATATCGCTCGCGCCATCCGCGCTACCATCAGATAGACGAAGCCTACGGGATCGATGCCGCGCAGCATACCGCAACGTGGGCAGGAAACATGACCGAAGCGCTCATCGACGAGTTCTCCCGCGTGGGACACAACCTCATCGTCGAAGGCACCCTGCACACGGCGGAGGTCCCCCTGAAAACCGCCACGCTTCTCAGGAACCGCGGCTACCGCGTTTCCCTCGCCCTCATGGCCGTCAAACCTGAAATATCGTTGGTAAGCTGCCAGATCCGCTACGAGCTCATGCGGATAGCCGGCACCATCCCGCGCGCCGTCGATCCGAAGCATCACGACAGGATCGTCCGCGACATCGTAAGCAACCTGTCCGCCCTGGAACAGTCGGGACTCTTCGACGAGGTGCGACTCTTCTCCCGCACACGGGAGTGCTTGTATCCTCGGGCCGAAGAAGACCGGACGGCGTGCCAGGCCTTGCAAGAGATCCTGTTTGGCTCTTGGACCAGCGAGGAAACGGATCATTGCGCTCGCCTGCAGGATCAGCTCGCCCGCCTCAAGGACGGCGAAGCAACCTGACGTGATAACCTGACATGATAACCTGGCGTGATATTCTTACGAGCCCCCTCATCGCAAGGAGCACCATGGGAAGCAAGAAACGATCAGCACGTGCAAAACAGGTCGCCGACTTCATGGCGAACCTCGGCGACACGGACGATGCTTTCGCCCGCGAAAGCGAGCGCGTCGTGCAGCAGGAGCAGCAGCACGAATCCGCCCTGCGCAGAAAGGCATGCGAGTCGAAAAAGCGCTATTTCGACCGCGCCGACGCCGAAGAGGCCATCCGCTCCTGCGCCGCCCATGGAACGACCGGGCTGCGATGCTATCGCTGCCCCTACTGCGAAGGCTGGCACCTCACCTCGAAGCCCGAATGAGGGCAGGCTGCCAATCAGCTGCCACCGCGAAAGAAGCCGCCTGACAAGGGAAAGGGTGTCGATCAGGGCGACGTCGCCCGAAGGTTATGGATACCGGCAACGTCGCCACGATCGCACGGCTTTCGTTTTGTGCAGGATTGTCGAGGAGAGGAGGCCGGCGAAAGCAGAGGGGGATGAGCTTTCGCCGGCTCTGGATGTGGTGGACGACCAGACGAGGGAGTCTCCACCACCGGGTCAGCAAGAGAGGAGGTTTGCTGGTCCGGGAGCGTTTCCGCGCCCCCGTTGACATTTGTTATCTTAGGCTAACAATAAGAAAACGTCAACGGCGTCTTGGAAAAGTTTGCCAAGGTTTACAATTCCTCCACATCTCGCAGCGAGGCGCGCCTTGCAGGGCACGCCGCCCGTTAGCAAAGCTTTGGCCCGCATCCCCGGCGCGCCAACCGACAGCAAAGCCGGCAGGAGCCTAAGAACGGGCTCCGGCCGGCTTGCATCCACGCGAACGAAAGAGACGTTACGAAGCGGCCTTCGTTATGCCCGCGTTCGGGCGGTTGACGTACTGGTCGTCCGGCGCGTCTTCCGTGCCCGGCGTGTCGGGAGCGACCTCTTGCGCCGTCAGCTCGATGGCCACGACGTTGCGCGTGAAGTATTTCGCCGCTGCGGCATCGATCCACAGCTGGTTCGTGCCTCCCACGGAAGAGGACAGGCCTTCGCCGTTGATCTCGCTGACCACCAGCGCCCTGCGCGCCATCACGTAGTCCAGCGGCAACGACATGCGGTAGCCGTCTTCGGACACCAGCGTCACCGTGTTCACGCCGGCCTTCGGCTGCGCACGCTCGATGATGGTGGCCATGGGCACGCCGGTCACCTCGGCGTTGATGACGGCCGCCCCGCCTGCGGTGTTGCCGGCGCAGGCGCAGCCCATGATGGTGGTCTGCTCGTCTTCGGCCGCCAGCTGGCCGAGCGTGGCCGTGTAGGCGTTCTCCACGTCGCCCGACACGGAAATGGCCCAGTCTTCCGGCGCCGTGACGGTCATTTCGCAAGATGCCTGGCACAACGCGTTGGCCGCCTTCTGGAACACCTGGGCTATGCGCGAATTGGGCGTGAGCGTCGTCTGGTTGTACGAGAACTCTCCCTGCACCCGAGGCACGGAAACCGTCGACTCGACCGTCTGCGAAGACGCCTCCACTTGGGTCCAGGCTACGTCCGGAACACCGGCATCCGGCGCTTCCGGCGGCACCGCCAAGGCGATGCCCGGCGCCAGCAGCGTGACGCCCGCAGCCGTTCCGATGACTTTGGTTACGGTTGGTTTCATGGCTTCTCCCTCCCTATTTCACGTTGAAGAACAGCTGGGACGGATCGGTGCTCACGCTGCCGTCGGCCGCAACGGCCCGCACCTTGATCAGGTACGACCCCGGCGTCTCGGGCGTGAACGAGTATTTCCAGTTCACCCACCGCAAAGGATCGGTTTCGCCCAGCTCGAACGTCGTCCAGGTCTTGCCCTTGTCCAGCGATATCTCCACGGCAGTGATGGGCACTTCGTACGCGTCGGCGAAGCCCTCGAACTCGATGGGCTGCCCCACAGGGAAGAAGGTCCCGTTCGTGTAGTTGAAGATGGACGTGTTCGGCTTGTTGAACATCTCGCCGGTCTTGGGGTTCGTGAAGCCCTTGAAGAAACGCGGCTCGGCGGGATCGGTGGTGAAGTTCAGCTCGACGACGCGCTTGGTGTAGTGGCAGCCGCCCAGCGTGGGGGTCCACAGCTGCACCGGATAGCCTTGCAGCATGCCCAGCTTCTCGCCGTTGATTTCCGTCACCAGCAAGATGTCGTCCTTGTACTGTTGCACGTATTCCATGGAGACCGGGTACACGTCCCAGCCGTCATCGGCAATGGAGTGCAGTGCGTTGGCCGACGGGTCCACGCCCGCCTTGTCCATGATCGCCGACAGCGGGATGCCCTTGACGTTCACGTTGGCGATGTAGGCGCCTCCCGGAGGGTTGGTCTGGCAATCCATCTTGTAGACGCGCTCGACCATCTGGTCCTCGAAATCGGACAGCTTGAACGTGAAGGGGTTCTGCACGGATCCGCCGACCGATATCTCCCACTGGGCGTACGCCTCTTCGGACGTGTCGTTGTCGGGAGTCACACCCTGGTGATCGCTGTTCTCCCAGTAGTAGAACACTTCGTCGGTGTCCGTGATGGAATCCTGCGTGAAGCTGAAGTCGCCCTTGGCCTCGGCGACCGGGGTGATGCCCATGTAGGCCGTGTCGTACTTGACGAGGTCCCACATCTCGTAGGCGCCCGTGTTCGGATTGATGTAGTGGCACGAATCGCAGTTGCCGCCCTTTTCGGCGAACTCGGCGCTGTTCATGTGCAAGGCATGCATGCTGTCCTGCAGGAACAGGGCCTTGGAATGGCACATATAGCAGAACTTGATGGTGGGATCGATGCCGTAGGGGTTCCACAGCTTGGGATGCGACATGGGCAGAAGCTGGGTCGCGTCAAGAATGGACTCGTGGCACTGCGAAGCCGTGCATCCGCGGTTCTCGCCGTCGAGGATGGCGGTGTTCCACATATACGGATCGTTCGGGATCAGCTGGACTTCCGCGCCGTTCTGCGCCGTGGTGACCTTGGGAGCGTAGAACTCTTGCGCGGCCGCCACCTTCTCCTTGCCGCTGAGCAGCTTGATGGCGTCGGCCTGGTCCTGGTCGCTTGCCTGGTCGGACGCCTCCCCCGGTTTCTGATCCTGCGCGGCGTCGCCTCCCGCTCCACCGTTTCCGCTCGGCTGTGACGCACAGGCCCACAGGCAGCAGGCCATGACGCACAGGACAAGCGCGATCGTCGCTAGTCGTTTTTTCATGGACAACCCTCTCCTTTCTGGTGTAGTCTTGGCTCCTAGCCCCTTTTGCACAGCCAAGACGCCTACGGTGCGCAGCTTAGAAGAGGGATGGTCCCGCTGTCATCCAGAGAAAATCATGAAACAGGACGCGTGCTGCATTTTCGCAGATGAATGCCAGTTTATGGGATGATTGCCGGGAGCTGGGGGAAGCGGTCAACAGTTTCTGTTGATGGCGTTTTGCTGGGGGAACGGGACAGTGCAGGGGACGCGCCGCAAAAGGAGGGGACGTGGAGAGCAAGCGGAAACGAACAGAGGAGCATCGGCCCGCGCCGTTCTCCCTGCCGAAGGGGGAAGGCGTGGCGCGCATCCTCTCGAGCGTGCGCTGGACCGACGTGGCCGGGTTCTCCCTGTGTCAAACGTGGAACATCCTGTGCGTCGCGCTGCCCGACCCCATCACGTACACCTCGCCGTTCCTCGATCTGCGGTGGGTCTCGCTTGCCACCACGCTGGTCCTCATGGTTCTGGCCGTGCTGCTGCAACGGCGCACGCAAGAGCTGCTGAAACGGCGGGCCTTCCTGTACGGCGTCGGCATCGTGGCGGCGTCCGGCAGCATCCTGGGGCCCTTGAGCGCGCTGTATCCTCCGGCTTCGCGCGCGCTCATCTATGTGGCGGCGGTGTTCGTCGGCGTGGGATTCGCCTGCCTGTTCCTTCTGTGGTTCGTGCGGTTCTGCCGAACGCGCGACATGATGGGGCTGGCCATCAGCGTGGTGGCGACGGCGCTGCTCACCTACCCCCTGGCCAACATGCTGTCGTCCGACCAGGTGAGCCATTGGATCTCGGCCGCCATCGCGTCGGTGCTGCCCCTGGCTTCCGTGTTGTTCGCCCGCGCCGAGCCGCGCGACGCCACGGCGCTTGCACCAGTGGCCGACGTGCCCCCGGCGAAGAAGCGCCGGGTGTTCTTGCGCTATTGCGCGTGTTTGTTCGTGATCATCGGCATCATCGAGACCGTGAGGAACCTGCTGCTGGGCGGCACGGCGCTCGTCTTCTACGCGGGTGCGGCCAATCTGGGCGGCCTTGCTCTCAAGGTGGCCTGCTCTGCCTGGCTGCTGACCATTTTCGACGCGCACGACGCGCGGGGCGTGTCGGTGGTGTACCGCACGGCGTTCGTTTTGCTGCTGGGCGTGGTGCTGTGCATACCGTATTTGCTGGAAGGCACGTGGTTCGCCCATACGTTGCTGGACATCAGCGCTTTTTTCTTCCAGCTGGTCATGGTTCTGGTGGCCTTCGAGATCAGCATCGGCTTCAGCCTGAACCCCGTGCTCGTGTTCGGCGCAGCGCGGGGCGTGTGGGCAGCGGCCGCCCTGGCGGGCATCGTGCTCAGCAACGCCTGCCGCGCGTGGGGAGCGGAAGCCGTCCAACTGCTTGCCGTGCTGCTGGGCATCGCCGTCGCCGTGGTGTTCACGTTCGCCTTCACCGACCGCGACTGCGTCGACATCCTTTCGAGCCTTCCCGCGCCCGTCCATACGCCTCGTTTCAAGACCAAGTGCGAACGGTTGGCACAACGAGCCGGCATCTCGGAACGCGAGCTTGAAGTGATGGTGCTCACGGCCAAAGGCCGGTCGGCCACGCGCATCGCCGAAGACCTGAACGTGACGCTGGCAACCGTCAACTCGCATGTACATCATATCTACCAGAAGCTCGGCGTGCATTCCCGCCAGGAAATGCTGGACCTGATAGAGAACGAGCAACTTGCCGGATGACGGCGCGACCGCCTCTCATCCCCTGTCGCCGCGCGCCTTCAAGCGACCTCGAACTCCACGACATCGGCCAAGGGACTGTGCCTGCCGTCCTCGTTGACCGAACGCACCCGCAGCCTATAGCGGCCGGGCCGTTCCGGCGTGTAGACGAACGTCCAGGAAAGCACCCTGCCCGCCTGTGCGCCTTCGGTCGCATGGCGCGTCCACGTGGTGCCACCGTCAAGAGAGAATTCCATGGCCACGATGGCCTTGTCGTAGTCGTCGGCGTAACCTTCGAACGTCAAAGGCTCGCCGACCTTTCCCTGCACCAAGCCCAGCATCCGCACTCTCCTTCTTTGCCAGAGTCGACTTCAGGCATGCCGTCCTGCACCGGACCCCTGCGCCACCCACACCGCCGCGGACGACGCCAAGGCAAGCGGTGCCCTTCGCGCAGCGGCCGCATCCACCATCCGGAAGCGTAGCGGCCAAAAAAGACGCTGCCCCCTTCGGCATTGTGACCCAAAGCCGAAGAGGGCGCATCCTCATTTTCTATTGATCCGCGTACCGCCATACGGGAAACGTCCCGTTGGCGGGTAAAAGGAAAGGACTCCGCCGGAGAGGCTCCCAGAGACGCCGCCTTCCTACGACGTCCGCCCCATGGGAAGCGCGGTCATCGGCGGGAGGCCCGTCCGCTCTCCTGCAGGCGACGGTCCATTTCGGCCACCATGCGATCGGCCGCGCCGCAGCCGGAGCAGCCGGAACAGCCCAAGCCGCCAGCGCGGCCCTTGGCGCCGCCACCATCGTGGTCGTGACAGTCGCACAGGCCACGACCGCGCAGCCGGCGCACCGCCCATACGGCCCACAGCAGCACCAAGGCCGCAATCACCACCGTCGCCGGCGTCAATCCCATCTCGAGCATGAAGCACCTCCTTCGTTGAACCCACCTGGCAAACAGGAACGATCACCCGCAATGCCCTCCGGGCAAGGGCGAGAACCATGGCGTCCGACGGCGAACGGCACAAGCCGGGCACCGCCTTCAGCGCCCTTCCAGGCAAGGGCGACGGCCGTCAAGCCGACCGCCGCCCCAACGCCAAACCCGCAAGCTCCCCACGCGGACCCAGGGGAAAGCGAGCGCCAAGCCGACCCTAGGCGGCCTCGGCTTCGGCCTCGACCGACACGGCCTTCTTTCCGTCATGCTTGGGCATGGGACGGAACAGCAGGAACAGCAGGCCGGCGGCAACGACGAGGGCAACCACCGTCCACGCGTTGAACGCCACTTCGCCCATGGCCA
>CAJFVW010000090.1 GCA_904420575.1 uncultured Gordonibacter sp.
GAATCATACCGGGGCGGGCCGTGCCCTCCTTCCTATCTGGACGCTATCCTGCTGTCAAAGTGCGCAAAAAATTGTACGTTACCTGCGGCTATCATAAGATCAGGCCCTCGCAGGCACTGCCGAAGCGGTCGCTTCGGTTCGCAGCGCTTAGAGGGAGAGCGGTGGCGTCGTGCGCCCGATCCCGGCTCGCGCGGTCGGCTTTGCGCGTCGTGCTGGCCGGGTCACCTAAGAGGCAAATTGACATAGCTCCTTCGCGCAAAGCATGCACGCCTGTTTGCGGCAACAAACGCGGCGGTTCCGTCTTTGCGTATGAACCACGCTCCAATAGGTTGAATGGGTCAACCTTGGACAGGAAGGGGCGTGAAATCATGATGGAATCGGAGGCTAGTCGACATGCAGAAGAGAACAAGAAGCTGGTCGGAAACAACATCGCTGCCTTGCGCAAGAAGCAGAAGTTGACGAAGGGACTCTTGTGCGACATGGCGACAATCAGCAAGCCTACGCTCAACGGAATCGAATCCGGAAAGGGAAATGCCACTATTTCCACGTTGACCAAGGTGGCCGACGCGTTGGGCGTGACGGTAGGCGATCTGTTTAACCCCTTGTCTGACAAATAAGAACGCGTTGCCGTTGGAAGGCAACGCAAACCACGAACGAAGGAAAGCAGGAGACAAGCGGCATCAAGGGCCGCACCGTGAGGTCATGCGCTTTTCTCACGGTGCGGCCGCTGCCAAGCACAGTGCTCTCCAGCACGACTGCCAGGCCGCGCGATGCTCCGCCTCACGGGCCACTGCCCGCCGCAGCCCTCGCCCCCCCCCCTCGCCTCAACGCCTCCCTCATCTCTTCCTGACCAGCTCCTTCAGGTCCCCATAGCCTTCGGCATCCATGTCTTCCAAAGGTATGAAACGCAGGGCGGCGCTGTTGATGCAGTAGCGGAGGCCTCCCTGGTCGGCAGGCCCGTCGGGGAAGACATGGCCCAAGTGCGACTGTCCCACGCGGCTCAGCACCTCGGTGCGTCGCATGCCGAAGCTGCCGTCCTCGCGTTCGACCACCACGGCGGGGTCCACGGGCCGGGTGAAGCTCGGCCAGCCGGTTCCCGAATCGTATTTGTCGGTCGATAGGAACAGCGGCTCGCCGGTGACCACGTCCGCGTAGAGGCCTGGCCGTTTGTTGTCGTGATATTCTCCGGTGAAGGCACGCTCGGTGCCGGA
Organism: uncultured Gordonibacter sp.; assembly: GCA_904420575.1. Lineage (GTDB taxonomy): Bacteria > Actinomycetota > Coriobacteriia > Coriobacteriales > Eggerthellaceae > CAJFUR01. The sequence goes on from CAJFVW010000090.1 coordinate 1,212, forward strand.
ACCTTGCGTGACGTCGTATTGCTGTTGCGTGAGCGAACGGCGCAGTTCCGCGTCGTCCGGCTTGTGATAGGCATGCGGGTCTATGGCCATGTCGTCTCCTGTCCTTGCGTGCCATTGCAGATGCGAACAGGATAGCCGAGAGGGCTGTCGCTCACCCTCGCGTTCAGACCTGCGCGCCAGATTGGCGAGAACCCGCCATCGAGGCGCCATCGATGGCCCCCAGATACAGGGACGCCTCGCTTCTCTCCACGTCCTCTTCGACCACTCTCTCCACCGTGTCCAGGAAATGGTCGATGGACTTCTTCTGGTAGTCCGCTCGAAAGATGAAGTACGACGTGATGCGCGCCCGCTCGTCATCCAGCGGCAGGGCCACCATGTCGTGCTGCATCTGCAGCAGGGGAGAGGAGGCCACGGCTGGCGACACCAGGAACACGGCGTTGCGGTCGTGGGTGTTCATGAAGAATTCGTTCAGCGTGTCGCTCGAATACGTCTGCAAGTTGGGGCGCGTTCCCAGCGTCGTGGCGAACAGGTCCAGCACGGCGAAGCGCATAGGGTCGAAGCTGCGCGTTGCGGTCATGTTGATGGGAACCTGCAGCAGGTCTTCCAGCGTAATCGACTGCTTGGAAGCCAGAGGATGCCGTTCCCACAGCCACACGTGCAAAGGCTCGCGGATCACGGGGAAGAAGATGAGGTTCTTCTTCTCGCTTACCTTGGTGATCCAGTCGATGCTGTTGCAGTCGACCGTGAGCGCGATGTCCACCTTTCCCGCTTCCAGCAACTCCACCGACTTCTTGCCTTTTTCCGAATAGTATTTGGTCATGACATGCGGATCGCTGCGCCTGAAACGCATAACCGACTTGAACAGGATCTCGCTCATGGCATCCATCAGGTAAGGCTCCTGGATGACCAGTTCCTCCACGGCGTAGGCGTCGATCTCGCGGCACCGTTTCGTCGCGTCCTTGTACAGGTGGTGGATCTGGATGGCGTCCTCCAGAAACGCCGTTCCCGCCGCCGTCAGCTCCAGGCGCTTTTCGCGGCGCAGAAGCGTCACGCCGAGCTCTTGCTCCAGTTCGGAGATGTGCTTGCTGAGATTGGGTTGGGACGTGTGCAGGTTGGATGCCGCGGTCGTGAAATTCAAGTAGTGTGCCAGCACGATGTATTCGTACAGCGATTCGATCTTCATGCAGCAGCCCCCTGTCGCCTATGAATTGCCCCTCATTGTATCACCGCTTCCCCTGGCCTCCGATGCGCTCAGGAAAAGAGGAATGGCAGCCATAAGGAACGGGAATGGCATCCATGCGCAAAGC
>CAJFVW010000091.1 GCA_904420575.1 uncultured Gordonibacter sp.
GATGGCCGTGATGCCGATGGTGTGGTCGTCCACGTAGTCCATGACCGTGTCCATGTTCAGGGACAGATGGTCCTTCTCAAGCGGCACGAGGCGCATCTCGATGTCCCAGTAGCGGCAGAACTTTTCCCAGCACACCTGATAGCCGGCCGAAATGACCAGGTTGGGGCGCTGCGAGGTGTAGATGTCGATGCCCGCGTCCTTCGCCAGCTTCTTCCAGCGGAACAGCATGCCCAGGCCGCCGAGCATGCAGGCCTCGGACGAACCGACGGTGGAGGTGCCCATGGGCTCTTCGTCGGGATTCGCATGCCACAGATCGCCGATCATGGCGACGCAGCGGTTCTCCAAGTCGGCCGTCATGGGATACTCGTCCTTGTCGATGGCGTTCTTCTCCATGGTCTCGGCCATGATCTTCGTGGCCATGGGTTCCATGTACGTCTGGCAGAACGTCGTGAGGTTCTGCGTGGCGTTGCCTTCGATGGACAGGTATTCCTTGATCATCTCGTAGGCGATGCGCGGCTCGACCGGATTGTCGTTCATCTTCAGGCGCGGCATTTGTGCGTCGGAAGACTCCGAACCAAAGATGGGCGTCAGGTACTTGGTGCCTTCGTCCATGCCGTCCAGGATCTTGCTCGTGCTTGATTGTTCCATGGATAAAACCTCCTATATCGATATGGGTTGGAACCTAACGTTGTGGCGCCCCTTCGAGCCGCCCGGCTGAAAACCCAAAAACCGGTGATCAGCCGGGCGGCGGAAGTCGCCAGAGCCGGCGAGTGGCGCGTGCCCGGCGTGGCGGCGGCAGGCAGGACTTCGCCCGACAGCCGCCGCACGTCGCCGGGGGGCCGGCGAGTGGCTCATGAGAGCCACCCGTCCGGCCGCGGCCCCTGCTTTCGCGCGTTACCGCGTGGGGCCGTCCGTGTCCGGACCTTTTTCGCGCTTCGGGTCCTGCACGGACTCGTCGGCGCGCGGCAGGCCTTCGGCCACCACGCCATCCGTCACGCTCGAGCGCAGCTTTCCTTCGGCCTCCCGCTCGATCAGGTCGTCGCGCACGTTTCCGGCGTCCTTTGCATGCTGCGGCGCTTTCGCCGCGGAGGCGGAGCCGTGGTCGGGCGTGCAGGCGGCTCCCACGACCGTCACCCGTGACGTGGGGACGTCTGCGGAGACGGTGCGCGCATCGGCCTGACGGTGACGCACGGCGTCGGAAGGCTCGTCGATCTGCAGGTCGCTGTCGAGGATGTCCTCGCCTAGCACGCCTCCGTCCGTCGGCCAGGTGCTGGCGCGGTGCGCCGCTTCGGCCTCGTAGGCCGCACGCTCACGCGCCTCGGCGTCACGCGTACCAGTGGTGCCGGCGCCGGCGCCACGGACAGGTGCGCACGAAGGGCCGTCCTTCGGGGAAACGTCCTTGCCGCCCGCATCCGCCTTCGGCGCGCCCTCGTCCTGCAAGGGCGAGGCGGGGCGCCTGGTCACGCTTGCCACGGCAGCCGTGAAGCTGCCCAAGCCCGTCACGTCGCGCGTAAGCCCGCTCGCTCCGCTCGGACGCGGTTCGCCCGAGACGCCTCCCTGGCTGCGCGAGCGCTTGTTGCCCGTCGCACCCGGCTGGGTGCTCGAACGCGTCTGCGGCGAGGCGCCCGCCAAGGGGTTCGCCGACGCAGGGTTGGAAGGCACGGCGGCCGTCACGGCCGCACGTTTCGCGCCGGTGCCGCCCGCGCTGCCGGCAACCGCCCCCGACACGCCCGCGGTCGTCGTGGTGTCCCAACGATGCCGGTTGGCGTAGATGACGAACGGGATGGCCACCGATATGACGAAGGCGATGCCCAACGTCAGCTGGTACACCATGTTCGACTGGGCATCCAGCTCGGAGGACGGGAAGAACGAGATGACGAGCGTCGCCACGGTCATGAGCAGGCCGACTCCAGCGACGATGGCCTTGAACGGCGTGCCGCCCGGCAGCTGGAACGAACGCTGCAGATGCTTCTTGCGGAAGATCAGCACGAAATATCCCAGGAAGAACAGGACATAGCCTACCAGGTAGATGACCACGGTGAGGCCGATGGCCGTCAGATAGCCCACCGACGAGCTGGAGCCGCCGGAAAGCGCGATGGATCCGCACAGCACGGCGTCCCACACCGTCACGATGATGGCCTGGATGACGACGGTCTGCACGCTCACGCCATGCTTGTTGACCTTCTTGAACGACGGCGGGATGATGCCGTCATGCGCCGTGTCCAGCAAGGCACGCGACGGGCCCACGATCCACGCCGAGATCTCGGCGAGCACGCCCAGCGCCAGAAGCAGCGCCACGGCGAACACGACCCAACCCAGGTTGGGGTTGATGTGCTGCACGAAGATGGCGCGGAACGCCTCTATGACGCCGAACGACAGGTTGCCGTCAAGCACGCTCGCCGGCAAGGTAGTGGCCACGGCCAGGCCGCCCGCCGCGTCCAGCAGGATGGTCAGGATGGCCAGCACGATCATGGCCAGCGGGTAGTTGCGGTTGGGGTTCTTCAACTCGTTCACGTGGGACGCGGACGCCTCCACGCCCATGTACGCCAGGATGAACGACGCGAAGATCACCAGCGTGTCCACCTTGCCGAAGTTCGGCACGAACGTGGCCGCGTCCATGGTGATCTGCGAAACGCCGCCCGTGGCGAAGTAGATGACCAGGCCCACCAGCAGCACGGCGACCGGCACGATGATGCCGCCCACGAAGCCCACCTTCGATATGCGGGCCGTGTACTTGGTGCCGCCCAGCTGGGTGAGCGTGAGCAACCACACGATGGCGGCCACGCCGAAGAACATGACGAGCGGGTTGTTGTACAGCGCGTCCCAGCGGACCACGTACGCGAACGCCGCCAGGATGAAGAACGCCATGGTCACGAAGCCCACCGTGATCTGGAACCACTGGAAGAACAGCGCGGCGAAGCCCCACCTGCGGCCGAGCGTGTTGCCAACCCAGGCGAAGATGCCGCCCGATTCCCACCCTTTCACGGTAGCCATCTCGGCTGCGCAGAGCGCGACGGGCAAGAACCACAGGATGCCGCCGATGATGAGGAAGAACACCAGCTGGAAGCCCGAAGAGGCGAACGACGGGTACTCGTACACGGTCATCACCATGGAGGCCGTGATGGCGAAGAACCCGAAGAACGTCAACGTACGCGCGAAGCTGGGCCGCCCTTTGGTGCCGACCGGGCCGGCCTCGCCCGTGGTCGCTGTCACGGCCGGGACGCCGGTTTGACGGGGATCGCTCATGCTCTCAACTCCTTTCTACAGAACGAAGGTCGCGCAGTCGCACCGAGGCGGCACGAGCGCGGTTTGCAAGATACCTTGCCGTTCTATCACAGGGGTTGGAGGCGCACTGGGCCCGCCGCGAGGTTTCACCCTCCCGTCGCTGAAGCGTCAGCGCACGGGCATGCGAGAGCTCCGATGCTGCCGGGACGTCCCGCCCTCACGGCAGGACGTCCCGGCAGCATCCTCTACCATGAAAGGATGGTATAGTATCGTTTACATCGCTTGCGAATGGACGCGGTCTGCTTTCGTTGGGGGAAACCATGAACCTGGATATCTTGCGCGAGTACAGCATGCTGGCCGACTTGTTGAATTACGGAGAGGCGGCGAACGAGCTGCACATTTCGAAATCGGCGCTGAGCAAGCATGTAGCGTCCCTCGAGGAAAGCGTTGGAACGGAGCTTTTCTGCCGGGACGGCTCTTTCGATCTCACGCCTGCCGGCATCGCGTTTCTGAACGAGACCACGTCCATCCTGTCCCACTACGAGCATGCACTGCAAAAATGCCGCGCCATCGGTAAAAAATACCCTCGGTCTTTGCGCATCGAAGCCGTGTCCTTCCTTTACGACACGGCCATCGGAGTCATGCAGCGGTCGCTCAGGAACGCAGCAGACGCCAACATCCTTCAATTCACCCAGCTGACCGACACGCCTTCCCAAGAGATGCTGGTCTCGCACATCCTGAGCGGGAAATGCGATTTCGCCCTGTATTACGACTTGCATTCGGAGGTCGAACTGGCAAGCCAGATTGGAAACGACGACGTGTGCATCCGAAAGCTATCCGAAGACGAGATCGTCGTCGTCAGCAGCCCCAGCAACGAGATCATGGCAAACGACGTCGTATCGCTTTCGGATCTGACGAACAGGCAAATCACCATCTATATGGGAAAGAAGAACACCATCCGCCGCATCATCGTGACCGAGCTGTTCAACATGCATGGGATGGTGCCCAACTTCGAATTGCGGCCGATCTCGGCCTTCAGCGATAGCTTCACTCCCCGGCCAGACTCGAACGACGTCCTGCTCGTCGGCAAGTCGGTGCTTCAAGACCCGCTGCTCGACGGCGCCTTCTACCGGCCGCTCGTCACGCCGATCTCTTGCTCCCAAAAAGCGTACGGCATCTATCGCAAGTCGAACGAGTACCCGCTCCTCCAGTTGTTCCTTGAATCGCTGGAAGAAACCCTTGGGGAAGAACCGCCGACACGGCAGAGCGCCTCTTAGGTCGCCTCCGAGCCATCCTGCTCTCGGAGAGCCTTCTCGGCAAGCGGGTCGCCGTACGCGCCTCCGGTCTTCCTCACCATGATCAATATGGCCAGCGAACAGACGATTGCCGCGCCACCGGAGAAGTAGAGGTAGGACTGCGTAGAACCCAGCGCCGTCATGACCAGAGCGGCAAGCAAGGGACCGCAGAACCTTCCGACCGACGAAAAGGTGCTCACGATCCCGGGGCCTATGCCGCGCATGTCGGGGCGGTAGTGCTCGGCGAGGGAGCTTTCCATGACCGGCGTCGATGCGGCAAAAATGCCCATGCAGAACACCACGGCAAGCATGGCGGCCATGTTCGCGATGCCGCTGTTCAAAAAAAGCAGCAAGCCGAAACTGCCCAGCCCCGCGCCCGCCATGACGAGGGCGAAAATGCCTTTGCGTCCGAACCTGTCCGTCAGGGGAGACCAGACGAACGACCCCGTGACGCAACCCAACGAAGCCGCCGAAACCGCCAAGGCAGCCACTTGGACAGGAAAGCCCGCTTCCTGAACAGAGGCCACCAGATAGCTGGAATACGTCATGTACCAGCAGTACCAGAAGATCATGACCACGCTATACCGGTAGGTCGTCGGATTCTTCAACACGGCCACGATGAGGCGCCGGTCATAACGTACGCCAGAAGACGTCGGGCGAAGGCCTTCGCACATGCGGGCAACCTCGTCCTTCGGCGTCCCGAACGCGTAGGTGCCCTCCTCCTCTGGAGAGTTCCTCAGCAACAGGAGCACGACGAACGCAAGGCCAAGACAGATGCATCCGGAAATGACGTACGAAGGCCGCCATCCCAAATCGGCTGTCAGATGTCCCGCAATGATGCCGGCTACCACCCCGCCGACCGCCCCGCCCACGGTGAACACCGTCAAGGCAATGCCTCGACGCGAATGATGGAACCAGGACGAGGCGACTTTCGGAAGCGTGGCCGTATCCGACCCTGCGGCCGCAACGCCTATGAGCCCCATAAGCACGCAACCCACCGGCACGTCGTTGACGAACAGGCCGAAGCAGACCATGGCGGAAGCGCTCACGAAACTGGCAGCCGAAATGGTCAGCCGCGAGCCTATCTTGTCACTCAAAATTCCCCATAAAGCGCCAAACAGGCCGAAACCTATCCCCTCGAAGGAAGCCATGATGCCCAGGCTGGCGTTCGTCGTGCCCCAGTCCGCAGCTATCGAAGCCATGTTGATTTCCAATATCTTGAGCGAATACACAAGGAGCATCTGGTTCGCAAAGACGCCCAGCGCCACCGCCCAGGCATAACGAGGGGTCAGATGATGTTTATTGCGTTCAACCTGCATATCCTCTCCTCTGTTCTGCGTGACCTCGCCGAGGCCCCCGCCCCTCATGGGCCTTCGGCTATGAAGGGCGGGGCGTCCGGACCGTATTGGCAATGTCAGACTTGCTTGGGAGGAACGTGCGCTAGCCCTCGTCCTTTTCGGCCTCGTTCAAAGCGGCCCTGCGCTCTTCTGCTTCCAGTTCGGCCATGGGGTCGCCGTATTTGCCGCCCGTGTTCTTGACGAGGAACACCACCAGAATACCAGCCGCAATTGCCGACCCACCTGAGAACAGGAAATAGGAGTGCGTCGAGCCCATGGCCACGATGACGGCTGCGGCCAACATGGGCCCGGCCAAGCGGCCAATCGCAGATATGGTTGCCGCTGCGCCAGAACCCGTCCCGCGAACGCTGGGGCGGAACTGCTCACCCAACGAATTCTGCATGACCGGAGCGGACGACACGAACAAACCCATCACAAGCGTAGAACCAAGAAGTATGACTTCGCTGGTGATGCCCGACTCGAACAAGAAGTACAAGCAGATGGTCACCAGTCCTTCCATGGCCATCAGGAAAATGAAGATGGGCTTGCGTCCAAGCCGGTTGGTCAGCGGAGGCCAGATGAAGAACCCAACGGCGCAGCCGAGCGAAGCCATGGACGTGGTCAGGGCAGCGATGCTCACCGGGAAGCCGATGTCTTGGGCAGCGGCGACCAGATAGGCCTGGTAGTTGGAGAACCAGAAGTACCACACGATCATGACCAAGCCGAATTTGTAGGTGGCGGGGTCCTTCAGCACGCGGACGAGCAGGTCCTTGCTCGCCTTTTTCTCGGCCTTGGTCTTTGCCTTGGGCATTTCGTCGGCATCGACCGGCGTCCCCTCCGGCGAACCGAACGGAACCGTGCCCACGGAGGCAGGGGTGTCCCGAATGAGAAACGTCAGAATGATGGCCAGCACGACGCAAATGCCACCCATGATGTAGAAGTCGCCGCGCCACCCAAACATTTCGATGAAGTTGCCTGCCAGAATGCCGCAGATCACACCACCGATGGCACCGCCCAACGTCACCAGCGGAAAGCCGAGGCCTCGCTTGGACGGATGGAACCACGTAGTGATGAGCTTGGGAATGACCGCGTCATCGGCGCCAGCGAAAAGAATGCCCAGAAGCGCCATGAACACGCAGCCGATCGCGACGTCATACACGAACGCGGCGATGGCGATCACCAATCCGGCCGTCAGAAACGCATTGACGCTCATGACCTTGCGACAACCGAATTTGTCGATGAGAAAGCCCCACAAAATGCCTGCAACGCCATAGAACACGCCCATGACCGACGCCCATACGGCAAGATCGGCGCTTGTGAGGCCAAAATCCTGCGCAATGGTCGAAAGCGCGATGTAGAGGTTCTTCATCGAGAAGATGAGGATCAGCTGCCCGAAGAACGCTCCCATGGCAACGGCCCATGCGTATGCCGGGCTTTTCTTGTAGGTGACACGTTCGGCGGCTGTATCAGTCGAACCCATAGTATCCTCCTCCTAGAAGCGTTGGTAGGCAGCGGGCAGGCGCGCCCGCCCGCTGCGATTTCGTCAACGAACCAGCAAAGCGTGGCGATACGTGCCGTCTATCTCGCCGACCAGGTCTTCCACCTCGCCGAACTGCAGACACCAGGCTTGGCAATGCTGCACGCACATGGGCATCTTCCCTTTTGCCACGCGGTCTTCGCAGAGGTTGCATGCCTTGGTAAGCACCGGCATCCAGGTCCACTCCCAGCGTTCTTTCCCCGTCGCCTCGTGCGCGTCCCGATATTCGTAGGGGCCCACTTCGCAAAGCTTTATGCCAAACTCCCCTTCCGAAAGATTCCGTTCCTTCTTGCACGCGACCTCACAGCTGTGGCAGCCGGTGCACATGTCGTAATTGACCAAAATGCCTTTCATGTTTCACCCTCTCTGACTGCATGGATTCGACAGACTAGCGAAGTTCTGTTTTGTACCCTTTCATGACGCCAGGCTCGAAGTCTCCGAAGCCTCCCTGCCGCGTCACGACCTCGCCCGGCATCACGTCTCCCTCCTGGTACGGATACACGCGGCATATGCCGCTTTTCGCACAGGCGCCAATTCCGTAGTCCCCCGTTTCGAAGTTGGGGATGCAGTTGTTGGGATTGGAATCGAAGGTTCCGAACAGATGAGGCTCCGCACCTTCCGTCTCGGGGAACCACCATGCATGCTCGGCATGGATGACGCCTTCGCGCACGCGCGACGTAAGCTGTGCTATCTGCCGGAACCGTCCATGCATGTTCTCGATCCATATCCATTGGCCGTCCTGTATTCCGTACTTTTGCGCGTCGAACGGATTTATCATGACTTTTGGCCAAGGATGGAACTCGCGCATCGTGGGGTGTTGGCGATGCTCCGAATGGAAGAATTCGAACGAGCGTCCGCCTGTCGTCAGGATCAGTGGATAGTCCTTCATCAGCTCTGGGGTCGACAAGGGCCCGGTCGTCGGTTCGGTGTGATACACGTCGCAATGCAAGCCCCAAGCCCGATACGCAGGCGGCATCAGCTCGACGCGGCCGGAAATGGTCGCAAACCCTATCGAACCGTCTTGCCGCACCATGCCCTTGGCATACTTCTCGTAGGTCGCATTCCACTCGTCGTACAGATACCCTCCTTTTTCGCACAGGCCGTCGAAGGTGTAGCCGCAGCCGCGCTCTTCCAGCATCTCGGCGCCGTCCGCATCCTTGCGCGCACAAACGCGCGACCCGTCGGCTCCCGCCAAGAACCAATTCAACAGGTCGATGTCGCTGTTCCACCCAAGCCTTTCGAACAGGTCCGGATTCAGCGTCTTGCCCATGAGGATGGCAAGTTCCTCGTCGCTGACCGCCTCGTAGTAATCCACGACCTTCTTCATGGACTTCAGCGGATACCACCACGACCGCACCGAATTGCGTTCGGGGCCCATGGCTATGGGAAGGATGAGGTCGGCGTGGGCAACCGCCGTCGGGGTCAAAATGGGATCGGCGTTGACGATGAAATCCACCTTGTTCAGCGCTTCGTATGCTCGCGGCGCGTCCCAAGAAGGACAGGACAGCGCATTGGAGCTTTGAATCCATACCATTTTGATCGGATACGGTTCGCCATTGGCCGTCTGACCGGTTTCGATGGCATGTAGAACGGCATCGGCGTTTGCCCCGGCAATGGGATCGTGGCCGTTCATGCCCAGACCGTACTCCCTGTTGAGTCGCTTTGCCGCGGTTTCGGGCGGAAGGTATTGCGAGCAGGTGTCGTAGTCGGCGCTGCAATCGAACGCGTCATGGGCCAACGTGTTGCCACCCGGACGGTCGAGGTTGCCGCATATGGCAATGAGGTCGGAAACTGCCAGGTTGAGTTGCATGGCGGACAATTGCTGGTCCATGGCGAGGCCCCACTGTATGGCCGAATTGTTGCCGGAAGCGTAGAGGCGTGCAGCTCCACGGATGTCTTCCGGATCAAGCCAGCAGATTTCAGCGGCCCACTCCGGCGTTGCGTCCTTGACCGTTTCGGCCAGCTCGTCGAAATAGGCGCACCAGCAATCCACGAATTCATGATCGTACAGATCTTCTTCGATGATCACATGCAGGAATGCCATGACCAAGGCACAGTCGGTGCCGGGCCTCAGCTGCAGGAAGTATTCGGCACGAGCCCCCCACCAGGTCAGGCGCGGATCGATGGAGATGATCTTCGTGCCCATCTGCACACAGTTGACCAGCCAATGGCCCATGTATCCGTCGGCATTCGAAGCAATGGGCTCGTTGCCCCACACCACGAGAACCTCGGGTGGGCGCCAATCGGGATTCGCATACCGGTCTTCGAAGCCTTGGGACGCGTCCACCAGAATGTAATCGCCGATAGGGGCGATGGCCCCGACCGTGCGCGGCGTATAGCACGCATTGCCCGAAAAGAACAGCATGCATACGTTCGGCGTCTGCAGCGCAGCGTGGCCGATGATCGGGTTCTGCCAGTTCACGTTGCGGCCGGTGCCGTGCACGCACACGATGGCCTGCGTGCCGTATTCTTCCTTGATTGCCGTGACCTTCTCTTTTATCTCGGCCAGCGCCTCATCCCAGCTGATCCGCTCCCATTTGTTTTCCCCTCGCTTTCCCGCACGGCGCATCGGGTACTTGACGCGTGTGGGATCGTTGACCGCCTCGTCCAAGTTAAGGCAGCGCATGCACAGCTTCCCGTTCGCCCAGGGGCTCAGAGGGTCCCCTTCCACCTTGACCAGCTTGTCGTCCTTTGTGTAGAACAGCACGCCACAGGCATCGTGGCAGCCCGGGGGAGACCATTGATTGGTGCGCGTAACGGTGTAGCCGTCTTCCTCCCATTGCAGTTCGCCTTCGTGATAGGCTTTGCGGTCGATCGCATCCAAATGCTTTTGGTAATCGAACACCCCTGCCTCCTTCCTCGACTTTCGGCCCCTGAAGTCTTGATGCTTCTTCGCCTCGGTTAGGTTTCTGCCGGCTCGGCCATCTTATCGAGGAAAAGAGGCCCTCTGTGCTGTTTGGAGGATTCTTGCGGGGCTCATGAAAATTTCGAACGGGCAATTTACCTATGCAAAACGCCCGTTCCCAAAAGGAAACGGGCGTTTCTTGAGAAGAGCTCTTCGCAGCGTGCAAAAACGAACCGGCCATGCTCGAAAGCATGGCCGGTTGCAAACGCTCAAAAGTTCTGGGCTTCTACGAAATATGCCCCAGGAAGTCCTTTGTGCGCTCGGACGTGGGGTGGTCGAAGACCTCTTCGGGGGTGCCTTCTTCCACGATCACGCCGCCGTCCATGAAGATGACGCGGTCGGCCACGTCGCGGGCGAAGCCCATCTCGTGGGTGACCACGATCATGGTCATGCCGCCGCGCGCAAGCTCCTTCATGACGCCCAGCACGTCGCGCACCAGTTCCGGGTCGAGCGCGCTGGTGGCCTCGTCGAACAGCATGACGTGCGGGTCCATGGCCAGCGCGCGGGCAATGGCCACGCGCTGCTGCTGGCCGCCGGAAAGCTGGGCGGGCTTGTAGTCCACGCGGTCGCCCAGCCCCACCTTCTGCAGCTGTTCGATGGCAATGCGCTCGGCCTCTTCCTTGGAGCGCTTGAGCACCTTGCGCTGCGCCAGCATCACGTTGGACTTGGCGGAAAGGTGCGGGAACAGGTTGAAGCTCTGGAACACCATGCCCACCATGGCGCGCACCTTGTTGATGTCGGTCTTCTTGCCGGTGATCTCGGTGTCCTCGAAGAACACGCGGCCGCTCGTCGGCGTTTCCAGAAGGTTCACGCAGCGCAGCAGCGTGGACTTGCCCGAGCCCGAGGGGCCCAGAATGACCACCACTTCGCCGCGGCGCACTTCCAGATTCACCCCGCGCAGCACGTCCAAGTCGCCGAAGCTCTTGTGCAAGTCCTCGATGCGCACCACGACGTCGTTGCTTTTCACGTTCATCTCGCCCCTCCTCACAGGCTCGACATCTGTTCGGGCGTGATGAAGTCGCCATCCATGGCATCGGGGCGGCGCAAGGCATCGGCCTCGTTCAGGGCCGGCGCCGGTGCGCCCTTCTTCGAGCGCTTCTTGCGCTTCCCTCCACCGGAAGCCCCGCTGTCGCTACCTGCAAGCTTGGCTTCCAGCATGCCCACCAGCTTGGCGAGCGGCAGCGTGATGACCAGGTAGAAGCAAGCCGCCACGATGTAGGGCGTGATGGATCCCGTGGATGCCACGATGGTCTTCGCGTACATGACCACCTCCATGACGCCCACGGCCGCAAGCAGCGAGGTGTCCTTGTACAAAAGGATGAACTCGCTCGTCATCGTGGGGATCACGCGGCGCACCGTCTGCGGGATGATCACGAACAGCATGGTCTGCGCGCCGTTCATGCCCAGCGACCGCGAGGCTTCGAACTGCCCTTTCGGTATGGACTGGATGCCGGCGCGGAATATCTCGCACAGATACGCGCTCGAGTTCATGGCCAGCACGATGACGCCCAGCGGGAACGGGGGTATCTGCACGCCTGCCAGCGGCAAGCCGAAGAACGCGATGTATATCTGCAGGAACAGCGGCGTGCCACGCACGACGTTCACGTACAGCGAGGCAATGCCGCGCAGAATGCGGAAACGCGCCATGCGCATGAGCGCCAGAATGAGGCCGAACGGGATGGCCAGTGGGAATGCGACGGCGACGATGCCGATCGCCATGAGGAAGCCGTTGAACACAACCGGAAAGCTGCTCACGATGATGGGCGGATTCAGGAACAGGCGCAAGAACTTGTTCGAATTCCACTGCTGCACCCAGTCTTGGGATTCCAGCCAGCTTGAAAGCTGTTCTGCCGGCGACACGTTCACCACGCCGATGGCGGGAATGCCCTCGATGTCGTGCACCGACTCGTCAGCCAGCGTGTAGGTGCCCGTCAGCTGCATGTCGCCGCCCGACCCCGGGAAGAACACGTCGTATATCTCGATGCGGAAATAGCCCCCGGGCTGCGTCGGCTCGCTGAACGTGAACCGTGCGGTCTGACCGTCCATCTGCGCGTCCACCGTCACGTCGACGCGCGTCATGAGGTCTTCGCCGGTCAGCATGGTCACGCGGGCGTCATCGAGAGAATACTGCGTCCCTTCGGGCAGCGTGAGCGTCAACTGGGTCAGCGACTCGTCGTCCGCGCACTGCCCCTCCCACGTGATGCGGGTGTCGACGCCGCCCAGCACGTCGCTGCCGGTGTCGGCGTTGGGGCGGGCCGTGCACTTCGCCACTTCGAAGCCGAAAGCGGCCTGCGGCAAAGAACACGTCAGGACGACGGCCAGAGTGGCCAGCAAAGACACTGCGAAAAGCGCAGCGAGCGGTCGGTGTGTTCTACGCATGGTATTCACGGGCGTCTCGTTTCTCGTCCAGCTTGGCGCCGAGGACAGAAAAAGGAATCCTCCCGCCAGTCCTTGCGGAACCGACGGGAGGATGGGCGATCCGGTCTGGTTAGCCGAGGTTCTTGGCCTTCAGCTCTTCGATGGTGCCGTCGGCCTCCAGCTTGGCGATGGCCTCGTTGATGGCGGCCGTGAGCTGCGGGTTGTCCTTTGCCACGACGATGGCGTATTCCTCGCCCGTCGCGACGGACTTCACGATCTCGGCCTCGGTGTACGCTTCGAGCATCTTCTCGACGACAGCCTTGTTCGTGATGACGGCATTGGCCTGGCCGGACTGCATGGCGGCAAAGCAGTCGGTGCTGTTGCCGAAGCCCTGCACCGTGGCGTTCGGGAAGTTCTCGGCCGCGTAGTCGGCACCCGTGGTGCCCGTCTGAACCGCGATGATCATGCCTTCGGCGTTCAGGGCCTCGTCCACGTTGTCCTTGGTGATGCTGCCGCCCTGCATCACGGCGATGGCCTGGTCGTCGATGTAGTAGGTGTCGCTGAAGTCGACTTCCTTGGCGCGCTTGGGATCGACGGAGAACCCGGACACGCCCACGTCGCACTGGCCGCCCGAGGCGACGGCGGGGATGATGCCGTCGAACTGGAGCGTCTTGAACTCGCATTCGAGGCCGAGCTCGTCGGCGACTGCCTTGGCGAGATCGATGTCGAAGCCGACGTACTCGCCATTATCGAGGTTCTCGAACGGCGGGTAGTCGGGCGACGTGCCCACCGTCAGCGTGCCCTCCTTGACCAGCGTGTAGCTTGCGGCGTCCGCGTCGTTGTTCTGATCCTTCGGCTGGTCGGAGGCGCCATTGTCTCCCGACGAGCATCCGAACAGCGCGAGCGAGGCGGCAAGCGCCCCCGCAGCGGCAAGCGCCGCCCATTTCTTCAACTGCATTGAAAATCTCCCTTCCTGTGCCTGCGTCTTGACGCTTTCGCATCGTCGGCAGACGAGACGGGAATGCCCTGCACGCCCGTCGCGCCGCCGGCCTCGGGCCTTCGCCTGCAAGCTGCTGCAAAGACACGGCCATCCATGACGCAAGCGCCCTTCAATAAAACAACAACTCATTATAATCAAAACGAATGCACAGAATGATGCGCGTTCTTACATTTACCGGCGAAACGTAACCGGCATGTCAGGCGTGCCGCTCGACGAGCAGCGAGCGGGCCGCGCATCCGACAGACCCGGGCGGCGCGTCAGGCGTGCCGCGTGGGACACGGCGCCGTCCTCCTGCGCTGCGCCGTCGGTCGCACCCGCCCGGCGGGTGCGTCACGTGCGACGCGTCACGCGTCGCGCACCTTGGTGATGAGCTCTTCGCGGGAATGGATGCCGAGCTTCTGGTAGATGTGCCGCACGTGGGTGTCGATGGTCGACTGGGCGATGTAGAGCTCGTTGCGGATGTAGGGCAGCGAATAGCCCTGCGCGAGGTAGGGCAGGATCTCGCGCTCGCGGTTCGTCAGGCCGTGGCGGTCGGCCACGGCCCGGCACTTCTCGCCCAGCACGTCTTCCAGGCTCGTGCGCCCGCCTTCCAACCGCCCGTCGAGCGCGAAGGCGAGCTTGTCCTGCGTGCCGATGGACACCATCATGAGCGCCACCAGGCCCGCCAGCACGAATGCGAGCACCCCTTGGTACGAGCCCGCCCCCGCCGCAACGTCCGAAGCCGCCGGCGCAAGCAGGATGCCGATCAAGAACCCCGCCTCCAAGAAGAACCTGCCCAGCCCGAACACCCGGTGCGGCAGCGCCCCCGTCCGCTTCGCCAATTCGGCGAAGTACACGAACGTCAGCAGGTTGAGCAGGGACGAGCAGGCGAACACGAGCAGGCAAGCCGCCAGCGTGCACTTGTCAGAGGGCGCGAAGAGAAGGGCGAAGGCGAAGGCGATGATGGGCAGCACCCACCGATAGAGCGTCCCCAGGTTCAGCGA
>CAJFVW010000092.1 GCA_904420575.1 uncultured Gordonibacter sp.
GAAAGAAGGAATTGCATGGCTAAGAAATCGATGATCGCCAAGGCCAAGCGCGAGCCGAAGTTCTCGACGCGCCAGCACAACCGCTGCTCCCGCTGCGGTCGCCCGCGCGCCTATTACCGCAAGTTCGGCCTGTGCCGCATTTGCGTGCGCGAGCTGGCAAGCAAAGGCGAACTGCCCGGCGTGACCAAGTCTTCGTGGTAAACGAGCAGACCCGACACGCTTTTGGGTGTGCCGGCGTTACAGGCGGAGGCGTTATGGGCGCCAACGAACCGGACGCGCAGGCTCATCACGGACCAAAGGAGAAAGACAACCATGAGCATGACCGATCCCATCGCAGATATGCTTACGCGCGTGCGTAACGCTCATTCTGCCGGCAAGCCGACGGTTTCCATGCCGTCGAGCAAGAAACTCGTCGAGATAGCCCGCATCATGCAGCAAGAGGGCTATGTCCAGGGTTACGACGTGATCGACGGCGAGCCCCGCGCTACGCTCGAGATCACGTTGAAGTACGGGCCGAAGAAGTCCAAGACCATCCGCGGCATCAAACGCATCTCGAAGCCCGGCCTGCGTATCTACGCGGGCAAGGACGAGCTGCCCCGCGTATTGGGAGGCTTGGGCACGGCCATCATCTCGACAAGCCAAGGCGTCATGACCGACCGCGACGCCCGCAAGCGCGGCGTTGGCGGCGAAGTCATCGCCTACATCTGGTAGGAAAGGAAGGGATAGACATGTCTCGTATTGGCAAGCAACCCATCACCGTTCCTGCCGGCGTCGAAGTGACCATCGACGGCAACACTGTGACGGCGAAGGGCCCGAAGGGCGAATTGACGCGCAGCTTCCCCTCCCTCATGACCATCACCCGCGAAGGCGACGAGATCGTGGTCGCACGTCCGGACGACTCCCGCGAAGCCAGGAGCTTCCACGGCCTCACCCGCACGCTTATCAGCAACATGGTGGAAGGCGTTTCCACTGGCTTCTCCAAGAAGCTGCAGCTGGTGGGCGTGGGCTACCGTGCCGCCCTCAAGGGCAGCGACCTGGAGATGCAGCTGGGCTTCTCTCATCCCGTGCTGGTGCAGGCGCCCGAGAACATCACGTTCGAGGTTCCCAGCCAGACCGAGATCATCGTGTCCGGCCCCAGCAAGGAGCAGGTCGGCCAGGTTGCCGCGAACATCCGCAAGTGGCGCAAGCCGGAGCCGTACAAGGGCAAGGGCATCCGCTACGAAGGCGAGGTCGTGCGCCGCAAGCTCGGCAAGGCCGCGAAGGGCGACTAGTCCGGTATCTGATCGAAGGGATTATCATGAACAAGCTTCAGAAAAAGCAGGCCGCGCTGGCTCGTCGCCATCGCCGCGTTCGCGGCAAGATCTCGGGTACGGCAGAAAGGCCCCGGCTGTGCGTGACGCGCAGCAATTCCAACATGTACGTTCAGGTCATCGACGACGTGACGCGCACGACCATCTGCGGCGTGTCGACGCTCGGCCCTGAGTTCAAAGCGACCGGCGCGAAGGGTGCCACCGTCGAGGGAGCCGCCGTTCTGGGCGGGATCGTCGGCAAGAAGGCGCAAGAAGCCGGCGTGACGGAAGTCGTGTTCGACCGTGGCGGCCACCTGTATCACGGACGCGTGAAGGCTCTTGCCGACGCCGCCCGCGAAGCCGGCCTGAAATTCTAGAAGGGGTTAAGCTTATGGCTCGTAACAAGCAGCAGAACGACGCCGGGGTTCCCGAGCTCCAAGAGCGTGTCGTCTACATCAACCGTGTGTCCAAGGTCGTCAAGGGCGGCCGCCGTTTCGCGCTCACCGCGCTCGTGGTGGTCGGCGACGGCAACGGCCGTGTCGGCGTGGGCATGGGCAAGTCCCAGGAAGTGCCGATCGCCATCAAGAAGGGCGTCGAGGACGCGAAGAAGAACATGTTCACCGTGCCGCTGACCGCAGAGAAGACGCTGCCCCACGAGATCCTGGGCGAGTACGGCGCCGGCCGCGTGCTCATCAAGCCCGCCACGCCCGGTACCGGCGTTATCGCCGGCGGCCCGGTGCGCGCCATCATGGAACTGGCGGGCGTGACCGACGTGCTCACGAAGTCGCTTGGCACCAACAACGCCATGAACATCGTGAAGGCCGCCGCCGAGGGCCTGAAGAACATGCAGAGCCCCCAGGAAGTGGCTGCCCGCCGCAACATGTCGGTCGGCCAGATCTTCGGCTGGAAGGAGAGCGAATAATGGCAGAAGCGAAGAAATCGCTGCGCCTCACGCAGGTGAAAAGTTCGATCGGCCGCCCGGCCGATCAGGGCAAGACGCTGCGCGCGCTGGGCTTGGGCAAGATCGGCCGCACGGTCGACCAGGTGGACAACGAGAGCGTCCGTGGCATGATCTTCAAGGTGAAGCACCTCATCACCGTCGAGGAGATTTAAGGTTACGGCGGCTTGACAGCCGCCGTAACCTGTCGATGCTGCGGGGGCTTGCAGCACTCCGTCTTGGCGCTCCAAGCTTTCTTCGCGTACGAAGTACGCATCCTCAAGCTTTCGCGCCAATTCGAAGCACTGCAAGCCCCCTCGCTGACGTGTTGGCGAACCTGTGGGGTGGAAAATGCAAACGCACAGGTTCTCTACGATAAGGTACAATGTCTGCTTGGCGTTTCGGGTTCGTCCTGGGCGCCAAGCAACGCTGTTTTGGAAGTTGGCTGGCGGCGAGCTGCCAGCACCGGGCAGGACGCCCGGAAGCGACCACAAGGAGTCATACCATGGAATTGAAGGATCTCAAACCGGCCGAAGGTTCGCGCAAGAACCGCAAGCGCGTGGGTCGCGGCAACGGATCGGGCACCGGCAAGACCGCCGGTCGCGGCATGAACGGCCAGAAGTCCCGTGCGGGCGGCGGCAAGGGCCCGGGCTTCGAGGGCGGCCAGACGCCGCTTGCGCGCCGTCTCCCGAAGCTGCCGGGCTTCACGAACATCAACCGCGTGGAGTACCTGCCGGTCAACGTGAAGCGCCTGGAGGAGAAGTTCGAGGCGGGCGACGTGGTCGACGGCGAGAGCCTGAAGGCCAAGGGCATCATCAAGCATGCCGACGCCCTGGTGAAGGTGCTGGGAGACGGCGAGATCACCAAGGCCCTGACGGTCAAAGTCGATAAGGTGTCTGCTTCGGCCAAAGCCAAGATCGAAGCAGCCGGAGGAAAGGTCGAAGAGCCTTGCTAAGCTCGATCATCGATGCCTTCAAGGTTCCGGAGCTGCGCAAGAAGATCCTCTTCACGCTAGCCATCCTTGCGCTCTACCGCTTCGGCGCCTACGTGCCGGTTCCCGGCATACCCTTCAACGAGTTCGCTACCCAGTTCACGGAGAGCGGCGGCGTGTCCATGACCATGCTCGACCTGTTCACGGGCGGCGCGCTGTCGAACTTCTCGGTGTTCTCGTTGGGCATCATGCCGTACATCACGGCGTCCATCATCATGCAGCTCATGCAGGGCGTCATCCCTGCCGTGGGCCGCTGGGCCAAGGAAGGCGAGACGGGCCGTCGCAAGATCACGCAGGTCACGCGTTACCTCACGCTGGGTCTGGGCCTCATCAACGCCATCGGCTATCTGCTGCTGTTCAAGTCGCCCGCCTATGGCGTGGTGTTCAGCACGGAGGTCCCCGGCGTGCTCACCGACGTCATGATCGTGTTCACGCTGGTGGCTGGCACTGCGTTCATCATGTGGATGGGCGAGCTCATCACGCAGCGCGGCGTGGGCAACGGCATGTCGCTCATCATCTTCGTGAGCATCGTGTCGCGCGTGCCTTCCGCCATCTTCTCGTCCGTGAACCTGACGGCCGACTTCGGCATGGGCATCGCCGTGACCGCGCTCATCATCCTGGTGGTGCTTGCCTGCATCCCGCTCATCATCTTCGTCGAGCGGGCGCAGCGCCGCATCCCGGTGAACTACGCCAAGCGGGTGCAGGGCCGCAAAATGATGGGTGGCCAGTCCACCTACATCCCCTTGAAGGTGAACGCCGCAGGCGTCATCCCCATCATCTTCGCAAGCTGCATCATCTACTTCCCGGCGCAGCTGGCCGCCCTGTTCAACGTGGGCTGGCTCACGGCGGTGGCAGACGCCATCTCGACGGGGTGGGTCAACTGGATCCTCACGGTGCTGCTGATCGTGTTCTTCGCGTACTTCTACACGTCGATGGTGTTCAATCCTGACGAGACGGCGGACAACCTGCGCAAGCAGGGCGGATTCATCCCCGGCGTGCGCCCCGGCTCGGCCACGGTCACCTACATCAAGAACGTGCTGCACCGCGTGACGTTGCCGGGCGGCATCTTCATCGCGGCCATCGCGGTCATCCCGTCCATCATCTTCTACTTCACGGGCAACTCGCTCATCCAGGCCTTCGGTGGCACGTCGATCCTCATCATGATCGGCGTCGCGCTGGACACCATGAGCAAGGTGGAGTCCCAGCTGAAGATGCACAACTACGACGGCTTCTTCAAGTAGTTCCGCGTAGAGCGCAAACGCCCTGGTCAATCAAACGGCCAGGGCGTTTTTTGTTGCTTTGGATCTCCGATCCGATTGAGCGCGTGCAGCGTGCGAAACAGGAGACTAGCGAATGGTTTCATTGGAGACATGATGGGCAAGCCAGAACAAAACCATTACGGCAGCTTGTGCACCGAAATGTACGAGATCCTGCATGAACAAGCGCCTCAGGACGAACTGAGCTTCTATCTTTCCTATGCGGAGAAGGGAAAGAGAATTTTGGAGCCACTGTGCGGTAGCGGGCGGTTTTTGGTTCCTTTTTTAGAACGCGGCTTTGACATCAGCGGAATGGATTCGTCGGAAGAAATGCTGGCAAAATTAAAGCGGAAAGCGCCGAATGCAACGGTGATGCAGGCAGATATCGTCCACTATGCCGTACGGGAGAGGTTTGACTATATTTTTATTCCCTCCGGTTCCGTTTCGTTGTTTACAGACATGGGCATGTGCAGAAGGGTTATGCGGAAGATGAAAGAGCTGTTGGTTCCTGGCGGGAAATTCGTGTTTGCTGTCGATACCGTCTTTGATAGATGCGATGAGAGCGGCGAATTCAAAGCAATTGCTTCGGTGAAAACAAAAGAGGGGCATGACCTTGTCTTGAAAGGAAAAAGCCACTATGACGAAAAAAGCCAGACGCAGTTTTCCCCGTCCGTGTACGAACTCTATGACGGCGCGGTATTGTTGCGTAGCGAAGACATGGATTTTCAAACGCATCTGTACCGATACGGAGAGATGGAAGAACTCCTGGAGGAATGTGGCTTCAAGAGCGTATCCGTCTACTCCAACTATCGGAAAGAACCAGCCGTCGACGACAAGTGTGAAATGCTTATCTATGAATGCGGCGTATAGCAAAGCCGTCCGGATCGGCTAACGTCCAAGACGGACGGCGTGTTTCATGCGTCGATGACGACGGTCTCGCCTATCTTGTCTGTTTGTTCGGAAGAATGGTGGGCAACAGCTTGAGGAGCTGCTCGTTCTTTTCTGGGACTGTATTTTTGGGCAAACCACCCATTATGCGAAGATGGGCACGGTTGGCTTTGCTAGCGCGGCGCACAAGATTTGCGCAAAGAAACGACCTTTTCAGGTGACCGCAGAGCTACTGCCGGCGGACGTGCGTCCGGCATGGAGGAGTCGGGCGCTTTTGCGCGGCGGCGGAGAGGCCCTCCGCCGCATCTTCCGTCTTTCTGTTGAAATATGATCGGGGAACGTGGCGGTTTGGTACAATACGGCGCATCGATCGTATGTCGAAAGGAAATCGCATCATGAACATAGTGTTGTTGGGCGCTCCCGGCGCCGGCAAGGGGACGCAGGCTGCCAAGCTCGTGGAGGAGTTCAAGCTTCCGCACATCTCCACGGGAGACATGCTGCGTGCGGCCGTGAAGGCCGGAACGCCGCTGGGGCAGAAGGCGAAGTCGTACATGGACGCGGGCGACCTCGTGCCCGACGACGTGATCATCGGCTTGGTGACCGAGCGTTTGCAGGACGCCGACACGGAGAACGGCTTCATCCTGGACGGTTTCCCGCGCACGTCTGCCCAGGCGGTCGCCCTTGACGCCGAGCTTTCCAAGTTGGAGCGCCCGCTGGACGCCGCGCTGCTCATCGACGTGGATCCCGAGGTCATCGTGCGCCGCCTGACCTCGCGCCGCATGTGCAAGGACTGCGGCTACATCGGCACCGTCGCCGACGTGACGTGCCCCAAGTGCGGCGGCGAGATGTACCAGCGCGACGACGACAACGAGGCCACGGTGCGCAACCGCCTGGACGTCTACGAGAAGTCCACGAGCCCGCTCATCGACTACTACCGCGGCTGCGACCTGCTGGTCTCCATCGACGGCGACCGCGACCCGCAGGTCGTGTACGCCGACGTGAAACAGGCGCTGGGGCTGTAGGCCCGGTCCGCCGCCTGCGCGGGCGGCGTGTTTTAGGCGTGTGCGCAGGCGCGCCCGTTGGAAGACGGGCGCGCCTGTCTTATAATGCATTACCATCATGCCTACCGTTCGCCAGAACATAGCATACCTGTATGCCGACCACGTGCGGCCGCGCCGCAAGGCCATCAGGCGGGTCGCCCTGGCGGCGCTTTCCATCCTGGCGGCTGCGGCCCTGCTGGAAACGTTCCTGTTCAACGTGAACTTCTTCCGGTCGGCCGGCTACGACACCATCGACCTGAGCGGCAAGCTGGAACTGCAGCGCGCGCCCGACGGCACCTATCAGCTCACTGCCGTCGATCACGTGATCGAGTTCTCGGATCTGGGCACCGAGGTACACAACGTGCGCGTCGACTTCGATTCCGCCCAGCCCGCGCAGCTGCTCACGCTGAAGATCCAGTTCACCGACGATGCGCACCACACGTATTTCGACTCCACCGAGTACACGGCGGGCGTTCCCGACGTGCAGGTGTCCACGTATTCGTCCCAAAGCGAGTACCTCAATCTCAACACGACCGGGCCCGTCGACAACCTGCGCATCGAGGTCGTCGGCGACGACGTGTCGTACCCCATTGTGCTCGTCGGCGTGGAGATCAACGCTCGCCATCCCTTCGACTTCAACATGGTCAGGTTCTTCGCCGTGGCCGGCATGCTGGCGCTCGTCTACGTGTTCCGCCCCCGTTCGGCCATCTACCGCATCGGCATCGTGCAGGATCCCAAGAAGTCCAAGGCCGGGATCGTGGCTGCCGTCGCCATCGAGGTATGCCTGGCGGCCTCGTTTTTGTTCATGGGATCGAACCTGGTGGGCGTGGCCACCCAAAGCTACAACTACGGGTCGTGGGACGGGCACAGCCTGGTGAACACGTTCGAGGTGGGCGGCGACAACGCCCAGCAGTATGCGGAATTGGCGCGCGCCATGGCGAAGGGCCAGCTGTACCTCGACGAAGAGCCGCCGCAGTGGCTGCAGGACATGGACGACCCCTACGACAAGGGGGCGCGCGACGAGGCGCAGAAGGAGACGGGGGAGCCCTACCTGTTCGACGTGGCCTATCATGACGGGCACTACTACGTGTATTTCGGCGTGGTGCCGGTGCTGCTGTTCTATTTGCCGTTCTTCCTGCTCACGGGTGCGAACTTTCCAACGGCCATCGGCGTTCTGATCGCCGCGGTGACATTCGTCCTGGGATGCTCGGCCCTGCTCGACCGGTTCGCGCGCTATCACTTCAAGCACGTGAGCCTGGGGCTGTACCTGCTGCTGCAGATCCCGCTCGTTGCCTGCTGCGGCATCCTGTACCTGCTGAAGTTCCCGACGTTCTATTCGCTGCCCATCATGTGCGGCCTGGCGTTTTCGGTCTGGGGGCTGTATTTCTGGATGCGGGGGCGCGTGTCGAAGGGACCCGAGAAGTGGTATCTGGCCGGATCGCTGTGCATGGCGCTCGTGGTGGGCTGCCGTCCGCAGCTCCTGGCGCTCTCGCTTTTGGCGTTTCCCCTCTTCTGGAGGCTCTACATCACCGAGCGCCGCCTGTTCACGCCGCGGGGCGCCCGCGAGTTCGCCTGCCTGGTGGCCCCCTACGTGGTGGTGGCGGTGGGGCTTCTGGGATACAACCACGCGCGCTTCGGGTCGCCCTTCGACTTCGGCGCGAACTACAACCTCACGGTGAACGACATGACCAAGCGCGGCATGAACGTGGGGCGCCTGGCGCCGGCGCTGTTCGCCTATTTCCTGCAGCCGCCCTGCGCGTCCGGGGTGTTCCCGTTCATCCAGCCGGCGCCGTTCGACACCACATATCTGGGGCAGACCATCAAGGAGGTCACGTTCGGTGGCATCCTGGCCTGCCTGCCTGTGCTGTGGATCCTGCCGTTCGCGCCCCGCATCCTGCGCTTGCGCATGAAGGCGCGCTCTACGCGCACCATCATGGGCGTCATCGTTGTGCTGCTGGTCTCGGGCGTGGCGGTCGCGCTGCTCGACGCCGAGATGGCAGGCATCCTGCAGCGCTACTACGCCGACTTCGGCTTCATGTTCCTGGCGGCGGCGGTGCTGCTCGCGTTCGTCGTGAACGAGAACCTGGAGGCGGGATCGGTGGCGAAGGACCTGCTCATGAAAGTGCTGATCGTGTTGGTGGCCGCAAGCGTGGCGTACAGCGCGCTTCTGTGCTTCGTGCCCGAGACGGGCTGGTATTCCGACATCTATCCCTGGGCCTACCAGGACGTCATAGAAACGGCCCAGTTCTGGACGTGACGCAGGACCTCGCTGCGGTGCGTGGGCAGCCCTGGCGGCGCGGGCAGCGGCAGAGAAAGCAAGAGAAAGCAAGAGAAAGCAAGAGAAAGCAAGAGAAAGCAAGAGAAAGCAAGAGAAAGCAAGAGAAAGCAAGAGAAA
>CAJFVW010000093.1 GCA_904420575.1 uncultured Gordonibacter sp.
GTTCGTGGCCATTTCCATGACGAGCGGCGGCGGCGCGTGGGACAACGCCAAGAAGCTCATCGAGGAAGGCAAGTTCGGCGGCAAGGGCTCCTTCGCCCACCAGGCCGCCGTCACGGGCGACACCGTGGGCGACCCTTACAAGGACACGGCCGGCCCGGCGCTGAACTCCATGATCAAGGTGTTCAACATCGTGGCGCTTTTGCTGGTGCCCCTGCTGGCGCTTCTGGCCTAGCCGCCCCTTCCGTTCCCTCTTGCGGACGAGCCCCCTGCGGGCGGCATCGTCCGGACACGGCCCTGCTTCTCTGGAAGCGGGGCCGTTTTGCATGGAAGGGGGTTCTTCCTTTTTTTTTGATAGAATGTAAAAACGCGTTGCTTGCGGCAACGGGCGTCTTCGCCTGTAATGGCGCCTGTAATGGCGGCAACGTTGAAAGGCGGTGAGCCCTGATGTTGAGCGAGAACATCAAAGCGATCAGGAAGTCAAAAGGACTGTCGCAGCAAGAACTTGCCATCAAGCTGAACGTGGTGCGGCAAACGGTGTCGAAATGGGAGCAAGGGCGGTCGGTTCCCGATTCCGACCTGCTGATCGCCCTGTCGGACGTGCTGGAAACGCCCATCAGCACTTTGCTCGGAGAACCTGTCATCGAACCGGAAGCCGATGCCATCAAGGCGGTTTCGGAAAAGCTGGAGGTCGTGAACTTGCAGCTTGCAAGAAGAACGGCCATGAGAAGGAATGCGCTTCATTGGGCATTCATCCTGGCGGGTGCGGTCGTCGTCCTCGGTTTCGTGGTCTTGGTGGAACTGGGCAGCCCTTACGCTGATTGGGATTACGGCGACCCTGAAACCGCCGTTTTCGGAGCGACGTTCCACGCGTTCGAATGGCTCTTCGTCAGATTGGCGCCGATTGCTCTTGTGGGAGCGCTCGGTGGAGCCATCTTGACGCGCAAGAAGGCCTGAAGCCGCACCGCCTTCTGCCGATGCAGCCCGAATCGCCCGAGGTCGGGCACCTCTTTTGCGACCGCCTGCGGGTGTATCGCACTCTCCCCCTATAGGCGTCTGCGCCCTCGCTTCCTCCCGCCGTCGCCCGAAACGGCCGTTTTTCTCCACAAAAGCGACCGTTGCGGGCGACGGCGCTCCCTCATGGGCGCGCTGTTTGTGGGACGGCGTCTGCGCCCGCTTGCGGCTCGGCGTCCACGCATGCCTGTTTGCTATCAAGTTTGCTAGCTTTCGTTGGCGTGCGGCACGCGTTTATCATGGGGGGGCAGCTGACAAGAAGATGCTCAATGATCGACCCTCTTCGAAAGGGTGATGCGATGGCTGTTGACCCATTCTTCTCAATTCTCAGCTAAGGGGGGTTTCATGACCTTTGGATTCAGAGCTTTGATGGGCTTTTTCATGTCTTTGTTCCTCGCGCTCACCATGAGCGTATTCTCCCCGGTTGTATTAGGAGCGCCGGTGACCCTCGAGGGGTTCCTCATGGGGGCGGGCATCGGCACGGTGCTCGGCACCGTCATCATGGCCTTGCTGCCCGTTATTCCTCTTTCCATGAAGTACGCGGTCAAATGCGGCGCGAAAGAGGGGTCGCTCGGCTGGTTTCTGCTGAAAGACGTGCTTCTCTGCACCATCATGGTGTTCGTCATCTGCTTCGTGCTGACGTGGGTGGTGACGGGCATGGATGCGATGTTCGTCAACAGGCTGTTGGCGCCGATGCCGCTCCTCTGGGTCATCTGCTACATGGTGGCCATCCAGGTGGAGCCCTTGTGCATGGTCATCGTGTCCAAGATCCTGCATGTCGGCATGCCGATGGAGCCTGAAGGAGAGCCGCAGGCGCAGTAAGCCCTGCAAACGTTCTGCCTGACGCTCGGCGGATCGCCCGCACGAACGGGCACGCCGCAAAGCACAAGGCCAAGGCCAAGGCCCGGGCGCTCGGCGTCCGGGCCCTTTTGTGCCCCGTCCGAAACACATTGTCGCCCCGAAAGTGCGCCTCAATTCCTGAGGCGCACTTTCGGGGCGACAATCGGCAGCGGGGCGGGCCACGTGTGCGCCCGCCGCCCGCACGCGCCTGCCGCCCGCAGGCGCACGCCGCCCGCAGGCGCGGCAACGGTTTCGCTGCCGTTTGGCAACGGTTTGACAAATTTGATAGCTTGTTCGCCTCTCTGTGCGCCGGTACCGTAAGCGGTGTCGGTGCATCTTCGACGTCAGCTGTCGTGCAAGAAGCGTCTTGAACACGAGAGGAAGAAGGCAACCATGTCAAACGTCGAGTACAAGAGAGCCTTGTGTTTCGCCTCCCATGCCAACTGCGGCGTCCTCGCCACGGTGGAGGATGGGAAGATCACGAAGCTCGAAGGTGACCCGGATTGCGCCGTCAGCGACGGCAGGGTGTGCGAACGCATGGATTTCCAGATCGAATGGCTCGACCATCCGAAGCGCTGCAACTATCCCCTGAAGCGCGTCGGCGACCGCGGAAGCGGCAAGTGGGAACGCATCACGTGGGACCAGGCCTGCAAGGAGATCGGCGAGAAGATGCGCTATCTGGCCGACGAATACGGCCCTGAAACCGTCATATTCTCCCATGGCACCGACCGTACCGACGAATGGTACGAAGGAAGGTTCTTCAACCTGTACGGCAGCCCGAACCTGGCCATGGGCGGCTCCGAGATTTGCTGGTGCCCCACCTATACCAACGAGAGCGCAACGTACGGCCAGTTCGCAGCCGCCTTCACCGCAGCCAAGACCGGCTGCGTGGTGCTGTGGGGCCACAACCCGGCCCAGTCCGGCGACTTCCCGGAGCATTGGGGCTACCAGGACCTGTTCGCGAACGATCCCAACGTCAAGCTCATCGTCGTGGACCCGCGCTGCACCGAGTATTCCCCCAACGCCGACGTGTGGCTGCGCCTGCGCCCCGGCACCGACGGCGCCATGGCCATGGGCTGGATGAACGTCATCATCAACGAGGACCTGTACGACCACGAGTTCGTCGACGCGTGGACCTACGGCTTCGACAAGCTGAAGGAGGCCGTGCAGGCCTATCCGCCCGAAAAGGTCGCCGAGATCTGCTGGGTGTCCGCCGACAAGATTGTCGAAGCGGCCCGCATCTTCGCCACCTGCCTGCCGGCGTACCTGCCGTGGGGCCTGGCCACCGACGCCATCGGCCGCAACCAGGCGCAAGCCAACCGTGCCAAGGCATGCCTGAAGGCGCTCATCGGCATCAACAAGGCCGGCCAGACCTACCTGGCGCCGCCGAACGACACGCTGCCCCATGCCACGTTCGAAATGCCCGAAATGCTGCCGAAGTCGCAGCGCGACAAGCAGCTGGGCTCCGATCGGTTCCCGTTCCACTCCTGGCCCAGCTATCAGATGATCTCCGACGCGCAGAGCCGCGTGTTCCATCATCCGTACTTCCTTAGCCAGAACGCCACGTGCGCCCAGAACTGGTGCGCCGTCAGCGAGGCCATCCGCACCGGCAAGCCCTATCCGGTCAAGGGCCTCATCGTCCAGGCGTCGAACCCGTTCTCCAACCTGTCCAACACCCATGACGTGTACGAATGCATCAAGAAGCTGGAACTGGTGGTCACGCACGAGTACACCATGACGCCGTGCGCCATGCTGTCCGACTACGTGCTGCCTGCCGCCGGCTGGCTCGAGCGCCCGCAGCTGTGGGGCGTCGGCGGTGGCGGCCCTTGCATCACCGGCGTTGCGCTCACCGGCGAGGCGGCGGTTCCGCCTATGTACGAGCGTCGTGACAACTACGAGTTCTGGCGTTCGCTCGCCGAAGGCGTGTTCGACGAGGAAACCGTGCAGAAGTACTGGTCCTGGCAGACCACCGAGGAAGCCTACGACGCCATGCTCGCGCCGCAGGGCACGTCGGCCCGCGACGCCATCACGAACCCGGTGTTCAACCCCTCGCCGGAAGAGTGGCACAAGATGTCCGACCCGAAGACCGGCGAACTGTACGGCTTCGGCACGCCCACCGGCAAGGTGGAGCTGTACTCCACCATCATCGAGAAGCTCTTTGACGAGTCGCAGGCGCTTCCGTACTACGAAGAGCCCTTCGAGTCTCCCGTGTCCACGCCGGAAGTGGCCGAGGACTATCCGCTCATCATGACGGCTGGTTCGCGCGTCATGCCGTACTACCATTCCGAATACCGCCAGGTGAACGGCTGCCGCAACCGCTATCCCGACCCGTTCTTCCAGATCCATCCCGAAACCGCCGCGAACTTGGGCATCGGCGACGGCATGTGGTGCTGGATAGAGACGCAGCGCGGCCGCTGCTTGCAGAAGGCCAAGCTCGACGCCGGCATGTCGCCCTACACCATCTCTGCGCAGCACGGCTGGTGGTATCCCGAGCTGCCCGAAGAAGAGCCGTGGCTGGGCGGTTGGTTCATGTCCAACATCAACATGTGCACCGACAACGACCCCGACAACTGCTGCAGGCTGTCGGGCGTGTACAACATCAAGCTGGCCATGTGCAACGTGCATCGCGCCGACGACGTGCCGTTCAAGACCCTGTTCAACTAAGGCCGAACGGGCAGACGCGGCTTGAGGCGAAGCCGGCTTGACCGGCCTCGCCAGGAAAACGACCGACCGGCCAGCTGCCTTGCGGCTGGCCGGATGGCCAAGACACGACCAGGCGACCAGGAAGGCTGATGCGACATGGGTGGTTCTCCGTTCATCGTGGAACGCGGTCCGGAATGCTGCAACTGCTGCTCCTGCGCGGGCCACTGCGTGCGCGGCAACTTCGTCAGGGAAGGCGACCTGGTCGTTCTGAAGCAGGACTATCTGTGTTCGGGATGCGGGGAATGCGTCAAGTGGTGCCCCGTCCATGCGATCACGGTGCGGCCCGTGAAGCCCATCACGGTCTACCGCAAAGTCAGGTAAGGCTCCGGCAAAAAGGTTCCGGCAAACGTCGACGACAAGGGAGATGCGCCATGCTACAACGAGTCCATTTGGAGAACTTCAAGGCTCTCAAGAACCTCGATCTCGATCTTGCGAAGGTCACGGTGCTGACCGGGTTCAACTCCACCGGCAAGACGTCGGTGATACAGTCGCTCGCGTTCATCAAGCAGAGCCTCCAGCGCAAAGAGATCAGCTACAACGACTACCTCCTGCGTCTCGGCGATTACCGCGAAGTGGTGCACGGCCACGACGCCTCCTTGCCCATCCGCATCGACGCCACCCTGGACGACGGTGCCGGCGACATGACGTACTCCCTTGAGACCACTCCCGAAGGCGTGGAAGAGGCCTTCCTGCGCAACGGGCAGAGCGAGTGGTCGTGGAACAGCAAGAAGGAAGGCGTCATCGAGGCCTCCGGACGGCTGTTCTTCCCGTTGGCGGCCGGCGGCTATGGCGGCGGCTCCTACACCACCGAGGACTACGCGGGCACGAACGCCGCCCAAAAGGTCATGATGAAGTGGTTCGAGGACGCCCTGTACCTCTCTTCGAACCGCGGCTTCACGCGCTACAACTATCCGCTTCTGGCCGGCAATCCCACCATCGAGGACATTTCCAACCGTGCAGGCGACGCCTCCGCCTTGGAAGAGTGGCTGGCCAGCCTCATCATGTACCGCCTGAACGAAGCCAAGCGCTTCCCCGAGATGCAAAGCCGCCTGGACGTCATGGCCAAGCGCCTGTCCATGCTGGGCGTGGAAGTGAGCCCCTACGTCACGAACGGCCCCAGCATAGTGGTGGACCTGGTGGAAGGCGACATGTGGGTGAGCGCCGTCAACTCCGGCTACGGCGTCAACCAGTCGGTGGCCACGGTGGTGCTGGGCTCGCTTTCGCCCGAAGGCTCCCTGGTCATGATCGAAGAGCCGGAAACCCACCTGCATCCCCGCTTCCAGCGCAAGATGGCCGAGATCCTGCTGGGCATGGCGCAGGAAGGCAAGCAGGTGCTCATCACCTCGCATTCCGACCATATCCTCCAGACGCTGGGCGATCTGGTGGGCCAGGGCGGCTTCCCCAAGGAAGACGTCAAGGTGTACCACTTCGAGAAGCAAGGCCGCGAGACCAAAGCGGCGCCCATCGATCTGTTCGACAAGGAAGCCGTCACCGAACTGTTCGTGTAGGGAGCGTCGGACGCCATGGCAGTCACCTACGAAGAGGCGTTGGACTATATACGGAAGGGGAGCCTCATGCTTGACGAGGCTCTCTCTCGAAACGATTCCCAGTCGCGGGCGAAGATACGCGTCGCCTTCTACCAGCTGTACCAGGCCGCCAACCTTTCCATCATGATCGCGCCGCCGTTCGTGATGGAGGAGGCGGTGAAGAGCGACGACTATACCTCCTTCGTCGACGTGCTGTACCGGTACTACTTCAAGGAAGAGCACTACCCGGTGGAAGACGCGCGCGAGGTCTTCGACCTCTGGGCGAAGCGGGTCAAGGGCTTTGTCGACCGTGTGGCCGCCCAGTCGAAGCTCGACATCATGAAGACCAAGGGCTACACGCGCGAAGAAGGCCTGGGAGGGTGTCCGGGGGCGTAGAAAGGGGCTTGCATCGTGGACGAGGAAAGATACGCCACCGAAGGCACGTTGTTCTTCTGCAACGTGATGGACCATATGGAATGCCTCATCGGCTTGCCGAAGGACGCCTACATCGAACTGATGGCCTGCGGGTTCGGTGCCGAAGAAGTGGGGTTGAACATACGCAAGACGGACGACGGGGGAGGGTTCTTCGCGGGAGATTCCGGCCTGCGCATGTGGGGCGAGATCCTGAACATCAAGATGGACGGCGAAGACAAGTACCAGGTGCGCGTGTCTGGCGCGGAAGCCGACCATCTCCGCAGCGCGGGATACCGCGACCTTGAAAGCGTGCGGGTCGGTTTCACGAAGCTGGCCCACACCCGCCCCTCGCGCGAATTGCGGCCCGAAGACTTCACGCTCGACTTCGGGCTCGAATAGACCTATCCGAACAAGACCAAGAACCGGTCGTTGGGCGGCGCCTATGCGTCGCGGCGCTGCCCAACGCCCTCAGGAAGGAAGATGTCCCATGTGCTTTAGACCAGCCGCCGTCGACGCGACGGCGCCCACCAGCAAGAAGTGCGCCGCCTGCGGGGCGGAAAACGACGTCGCTGCAGAAACGTGCGAGTCCTGCGGGGCCAGCGAGTTCGTAGAGGCCCCGCCGGCGCCCGCAGCTCCCGGAGCCCCTTCCGCACCTGCCGCTCCCGGCATGGCCGGGGCGCCTTCGGCTTCGGGCGCCCCTTCGGCTCCGGCAGCTCCCGGCGCTCCCTCTGCCCCTGTTGCTCCCGGCGCGCCGAGTGCGCCTGACGCTTCTGCAGCCTCCACGCCTTCCGCTCCCCAAGCCGATCCACCTGCCACTCCCGGCGCGACGAAGCTTCCCAAGACCCCCAAGGTGGCGCCGCGCTTCTAGGTCGTCCTCCCCGATGCTCGTCGTGTCGCCGCTCGCCCTGTTGGAGCGAGCGGCGACACGAGCTTCTTCAGGACCAGGACGCCCTTGGCACGTGCTGGACACAAGGCGCCGTTGCGCCGCGCTCGCCTCTGTCTGCAAAGGGTCGGTCAAAGGGACAGGTTGCCGCGGCGGGATGCGGCGGGGCAGCTACTCGTCGGCGGGATGGGGGTACTTGGGTATGCGAAGGCCGAGGTCGTCGTCGGTCGTCACCTGGATCGACTGGGGACGTGGGCCATGGGGAAAGGGGCTGCACAGCCCCAGGGCGGTCACGACCGCCATCAGATGATAGCAACTGGAAACATTGAAGCGCTTCTTCAGCACGTTGATGTGCATGCGCACGGTGGATTCCGATATGCCCAGCTCGTT
The DNA here is from genome assembly GCA_904420575.1 of uncultured Gordonibacter sp. Lineage (GTDB taxonomy): Bacteria > Actinomycetota > Coriobacteriia > Coriobacteriales > Eggerthellaceae > CAJFUR01. The sequence continues at coordinate 7,768 of CAJFVW010000093.1, forward strand.
CGCGATCTGCTTGGGAGAGAGCGAGTGGGCCAGCAGCTCGATGATCTCCTTTTGCCGGAACGAGAGCGCGGGAAGCATGCTTTCGGGCCCGCGTTGGGAGTCGATGACGAGCATTTTCCCCCTGATCTTGGCGGAATCGGGATGTTCGGCCCACCGGGGCTCGAATTCGGTATGGATGACGTGGAGAAACGAGGCCATGTCCTCCATTTGGCAGTTGAGAATGAATTCGCCATCTGCACTGTACACGCTCAGGGTTAGCACTGGCAACACCCCGTCCCCCGGAAACCATGTGCCCTGCTACAAGTAACATCCAGTATAAGATGATCGAAAGAGTCGGCGCAACCTATTAGAATTGCTAGCATGATCCTGGGAATACGGGAGTGCCGGCAGGCATTCCGAGAGGCCAAGGCCGGTGCCGCGCTGCAGCGACCGGAAGGGGCTCGGCGGCGGTCGATGCCACGAAGGGCGAGGATCCTGGAGAGGCGGGCGCGCTGGCGCGAGGGGCAAGGGAATGGTTGGAGGACTGCGGCGACGTGTAATACCCGGGCGGGCGCCGCACGGCGCGCTTTCCTGCGGCGCCCGCCCCCTGGCAGGTGCGTCAGCCTTGCAGCAGCTTCTCCGTGTAGGCCAGCTTCGTGCAGCAGACGAACACGTCCATAGCGGCGTCCAGCTCGTCGAGCGGAGGCAAGGTGGGGGCGATGCGGATGTTGCTGTCATGCGGGTCGTGCTTGTAGGGCCAGGTGGCCCCTGCGCCCGTCATGGTCACGCCCGCTTCCTTCGCCAGCTGGACGATGCGCTTGGCCGTGCCTTCGGGCGCGTCGAACGACACGAAGTAGCCCCCGCGCGGATGCGACCACGAACATCCGCCCACCTCGGACAGCCCTTCGTCCAGCTTGGTCAGCACCAGCTCGAACTTCGGGCGCAGGATTGCGGCGTGCTTGGACATGTGGGCGGCGAGCCCTTCGGCGTCTTTCAGGAACCGCACGTGGCGCAGCTGGTTGATTTTGTCGTAGCCGATGGTCCCCACGCCCAGGCGCTTCTTGATCTCTGCGACGTTTTCCGGGCTGGCGGCCAGGGCGGAAATGCCGGCGCCTGGGTGCGTCACCTTGGAAGTGGAGGCGAACTTGAAGGGGCGGTGCGGATTGCCGGCCTCGCGGCAGGCGGCGCCGATGTCGAGCAGCTGGTCCTGTTCGGCCACGTCGTCGTAGAGGTGATGCACGCAATAGGCGTTGTCCCAGAAGATACGGAAGTCCTCGGCGGCGCAGGGCATCGAGGCCAGGCGACGCACGACCTCGTCGGAATAGGTGACGCCGTTCGGGTTGGCGTATTTCGGCACGCACCAGATGCCCTTCACGGACGCGTCGTCGCGCACAAGGCGCTCCACCTCGTGCATGTCCGGTCCCTCCTCGGTCATGGGCACGGGGATCATTTGGATGCCGAAGGCCTCGGTCACGCCGAAGTGGCGATCGTATCCGGGAACGGGGCACAGCCACTTGACCTGTTCCAGCCTGCACCACGGCTCCGACCCCAGCGTGCCGAAGTTCCAGCAGCGGGCCACCGCCTCGTACATGAGGGACAGGCTGGAATTGCCGCCCACGATGACGTTTTCGGGCTCGTCGTCCAGCATGGCCGCCATGAAGCGCTTCGCTTCGGGCAGCCCGTCGAGCACGCCGTAGTTGCGGCAGTCGGTGCCGTCTTCTGCCCGGCAGTCCTCTGCGGTGGTCACGGCGGTGAGCAGGGGCATGCTCAAGTCCAGCTGGTCGGACCCGGGCTTCCCGCGCGCCATGTTGAGCGAGAGCCCCTTGGCCTGTATCTCGGCGTACTCGCGTTCGAGACCGTGCTTGAGCGTTTCCAGTTCTTCCGTTCCCATTTCCGCATATGCTGGCATCGTGCTTCCTTTCGCCTGCGCCAAGACGCGCTGGTGCCGTCGGCCGTTCCGTACATTGATGTGCTTTCAGTATAAGGTTTTGCGCCGTGCCCGTCGATGTGGGTTTGGTGAAAGAGGGCGGGCGCCCGACGGCGCGAAGGCAGGGTGGCCGCGAAAGGCGTGCTGGGGGAGCAGGCGAGAAGGGGGCAAGTGAGGCCTGGGTGGTCCTGCAAGGGCAGGCGTGGGCCTGTGCGAACGGGCGAAGGCCCACGCGAGCATGAGGACCTGCGAAGCCCTCGCTACTTGCCCTTCTTGCTTTCGGCCTTCTCGGGATGGCCATGTTCCTTTTGCCATCGGTCCCAGGTGGAGTAGCAGATGGCCGCCCGCTGCTTCTGCGAGGGGTATTCGTCCTTGTCGTGCGTGGCCATGTATTTCATGCAACGCGAGACGTACGTCTCCTTCTTCTCGTTGGCGCGAGGGTCGGGGATGGGCATGACGTGCTCCTTTCTGTGAAGGCAGGTACTTCCCTGCGGGGCGTTCGTCCATGCTAGGCTCTTTGGTGCGGGCGCATGTGGGTAGGGCGGGGCTTTCGTTCAAAGGTCACTGTGCGGAATACGCTCCGCCATGTTGCACCACCATTGACCAATTCGGTCAATGGTGGTATGCTGCCCTCGCATCGTTGACCGATCTGGTCAATGGCGGCCATGCGATCGGGCGGCGTCCAACGGGCGCGTCGGGGAAGGAGGGCGCAACGTGAACGAGAAGTTCTTCTCGTTGCCCGAAGATCGGCAGCACGTCATGCTGAACGCGGGCTTCGCCGTATTCTCGCGCAACGCCTACAAGAAGGCGTCGATGGACGACGTCGCGCGCGAGGCGGGCGTGTCCAAGGCGCTGCTGTTCCATTACTTCGAAAGCAAGAGCGGGCTGTACCTGTACCTGTACCACTACGCGATGGACTACCTGGTGGAGCGCCTGTCGAGCCAGCTGTACGCCGACGGCGAGACGGACTTCTTCGCGCTTCTGGCGCGCAGCCAGGCGCTCAAGCTGGAAATCCTGCGCGATCATCCCGACCTCATGCAGTTCTTGGTGAAGGGCTACTTCGAGGAAAGCGACGAGGTTTCGCCCGACGTGCGCGGCCGCCTGTTCGAACTCGTCGCCGCCAGCGGTGCCAAGTTCGCCTCGCGGGCGGACGCGTCGAAGTTCGTCGACGGCGTGTCGGTGGACGAGGCCGCCAACATCGTCTTGTGGTTCTCCGACGGCTTCATGCGCGCGCAGCCGGCCGAAAAGCTGGCGGACATGGACGCGCTCAACGCGGAGTACCTGGACCATCTGGACGTGCTGCGCCGTTGTTTCTATCGAAAGGAATACCTGTGAAAGACAAGGAAAAGGTCATCGAGGCGACGGGCCTCACGAAACGGTACGGCCGTGCGCGCGGCATCGAGGACGTGGACCTCGTCGTGCGCCGCGGCGAGATCTTCGGCTTCATAGGGCCCAACGGCGCAGGCAAGAGCACCTTCGTGCGTGTGCTGCTGGGGCTGATACGCGCCACGGACGGCCAGGCGCGGATTCTTGGCATGCCCTGCGAGCCGTCGGCGAAGCCCTTGCTGGCCCGCGTGGGCTACCTGCCGTCCGAAATCCAGTTCTACCACGGCATGCGCGTAGGCGAGCTGGTGAAGTTCTCGGCGCGTCTGCGCCACCGCGACTGCTCGGCCGAGGCGGCGCGTCTGGCCGACCGCCTGGGGCTGGACATGAAGCGGAAGATAGACGATCTGTCGCTGGGCAACCGCAAGAAGGTGGGCGTGGTATGCGCCTTGCAGCACGAGCCCGAACTGCTGATCCTGGACGAGCCGACGAGCGGTCTGGACCCTTTGGTGCAGCAGGAGTTCTTCGCGCTGTTGGAAGAGCGCCGTGCGGCGGGCGGCACGGTCATGCTGTCGTCCCACGTGCTTTCCGAAGTGCAGCGTTACTGCGACCGCGCCGCCGTCATCCGGGAAGGGCGCATCATTGCGGAAGGGTCGGTGGAGGAGCTGGCGTCCACGTCGGCGCGACGCGTGCGCGTGGTGGCCGCCGCTCCGGTCGAGGCGCCGGTGCTCGAGGGCGTGCGCAGCTTCGAGCCGCGCGCGGACGGGGCGTCGTTCTTGTTCCAGGGCGACATGGGCGCGCTGGTGGCATGGCTTGCCACCCTTCCGGTCCTCGACGTCACCATCGAAGAGCCCGACCTGGACGAAGTGTTCATGCATTTCTACACGGGCGAAGAGGATGCAGGCACGGGCGGGGAAGCGGGCGCTGCGGGCGTGCGGCAGGAGAACGGGAGGGCGGAAGCATGACGGTCTTTTTGCACGAAATGCGCCAGAACGCGAAGATGCTCGCCGTCTGGAGCGTGGTGATCGGCGGCATGGTGGTGCTGTGCGTGGCTATGTTTCCCGACATCAGCGCCCAGTCGGAAGACTTCACGGCCATGTTTGCCAGCTTGGGAGTGTTCACCGAGGCGTTCGGCATGGACCAGCTGAGCATAGGGGAGCCCCTGGGGTTCTTCGGCGTAGAGTGCGGCGCCGTGCTGGGCATCGGCGGCGCGTTCTTCGCGGCGTACTTGGGCGTGCGCATGCTGTCCAAGGAGGAATCGGAGCATACGGCGGAATTTCTGCTCACCCATCCGGTCAGCCGTGCGGGTGTGGTCGCCGCGAAGCTGGCGGCCGTGGTGGTGTGCATCGTGCTGCTGAACGCCTTCGTGGCCGCTTGTTCGGTCGCGTCGTTCGCGGCCATTGACGAGGCCATCGACTGGGAGCCGTTCTGGCTGTTCCTCGGTGCGCAGGCGCTCATGCAGCTGGAGCTTGCCTGCGTGTGTTTCGGCGCCTCGGCCGTGCTGGGGCGGGGCAGCGTCGGCGTCGGTCTGGGCTTCGCGGCGCTGCTGTACTTCGCGAACATCGTGGCCAACCTGAGCGAAAATGCGGAATGGCTGCGCTTCGTGACGCCGTTCGCCTACACCGACGCGGCCGACATCATCACGGACGTGGCGCTCGACCCGCTGCTCGTCGGCCTGGGCATGGCCTATGCCGTCGTGGGTCTGGCGGTCGCGTTCGTCGTGTACGCCCGCAAGGACGTCAGGGCTTGATGCGCGCCGGCGTGGGCGCAGGGCTGCGGCCTAGCGTCCGGCAAGCGCGTCTTTGATGGGCGCGTACGCCTCCACCAGGTCGGCAAGGCGCATGCGGGCGTTGGCGGGGCTGGTCGAGGGCAGCGCCGTGTGTGGCAGGTCGGGAAGGCCGGGCGCGCACAGGCGGCGGTACAGTGCGGCCGCCTTCGATCCGGTGGTGAACACCTTCGCGATGGGGGCATGATCGATGATGACGCGCAGGTCGTTGGGCACGGCATGCGCGATGCTCGCGTCGGACGCTCCCTCGATGTCGCAGGCGGCCAGCACGTCCCACACGGCGATGCGGTGCGCGAGCAGAAACGCCGTGCGGCCTTCGACGCCGAGCGGCTCGGGCTCGTCCCACAGCGCGCCCAGCACTTTCCAGAAGCGGTTCTGCGGATGGCCGTAGTAGAATCCCGCCGTGCGCGAGGCGGGCGAGGGCATGGTCCCCAACACGAGCACGCGCGACCGCGCATCGAAGACCGGCTGCAGGGGATGCTCGATGCGTTGCGAGGCCGCCATGCCCGACCCCTAGGCGCGGCTGGGCAGCTCGAGCGTGGACGTGGCCAGCACGTGTCCGCGGGCGGCGCGGCGAAACTCGTTCAGGTAGTATCCTTCTTCCAGGTCGAGCACGCAGTCGAGCGCATAGACCGTCAGCGTGTAGTCGTGCGTCCTGTCGGGAGGGTAGGGGCCGGCGTAGCGATGGATGATGCGCGGATCGGTATGCCCGCCGGCGAGCGGCGAGAAGTCGCTGTTCGATCCCTGCACGCAGGGCACCGCGCCCGAGGCGCTCGCGTTCTCGGGGATGAGGGCCGTGTCGGCGGGAAAGTTGCAGGCGATCCAATGGATCCAGCAGAAGCCTCCCACCGGGATGGCATCCCAGTCCAGAAACGTCAGGGCGAGCGAGCGCGTGCCGGCGGGCACGTCGCGCACCTCGATGGGGAAGGACACGCAGGGATGCCCGTCGACGAGGTCCTCGGCGGGGGCGTACTTGCCGAAGCGGTCGGGCAGCAGTCCGTTTTCCAGTTCCACATGAATATCCATGGCGTCTCCTTTCATGCGCGCTTCATACAAAGCGACCCCCTGGGTCGAAGGCTTCGGGGGTCGTGTGAGGCTGATGGAACCGTCGGCCTACCAAGGCGGCCGAACGATGATCATTCCCGCATGCATGCCGGCCTGCACGACGTTATTGTAAGTGCTCGAGCAGTGGATCATCTGGCCGCCGCCCGCATAGATGCCGCAGTGTTGCCAGTTCGTGCACACATCGCCCGGCTGCGGGTCGCTCACCTGGGGCCACCCCATGAACGTGTACGTGGTTCCCACGCGGTTGTACTGGCCGGTCAGGCAATAGGACACGAAGCCCGAGCAGTCGAACGCCCCGGGGCTGCAGGCTCCCCACACGTACGATGCGCAGCCCAGATAGCTGCAGGCGCGGTCGTATGGGTCGCTGCCCTGATAAGCGGGCTGTCCGCCGCCACCGCCACCGCCGTTGTTGGGGTTATCGGACGGGGTGTTGTGGTTTTCCTGCTGCTGTTGCTGCTCGGCCTGGCGTGCCGACTCTTCCGCACGGGCCGCCGCCTCGGCCGCTTCCGCCGCCTCGCGCGCCGCGCGCTCTTCTTCGAGCAGCTGCGCCGCTTCGGCGCTCAGGTTGTTGTAGGTCTGCTGCATGGCCGCGACGGTGGCCTCGGCCTCGTCCTTGATCCGCAAGGCCTCCGCGGCCTTTTCGGACGCCACCTTTTCCTGCGCCTCGTATTCGGCCTTTTGGGCCTCGATCTCGCTGCGCAGGTCCTTCGCCTCCTGCACCATGTCGGCGTCGTTCTCGTTCACCTGGTTGAGGATGTTCCAGTTCTGCGTGAACTCCTGGAACGTCGAGGCGCCCAAAAGGAAGTCGATGAACGTGGTGGAACCCGAGCGGTACATGCTGCGCGCCCGCATGCTCAGACGCTCCTGCAAATCGGTCAGCTGGACGTTGACCTCGTCGATGCGCGCCTGCGCCTCGTCCATCTTCGACTGGGCGTCTTCCTGCTCCTGAACGGCCGTGTGGTATGCCATTTCGGCCTCGTCGAGCTGCGTCTCCATGGTGGTCAGCGAAGCCAGGGCTGCGTCGGCCTCTGCCTGCTTTTCGGCAGCCGTGACGCCGAACGCGGGGGTAGGGCCAAGGAAAAAGGAAGCGGCAAACAAGGCGCCGCCGCCCATGAATGCTCGTCTGCTGAGTGTGATGGAATGCTCGTTCAATATGGTTCCTCCTCGATTGAGCATGTGGCGCGTTCGAAACAAGCTGACTGACATGATACCATGATCTGGCGAACGATCAAAAAGCCATGTGAATCCAATTCATAAACCCAGGTCAATTTGATGCTGTGCCGTAAAGGATCCGTTTCTGCGGGACATGGGCGCCGCTTCTGCGGCAAGGCCGACCGCTATGGCTCCCGAATGGCAAGGTTGACCGCTATGGCGCTCCGAACGATGCCCAAGTGCCCAAGAAATTCTCGCGACCTGGGGTTATGCCGGCAAGTCGCAGGGAAACGCCGCCCAAAGAGCCGAAAACCGTGCCATAACGGTCAGCCTTGCCACCGAGAGGCCACAACGGTCAGCCTTGCCATATGCGGCCTGCCGTATGGAAGGCATAGCGGTCAGCCTCGCCAGTCCCATGCTTTCTGGATGCCAGAGCGGTCGACCTTGCCGTCCTCGCCCTGCCGGCCGGATGCCAGGGCGGTCGGCTTCACTGTTCGCCCTGTCATCCGGAGGCCTGGCGCTTTCGTGCAAGCGCTTTCGGCTGTGCGTGCGCCGAGGGTGATCAGGCGGCCAGAAGGGAAGGGGCCTCGGGAACGAACCTTGTAACTTTATAATAAGGTTAGGCGCCACGAGGCTTGCTGGCCGTGGCATCCATCGCGCGTGCAGGGCCGGGGTCGGCCGCGCCGATGGCCTTGAGCCTCATGCAGCGCGATCCTTCGCGCGTGCGGGGCCGGAAGCGCTTGCCCGTGAGCACGCCTTCCCAGACGGTGCGATCCTTCGCGCGTGCGGGGCCGGAAGCGGAAGGCGGCCCGTCACGCCAGCCCCCGGCAGGAGAGGCGCCGGCGGAGAGAATCCGGAGGAATAGTGGAGACACTCCCGGGGGCGTGTAAACGGTTGACAGGCTGGTTGCGCTAGCGTATTATTCATCTGCTCGCGCGTTAGGGTTCGTTTTTCGCGCAGGCAGCAGCTTGATAAATACACATGAATTGAGCGTCGATCATGGGAGTGTGCCCGAGTGGCTAAAGGGGACGGGCTGTAAACCCGTTGGCTATGCCTACCTAGGTTCGAATCCTAGCGCTCCCACCA
>CAJFVW010000094.1 GCA_904420575.1 uncultured Gordonibacter sp.
CACGATGACGGCGGGCCCGGGCGTCATCGCCATGTGGTACGAGCCCAAGAAGCGCGGCCTTGCCAACGGCGTGTGGGGCGCCAACGTCGGCTTCGCCATGATGATCGTCACGCTTTCCGCCACGCCCATCATGGAGAACGGCGACTGGACCAGCATGTGGGTCTTCGGCCTCATCGGCGCCATCCTCGCGTTTCTGCTGGTGGTCGTCTTCGTGAAGGCTCCCGCCGAATCCGAGCGGAAGGACCTTGACGAGATCGCTGCCACGGCGGGAGACGACGGGGAGAAGCACGGCGTGCTCTGGGGGTACCTGGCACCGCTGAGCCTTCTGAGCGCCGTCATGTTCTTCCTGGTGGGAGGCTCTACCGACGCGTTCAACGCGTTCACCATCCCCTTCTTGAGCGTCGAGAACGGATGGAACGAGGCCGCCGCGAACATGTGCGCGACCGTGGCCTCCGCCGGCATGCTCGTCGGCGGCACCGGCATGGGCGTCCTGCTTGCCCGCGTGAAGGACAAGGGCATGCTCCTGTTCATCGACATGCTCGTGTGCGCCATCGGCTTCTTCGTGTGGTTCAATCTGAGCCTCGGCGTGGTCGAGACGTGCATCATCGGTTTCGTCATCGGGTGCTTCCTGGGCGCTGCCCCGACCGTGTTCTTCGCCATGGCGCCTGAAGTGGCCCGTTCGCCCAAGACCGTCGGCGCTGCGACCGCCGTGGTCGTCCTGGGCCAGAACGGCGGCACGCTGGCCGTTCCCGTCATCATCGGCGTGGTGCTGGACAACGCCGGTTACGGCGCGGCGGCCATGAGCATGGGCATCATCTCGCTCGTCGCGTGCGCCATCTGCCTGTTCGCGTTCCGCCGCCTGTACATGAAGGACTATGCGCGGCGCAACGACCAGCAATAGGCCGGCAATAGGTCAGCAGTAGGTTGGCAGTAGGTTTCATCCATGGTATGGAGGCGCCGGCAACGCACCGCCGGCGCCTTCCTGTCCGGGAAAGGGGAGGGCATGAGGGAGCATTGCTATCCTTGCCAGAACTGCGGGAAGTGCCATCCTGCGTTCAAGCGCGGCCTTTGCCCGGTCTGCATGCACGAGAACGACGGCTCTGCCAAGACGTGCGCATCGTGCGGGCGGCCGCTTCCTGTTCCCGCCGGCGTCCCTGATGGCTTTGCGGGCGACGCCGGTCCCAAGTGCCGTCGGCCCTCGGTTTGAAACCGGGCCGGCGGCCATCGGCTTGAAGCACCCCCACCCTTTGTGTCGTCTTGGCTTTCGCCCCGAGGACCATCCCGAAGACCCCCCGCCGCGAAACGCCCGCGGGGCACCCGGTTTGCTCGTGTTGCGCAGGGCGGGCCAAGAAGGAGAAGAGGAGCGGTCCGCCGATGCGCGCTCCGGTTCGATTGGTGTATGATGATGCGACATCGAGGATTGGGGGCTGGGTGACTTCTCGAATGGCGTGTCAGGACTCCGGAACCGGGGCTGTGCTCTCGTCGGGGGGGGGGGTGAATCTCCTCATCGCGACATGCTCATCGGCAGCAGCTCGGTGTGCGTGATCCTGGGCATCGCGGCCCTTGCGACGTACTGGGCGTGGATATTCTCCCTTTTCCATGCCAACGTGCTGAGCCCTTTCGGCGACGCCGACCTTGGACCGTACCTGGCGCTCTGCGTGATAGCGGCCGGAAGCTCGGCGCTGAGCATGGTCGTGTTCGCCCTGTTCGGATTCCGCTTGCAGCACGTGGTGGACAAGGCGTGGTTTTCCGTCGTCCTGGCCGTCTTGTCGGCCCTCATGGGGGTTCCGGCCCTGCTGAGGACGTTCGGCTTTTGTCTGGACTTTCCGGCCTCTGCGGCGTTCTGGGCCGTCGGCGCCCTGTCGTCCTCGTTCGTCTACCTGAAAACCGGGCCGTTCTTCGTCTGGCTGAGGCGCGCGAAGCTCATGCGCTGCATCTCGATCGCGTTTCTGTCCGCCTCGATCCTGTATCTCCTGGCCTTCTTCCTGGACTCGGTCGTGGGCATCGTCATGATCATGGCGTTCCCCGTCGCCTCGACGCTTTGCTCGCAGGCCGTGAACCGCAGGATCGGCTTCGGCTGGCCGTTCGTCGCCGCACCGACGCGAAGCGCGTACGTCAGGGCGGTTTCTGCGCGGGCGCGCGACCTGGTCCCCGCGATTCCCCGCACGCTTTTGTACACGCTGATCTTCGGCGTGACGTCCTACACGGTGCTGAACTTCGCCGTCGCGGAGAACCTGGTCGTCTTCATCGGCGTGTCCATTCTGGTCTCCGCCGTCATCTTCGTCATCTTCGCCCTGTCTCGGGAGGCGGAGATAGATTCGGACCGCTACCGGATGCTGCTCCTTCCCCTCATCGCCATCGCCGTGCTTCCGTTCCCCTACGTGCCTGACATATACCGGATCTTCTTCTTGGCGCTGGTGGTGTTCGGGTTCACGTGCTTCGACGCCATCACGTGGGGAGACCTTGCGGACGAGATACGCGACCGCAAGCTGGCGGTGTACGTGTCCTACGCCGTGCCCACCGTCGCCAATTTCGTCGGCATCTTCATCGGATGGGGGACGGGGGCCTTGCTTCACGCCACGTTGGGGAACGCGGGCTTCGATACCGGGTTCGCCGTCTTCTCGATAGTGATCGTCATCGCGCTCGTCGTGCTTCTGGTGGGGGACCTCGTCGCCTTGGAGAAGAGCGCCGCCGCCGAGCCGCATGCCGATTCGTTCATGGAGAAATGGAAGTCCGTCTGTGAAGACATCGCCGACGCCCACGAGCTGACGAACCAGGAGCGGAAGATCTATCTGATGCTCGTGCGCGGGCGCAACCAGCGCTACATTGCCAGCGAACTGGTCATTTCCCCTCATACGGTGAAGACCCACACGTATCACATCTATCGGAAGGTAGGCGTGCACTCGCAGCAGGAGCTCATCGACGCCGTGGAAGCCAGGCTGTAGTCCGTTTGGCGGGGCGGGGCGGAAGCGGGGCGCGCCTAGGCTGCGCAGGCGTTTCGCGCTTGGAAACCGCACGGGCGCGGTGGGGCGCCCGGAAGGCGCATGGCGCGCCGGCGTCGCTGCAACCTGTGAGCGCGGGGCGAAGGTTTGCGTTTCTTACAGGAACGCTTCTGCCCGCGCGGCCGTTGCCGTGGGAAAGCGCTACAATGATGCCCCACCTATCATCAACGGCAAACTGCGAAACCGTCCTGCGCACGGGGACAAGGCCCCGCATGCGAAAGACGGGTGAGGAACCACCATGCCCATCGACATCGACACATTGAACGAGCCGCAGCGCGAGGCGGTCGTGACCACCGAAGGCCCGCTTTTGGTTCTGGCCGGCGCCGGCTCGGGCAAGACGCGCGTGCTCACGTACCGCATCGCCAACCTGATCGAGAACAAGGGCGTGGCGCCGTGGGAGATTTTGGCCATCACGTTCACGAACAAGGCGGCGGCCGAGATGCGCGAGCGCCTGGCGGGGCTCGTGGGCCCCCGCAGCCGCGGCATGTGGGTGTCCACCTTCCACAGCATGTGCGTGCGCATCCTGCGCGCCGACGCCGAGCGGCTGGGCTTCACGCGCAACTTCACCATCTACGACACCGACGACCAGAAGCGCCTGTACAAGGAG
>CAJFVW010000095.1 GCA_904420575.1 uncultured Gordonibacter sp.
ACGATGACGTCGGTCACCTGGGCGCCGCGGGCGCGCATGGCGGTGAACGCCTCGTGGCCCGGCGTGTCGATGAACGTGATCTGGCGGTCGTCGATCTGCACGACCGACGCGCCGATGTGCTGCGTGATGCCGCCGGCCTCGCCTGCGGCGACGCCCGTGTGGCGGATGGCGTCGAGCAGCGACGTCTTGCCGTGGTCGACGTGGCCCATGACGGTGACCACGGGGGGCCGCGTCTTCAGGTCCTCGTCGCGGTCGTGGTACACCACGGCGTATTCCTCTTCGGGCGACACGACGCGCACCTTGCGCCCCATGTCGTCGGCGATGAGCTCGATCAGGTCGTCGGGCATCGACTGCGTGAGCGTGAGCACCTGGCCCAGCATGAACAGCCGCTTGATGACGTCGTTGGGCTGCACGCCGATGGCCTCGGCGAACTTGGACACCGTGGCACCCTGGGGCACCTCCACCACCGAGTCGTCCAGCACGAGTTCGGGGTCGAGGCCCTTCTCGATGGCCTCCATCTCCAGACGCTCGCGGTTCTCGGCCTCGCGCTTCTCCTTGCGCTTCTTGCGGCGCCCCTCGCCTTCGTGGGACGTGGCGGCGGCCACTGCGGCGCGGGCCTCGGCGAGCACCTTGTCGCGCTGCAGCTTCTCGGCCTGCACGGCCATCTGGGCATAGCGGTCCTCCGACGGCGACTCCGCCGTCTCCAGCTCGGGCACCGCAGGCACGAAGGAGCCGCCCTTCCTGGCGCCCTGCTTCTTTTCGGGGCGCACGCCCTGCTTGGCCGCCTTCGGACGGGCGCCGGCCTGACCGGCGGGCTTCTTGGCGCCAGCGGCAGCAGCCTGCTGCTTCTGAGCCTCGATGCGCTGCTTCTCGGCCTCGATCTGCGAGAGCAGCGAGTCGAAGTTGGAGGCGCGCTTGGACGTGAGCACCGGCGCCGGCCCCTTGTGGGCGGTCGCGGGCTTGCCGGCCTTCTTCGCGTTGCGCTGGCGCAGCGCCTCTTCCACGGCCTGCTTCTTGGCCACTTCGGCGGCGGCCTTGGCGGCCCGCGCCCGAGCGCGGGCCTCGGCCTTCTCGCGCTCGACGCGCTCCTTTTCACTCTCTATCTGGCTCGCCAGGCTCTGGTACGCCGACGAGGGCACTGAGGCCTTCGCCGGGGCGGCGCTGCCGGAAGGCGCCGTCCCCTCCTCGCCTTCCGCGGGAGCGCCTCCGGCCCGACGGGCGCGCTCCTCCTCGCGCAGGGCGCGCTCCTTCTCCACGGCCTCGCGGCGGGCGCGCTCCTCCTCGGCCTTTCTTGCCTCGGCTTCGCGCTGCTCGGCGGCCAGCTTGGCCGCCTCCTCGTCCTCGAGCTTGCCGGCACGCTGCTTGATCTCCGGCTCCAGGTTCTTGCGGATCTTGTCGACGTAGGCGTCGGCGAGCATGCTCGCATGGCTCTTCGCCGGGATCTTCATCTCGTGCAGTCGATCGAGCAGGTCCTTGCTCGTCATGTCGAATTCCTTCGCCAACTCATGTACACGCATGCTGGCCATACACCACTCCTCAATCTTCCTTCGTACAACGCACGCCGCTCGCGGTCATCTCGCCGGCGATTCGTTCGTAGTCCTGCCCGTCGAGCCGGCACCTCAAGGCCCGGTCGAGCTTTCTTGCCTTGCACGCGGCGGCGAAGCACTCCAAGGAGCACACGTACGCTCCCCGCCCCGGCGCCCGGCCGGTCGCGTCGAACGACGCCGTGCCGTCCGCATCGCGCACGATGCGCAGCAGGCCGCCCTTGCGGCCTTGGCTGCCGCAACCGATGCAGGTGCGCTGCCCCTTCGTCGTCCCCGCCGCCATGCCGGATGCCTCCCGTCGAAGCGCGCCCTAGCGCGCGTCTCCGTCTTCCAGGTCCGCATGCACGCCGCAGAACCGGCTGCCCGGGCGAGCATGGTTGCGGCAGCGCGTGCCGTCCTCGCTCACGTAGGCGCACACCTGTCCCGCCTCGTCGTCGGCGTCCACGTCGTCGATGAGCATGTTCTCGTCGACGAGCGGCTCGCCGGCGAAGCTGGCGCTCTTGATGTCGATGTGCCACCCCGTCAGGCGCGCCGCCAGACGGGCGTTCTGCCCTTCCTTGCCGATGGCCAGCGACAGCTGGTCGTCGGGCACCACCACGGTGGCGTAGTGGTTGTCCTCGTCGATGTCCACGTGCGTCACCTTGGCGGGCGACAGCGCGTTGGCCACGTAGCGGGCCGGGTCCTCGTTCCACTGGATGACGTCCACGCGCTCGTTGCGCAGCTCCTCCACCACCATGCGCACGCGGCTGCCTTTCGGGCCGACGCAGGCGCCCACCGGGTCGAGGTTCGCCTCGCGCGACGCGACGGCGATCTTGCTGCGCGCGCCCGGCTCGCGGGCGATGGACTTGATCTCCACCATGCCGTCGTAGATCTCCGGCACCTCGATCTCG
>CAJFVW010000096.1 GCA_904420575.1 uncultured Gordonibacter sp.
ACCGTGCCTTCTTCCACCATGACGTTGGACAGCGTGTCCTACGTGGTGACCGACCAGGCTGCTTGGACCGACATGATGCAGCGGGTGAACGCCGGCGCGGATCCGAACGGCGAAACGGCCGCCGCGCCAAGCGACTCGCAGGTGGCTCCGGAGGTTGCCACGGTGGGCGACGGTTCGGGGGCGGACGGTGCCGAAAGTCCGCCGGAAGGCGCTGCAGGATCCGAACCTGGAACCGACGCGGCCGCGCCGGCGGAATAACACGAACGAGGAACGAGAAGGACGCACATGACGCTGCTCGAACTGCTCAAGCTCTTGCGCAAGCACATCAAGCTGGTGATAGCCCTGCCGGTCGTCTGCGCTCTGGCCACCGCCGCCGTGGCGTGGCTGGTGCTGCCGAACACGTACACGGCCAGTGTGTCCATGTACGTGCTCACGCGGTCCGGCGAGAGCGACGGCACCCTGTCGAGCACCGATCTGTCCGCCAGCCAGATGATCGCCAACGACGTGGCCGGCCTCTTCAAGGACAGGCGCGTGCTTGACGACACGGCGGCTTCTCTGCAGATGACCAGCCTTGGAGGCTACGACATCAAGGTGGAAAGCGGCACCACGACCCGCGTCATCACGCTTTCCGTGACGGGCGAGTCGGCTCAGTCGGTGGCCATCGTGGCCAACGCCCTGGCCGCCACCACCGACGAGGTGGCCCGCGAGGCCATGGACGTCAAGAGCGTGAACGTCATCGGCCCGGCGACCGAGCCTGCGGCCCCCTCGGGCCCGCCTCGCGCCCTGTACACGGTGGTGGCGTTTCTTGCCGGAGCCTTCTTGGCGGTGGTCGTCGTGGTGCTTATGGACATGACGAACACGCGAGTGCGCAACCCCGAAGAGGCCGAAGAGCTGTTGGGCGTGCCGGTCATTGGCCGCATTCCCAGGATCCAGGGTTAGGGAGGACCGACCATGGCCAAGAAAAAGAAACAGTCCTCCAACGCGCTGGAGGTGCAGAACGCCGCGAAGACGCTCTTCGCGAACATCCGCTTCATGTCGCCGGACGACCCCATCAAGTCCATCGTCGTCACGAGCTCGGTCCCCAACGAGGGCAAGTCCACCTGCTCGGTGGAGCTGGCGCGCGCCATCGCGACGTCCGGCAAGACCGCGCTTCTGGTGGAGGCCGACATGCGCCGCCGCACGTTGGCGGGGATGCTGAACGTGCGTCCTGCGGCGGGGGCGTATTCCGTGCTCACCGATGCCACGCCGCTGGGCGCCGCCATCGCCACCACCACGACGCCCAACCTGTACTTCCTGGACATCGAGCCCAACATCCCCAACCCGGCCGACATCCTGTCGTCCAAGCGCTACCGCAAGCTGGTGGGCCTGCTGGAGGACACGTACGACTACGTGGTGTTCGACACGCCGCCCGTGGGCACGTTCGTGGACGCCGCCATTCTGTCCACCATGGTGGACGGCACGGTGATGGTGGTGAAGCCCAACTCCACGAAGCGCGCGGAGCTTGTGGACGCCTACGGGCAGCTGAAGAAGGCCGACGCGAACGTGCTGGGCATCTGCGCCACGTTCTGCGAGGGGACGGGCTCCGAATACTACTACGCCTACTACACCAGTTCGGGCGAGCGCGTGAAGGCGGGAGAAGCCGCCTCGGCGTCGTCCGGGCACGCGGCCCTGCCCGATTCTCGCCCCGCCCGGTCGGCGGGCCACGGTTCCGCTGCGGGCCGCAGCGCCTCTGGGGCGCGCGGGTCGGGGCGTGCTGCCTCTTCGCAGGCGGCGAACCGTGCCGGATACGCGGGCCAGGCCGATGCGGCAGGGAGGGCGCGGCGCTAGATGAGGGACCTGCATTGCCATATCCTTCCGGGCGTGGACGACGGCGCGCGGGACTTGCAGGAGTCCCTCGCGATGCTGCAGGCTGCGCAGAACGCCGGCATCACGTCCATCGTGTGCACGCCGCATTGCCGCGACCCCTACTTCGACTACGGCGCCATGTGGGACGCTTACGACCTGCTGGTGGAACACGCCGCCGGCTTTCCTTTGTCCATGGGGTTCGAGGTCAACCATGCCAAGCTCATGGATTTGGGCATGGAGTGGGCGGACCGCCTGCACTTCGAAGGATCCAACGAGTTTCTGCTGGAGCTTTCCACCAAGGCGCGCAAGCCCGACTTCGACGTGTACGAGCGCACCATCTTCGACCTGCAGGCCAAAGGCTATCAGGTGATCATCGCGCATCCCGAACGCTATCTGGCCATCCAGGAAGACGTGGAGGTGGCGCGCCGTCTGGTCAAGATGGGCTGCCAGCTGCAGGTTTCGGCCGACTTCGTGGCGGGCGGGCGCATGGGCGCCGAGCGCAAGCCCGCCCGGCGGCTGTTCGAAGAGAACTTGGTGAGCTTCATTGCCAGTGACGCGCACAAGGTGGAGCACTACCAGTACTTCGCCGAGGCGAAGCGGAACTACCGCACGCGCGGCAAGCACGCGCGTCTGTAAGACGGCCGTCCGCTTTGGGCGCGCCAGGATAGGGCCCGCAGGGTTTCGCGCTTCGGCGCTGCGGGCGGCAGGACAAGAAGCGCAGCTGCCATCTGCGGCTGGCGGCACTTCGCCGCCTGGCGGCAACGGTTGGCGGCGCGAAGTGGGTTTCAGCGGGGCGAAGGCCTCGAGGAAATAGAAGGTGGCGTGGCTTTCGGGCCGCGCTGTCGAAAAGACATATCTTGAGTACCACAGGATCATCGCCGAGCGCGTGTTCTGGATAGGTCAAGGGCATGAATATCGTTGTTGCTTGATGCCGGGGCAGACGCAGGCCTTTCCGTCGGCGATGCCTCATGTCCACGCCTTTCTTTCAGGCGAGTCTTCGTTTCTCCAGGCAAGCCTTCGTTCGCGTCCGCAGGGGCGCATCCGAGCCCGTGGCCTGCTTGACGTGGTCGTGCTGCTTCGTTCGCGTCCGCAGGGGCGCATCCGGACGGGCACCCGAACGCCTGGCGCCATGCGAGCCCAAAGGCGTCTGAGCGAGGGCGCTGCGCCGCTGCCCGCAGTTCTTGGCCGGTCTGGATCCGAAGGGGGTGAGGGCCATGTGGTATGTCATACAGGTAGGCGGCGGCAAGGAGAGAAGCGCCTGCCGCCTTATCGAGCGGTTCGTTCCCGAAGATCTGATGAAAGAGCTGTTCGTCCCACAATACGAGATCATGCGGAAGCGTCGTGGGCAATGGCACGCCTGCACGGAAACCCTGCTCCCCGGCTATTTGTTCGTCGTCACGAGCCAGCCGGAAAAGCTCGCCGTGGCGCTGCGCGGCGTGCCGGCTTTCACCAGGCTTCTTGGCAACAACGACATGTTCACGCCTTTGACCGACCAGGAAGTGGCTTTCGTGAATGCCTTCACGGAACCCGGCAGGCGCGTCGTGCGCATGTCGGAAGGCGTCATCGAAGGCGACGAGATCGTGATACTCAAAGGCCCGCTCATGCACCAGACGGGCCTGATCAAAAAGATAGATCGCCACAAACGGCTGGCCTATCTGGAGATCCAGATGCTTGGAAGGACGAAGACGGTCAAAGTTGGGTTGGAAATTGTCAGAAAGCACGCTTGACAACATCATGGAAGCAGACGGCGGAACCGCGCTGGGAGAACCTGTGATCGGCGCATCGGACGGCCTTGGGGCTGGCGCGCCGGGCGGTGCTCCCGTTTCTGCGCCGAGCGCATCCAAGGCCGGCGCGCCGGGCGCATCCGGATCCGCTGCCCCCCCCCCCTTTTTTTTTTCTTCCTCGATGCTTGGCGATGTCGGGCGGGGGGAAATGACCGGTGATCCCGAAGGGGCGCTCGGTGTTGTGACGCCCGAAGGGGCGGGTTCGTGCGAGCCGTGGCCGGATCCGCAAGGAGAGGTTCTGCCGACGCCTGTTGCGGGCGTCGGGCACCATGCAGGCTGCCGCCCTTGTTCCGACGCCCATGCCGCGAAGATCCTGGAGGCGGCGAATTCCGGCCTCCGCCCCGATCTTTCGCGCCATGGCTACCGCTTGGCCAAGCGCGTCTTCGACGTCGTGGCCTCGGGGGCGGCGATCGTCGTCCTTCTTGTCCCCTCCTTGGTGCTGTGCGCCGCCATCTGCATCAAAAGCCCGGGTTCGAGCCCGCTGTATTCCCAGCTGCGCGTCGGCCGCCTGAAGAAGGACGGAAGCTACCGGCTTTTCCGCATGTGGAAGTTCCGGTCCATGGTTCCGCGCGCCGAAGAGATGCTTGAAGGTCTGCGGGAGGCCAACGAGGCCGACGGGCCGCTGTTCAAGATCAAGGACGACCCCCGCATCATTCCGGGGGTGGGAACGTTCATCAGGCGCCATTCCATCGACGAGCTCGCCCAGCTGCTGAATGTGCTCAAGGGGGACATGAGCCTCATAGGGCCCCGTCCGGCGCTCCCCTCCGAAGTCGTCCAGTACGACGAACGCGTCAGGAGGCGCCTGACCGTCAAGCCCGGCTGCGGTGGGGCCTGGCAGGTCGGGACGCGGAGCGATTCGACCTTCGACGGAATGGTCGACCTTGACCTCGGCTACATCGAGCGCAGCTCCATCGCCTGCGACCTCGCCCTCGTCTTCCAAACGATCCGCACGATGATCAGGGGAGGGGGAGCCTACTGAGCGCTCTTCTCCCGCATGCCGCGCGCGAACGCCTGCGGCATGCGGGAGGGACGGTTCGGCGACATGCACGACATGCAAGGGATTCTTCGACATTGTCACAACGGCCGCAGGCAGGCGCTAGGGCCCGCCTGCGCAAGGCGCTTCGGGCTCTCCATGGACGTTCGCGTGCCGTTGCGCGCGTTTTCCACCGTGTCCGGCAAGCGCGAGGCGGGGAGGTAGGGCGTGCGCATCCTGTATTTCACCCAGTTCTACAAGCCGGAAAGCATCGCTGCGGCTTTCCGTGCCTGCGACCACGCGCGCTATTGGGCAAAGGCAGGCTGCGACGTCGTGGTCTTCACCGGCTGGCCGAACTACCCTACGGGCCGCGTTTTCGATGGCTACAAGGTGGAGCGGCTGGGCGAGGAACGGGACGGCGACGTGCGCGTGCTGCGCAGCAAGTCGGTCGTCGCTCCGAACACGAGCATGGCGCGGCGCGTCCTTGGCGGGGGAAGCTGGCTTGCCTACGGCATCCTCAACTGCGTCTTGCAGAAGCGAAGGATCGGCCCTTTGCCGGACGTGGTGCTTGCCACCAGCGGCACCGTCTTTGCCGCCATGGTGGGGCGCTTCTTTGCCAAGCGCAACCGCGTGCCTTTGGTCGTGGAGTTCCGTGACCTCACCTATCGGCAAATGGCCGCCACCGGATCGGACGGGCGGGGCTGGAAGGTGCGCCTCATGCGGCGCTTGGAGCTTTCCCTCTGCCGCGATGCGGATCGCGTCGTCGCGCTCACCGAAGGATTCAAGGAGGCGCTTGTCGCCGAAGGCGTGCCTGCCGAAAAGATAGACGTCGTGCCCAACGGGGCGGACATTGTCCCTTGCAGGCACGAATGGTCGGGTGCGGGCGCGCTGCGACTTGGCTATTTCGGCACGATGGGAATCTCCCAGGACGTGCCCGCCACGCTTGATCTTGCGTCCGCCCTTGCCAAGACGGGCGCGCGCGTTTCGTATCTTCTGGTCGGCGAAGGGGCCGCCCGCTCGCTTGTGGAGGAGGGCGTGGCCTCCGGCGCGTACCCGTTCGCGGAGCTGCGCCATGCCGTTTCCAAGGACGAACTGGAGCCCTTGTACGCTTCCGTGGACATGACGGTGGTGTCCCTGCAGAAGAGCGGCGGCTTTGCCGGAACCATTCCGTCGAAGATCTTCCAGTCGTTTGCGCGGGGCGTGCCGGTGCTGTTCTGCGGGCCGGAGGGCGAGGCCTGCCGTCTCGTGCGCGACAGCGGGGCCGGCCTTGCGCTCACGGGCACGGCGGAAGAGGCAGCCCGTGCGCTCGCCGACTTCGCAAGCGATCCTGAGCTGCCGAAGCGGCTTGCCAGGATGAGCGAGAGCGCCGTCGAGTTCATGGAGGCCGGATACACGCGCCGCGCAATGGCCGAAAGGACGCTTCGCATTTTGGAGGGCGTCCGGAGACGCCGTCTTGAACGGAGCGCTGCAGCGAAGGGCGCCTTGCGCCCCGACGACGCCTTGTGTTCCGACGAGCGTTCCTCGCAAGTCTCCGATTCCTAAGAAAGGACAAAGGCAACAATGATAAACGTCATCGGGCTTGGCTACATAGGCTTGCCAACCGCCCTCATGATGGCCTCCCATGGCATGGAGGTCGTTGGGACGGACTGCAGCGAAGAGCTTGTGGCCACGCTCAACGAAGGCAGGACCACCTTCAAGGAGGAAGGTCTGGAAGACCTCTTCGCCGCCGCCGTGAAGGCGGGCATCGTGTTCACGACCGACTACCAGAAGGCCGAAACCTACATCGTGAGCGTGCCTACGCCCTATGACAGGCTGAGCAAGAAGGTAGATCCCTGCTACGTGGTCGCCGCCGTCAAGACGTTGCTGGAAGTGGCACCTCAAGGCGCGGTGTGCGTGGTGGAGTCCACCGTTTCGCCGAACACCATCGACCGCTTCGTCCGGCCCCTGCTCGAAGAGGCAGGGCGCACCGACGTCGCCCTTGCCCATGCTCCGGAGCGCATCATTCCCGGCAACATGGTGGCCGAACTGCTGCACAACAACCGTACCGTCGGGGCAGACGACCCCGAAGTGGGCAAGAGGGTTGCGGCCCTGTACGCCTCCTTCTGCCAAGGCGAGATAGCCCTCACGGACATCCGCACCGCCGAAATGACCAAGGTCGTCGAAAACACCTTCCGCGCGGTGAACATCGCCTTCGCCAACGAACTCGCGAAGATCTGCCGCGTCGGGGGAATGGACGTCGGCGAGGTCATCCGGATCGCCAACAAGCATCCGCGCGTGAACATCCTGAAGCCAGGCCCCGGCGTGGGCGGCCATTGCATTCCCGTGGATCCGTGGTTTCTGGTGGGGGACTATCCCGAAACGGCCAATTTCGTCCGCCTGGCGCTGCAGACGAACGCTTCCATGCCGGAGTACGTGATGCGCCGGACGCGCGAGGCAATGGAGGAACGCGGCATCGCGGACTTCTCCAAGGTGGGCGTCTACGGCCTTACCTACAAGGAGGACGTGGACGACATCCGCGAATCGCCGACGCTGCAGATGCTGGAATCCATGAAGGAGCATCTGTGCGGGCATCCGGTGAAGGTCTACGATCCGTGGGTCGATCGCGACGAGGTGCCCAACCAGGTGCATTCCATGGAAGAGTTTCTTGAAGGCTTGGAAGTGGTGATCGTGATGGTGGGCCATTCCCAGGTGAAGGGCAAGCCGGAGATCTTTGGCGACCGCATTGTCGTCGACCCGCGCGACGTCATGGGCGCGGGCGAAAACGTCTGCAAGCTGTAGGGGGCGCGAATGAGGGCTTTCAACGCGATCAACAAGTATCGGCGGGCCAACTGGTTCTACAGGCATCACTGCCGGCTGATTTCCAAGCTGTACGAATTCCGCATCTATCAGGCTCACAACTGCTTCATTCCAAGCTGCTGCGAATTGGGCGAAGGGACGGTCTTCGGCTACAAGGGCATTGGATGCGTCATCGGCAAGAAGGTTTCCGTCGGGCGCAATTGCATGATCTCCCAAAACGTCACAATAGGCGGCCGGGGAGGGCATGAGGACATGCCCTGCATAGGCGACAACTGCTACATCGGCGCCGGCGCGAAGGTCCTTGGCCCTATCGTCATCGGGGACAACGTGGTCATCGGCGCCGGGGCGGTGATGATTTGCGACGCGCCGTCCAACACCGTCTGGGCCGGGGTGCCTGCAAAGTGCGTGAAAACCATAGCGGAGAAAAAGGCGTTCAGCGACTTTTAGAAGATCGGACGGACGAACCCAAACCATGAAGAAAGTGATGCTGGTCTTTGGGACCAGGCCCGAAGCGATAAAGATGTGCCCCCTCGTCAACGAGCTCAAGGCCCATCCGGAGGACTTCCAGACGACGGTGTGCGTGACCGGGCAGCACAGAGAGATGCTCGACCAGGTTCTGCGCGTTTTCGGCGTGGAGCCGGACTACGACCTGAACGTCATGAGACCCCAACAGACGCTGTTCGACATAACCTGCGACGTGCTGACGAAGACCAAAGGCGTCCTTGAGGACGCCAAGCCGGACGTCGTGTTGGTCCATGGCGACACCACCACGTCCTTTGCCGCAGCCCTTGCGTGCTTCTATGCGCAGGTGCCGGTTGGGCACGTGGAGGCCGGTCTGCGCACCCACGACCTGTTCAGCCCCTGGCCGGAGGAATTCAACAGGCAGTCCGTGGACCTGGTTTCCGAATACTACTTCGCGCCTACGGAAACGTCGAGGCAAAACCTGCTCGACGAAGGCAAGCCGGAGGGCAAGATATTCGTCACCGGCAACACCGGCATAGACGCGCTTCGGACCACGGTGCGGCCCGATTACGAAAACGGGATCCTGGAGTGGGCGTCCGACAGCCGCCTGATACTGATAACCGCGCACAGGCGCGAGAACCAAGGCGAGCCCATGCACAGGATGTTCCGCGCGATCAGGCGCGTCATGGAAGAGCATGACGACGTGAAGGCGGTCTACCCGATCCACATGAACCCGGTCGTCCGCAGGGCGGCGCACGAAGAGCTTGACGGCTGCGACAGGCTCAGGATAATCGATCCGCTCGAAGTGCTCGATTTCCATAATTTCCTGGCGCGGTGCAACCTGGTGCTCACCGACAGCGGCGGCATCCAGGAAGAGGCCCCCGGGCTTGGAAAGCCGGTGCTGGTCATGAGGGACACGACCGAGCGGCCTGAGGGGGTGGAGGCCGGAACGCTTCGCCTGGTAGGGACCGGCGAGGAAACGATATACGCGGCCTTCACCAGATTGCTGGACGATCCGGCGGAGTACGAGAGGATGTCCCAGGCGAGCAATCCCTATGGCGACGGCTTTGCCTGCGCCCGGATAGCCCGGATACTGGGGGCCGGCCGTTGATCGGGGAGCCAAGCAAAGCCTCCCTTTATCTGGGCACCGTCAGCCATCTCAAGCCCAGTCAGGTGGGCTATCGCATATGGAGGAAGCTGGGCGGGAAAACCAGGCTGAAGCCGGGCTACGTCCCGCGCCCCGACGCCGCGAAGGCGGACGTCGGGCGCATCCCCGTCCTTCCCGAGCTTGATTTCGACGCTGCGTTTCTGGGGCGGTTCGACGTTTCTGCGATCATGCTGGACAGGGTGTCCTTGCTCCACCATGAAGAGCCCATAGACTGGACGCGTTCGTGGCATGACGACCTGGCGACCCCCCTTTGGCGTTTCAACCTGCATTACTGCGAATACCTGCTGCCGCTTGCGAAGGCGTTTGTCGATTCCGGCGACGTCCGGTACCTCGAAAAGGGGCAGCAAATCATCGGCTCGTGGATCGATTCCTGCCCGGAATCGAAGGGCGGGCCCGCCTGGGATCCCTACACCATATCCATGCGCGTGGTGAACTGGCTGGCGTTTCTGGGGGAGGCGAACAGGCGCCAGGGGCTGGCGGAAGGTTTCGTCAGGAAGGTCAACGAATCCCTTGCCGAACAGTATGTCGCCCTTGCGAACCACCTGGAAAAGGATCTCCTTGCGAACCACCTGTTCGAAAACGTGAAGGCGACGGTGATCCTGTCCGAGTACTTCAAGGACGGGCCCACGTCGGACATCGCGTCAAAGCTGTTGGAAAGGCAGACCTCCGAACAGATCCTAGGCGACGGGCTCCACTGCGAACTGAGCCCCATGTACCACAAGGTGATCCTGGAGGACCTGCTGCGCGCCCTTTCCTACGCAAGCGGCAATGACCGGTACGACCTGGGATTTTACCGAAAGGTCCTTCAGAGGATGCTGAACGTCGTCTTTTCCTTGGAAGGCGACGGGAACAGAACGCCTCTCTTCAACGATTCCGGCGACAACGTCTCCAAGAGCCCTTCGGGGCTTCTTGCATGTGCGGAGAAGTGCTTCGGGCTGGTTCCCGAGCAAAGCGACCGCTTTCCGGAAGGGGGCATGTACGTCCTTCGCTCGAACGTGGAGGGGCGCGCCCTCAAGGTCGTCGTGAAGGGAGGGGCCCTTCCTCCGAAATACGCGATGGGGCACATGCACAACGACTGCGCGTCGCTGGAGGCCTTCCTCGACGGCGTTCCGGTCGTCGTGAACTGCGGGACGTTTGCGTATCAGGATCCTCGCCGCTCTTGGTTTCGGGGAAACTCTGCGCACAACGTGGCTTCGGTCCGCTCGACGGAGCAGTCGCAGTGCTGGGGCAGGCACAGGGTCGCACGGCACTGCGAAACGGCCGTGCAGCTGTTTCGCGAAGACAGGATCGTGCTGAAAACCGCCGACTACAAAGGCAACGAGGTCGTGCGCACCATCTGCCTGGAAGGCGATTCGCTGACCATCCGGGACGAATGCAAGGACGAGAGGGCCCCTCTAGCCAGCTACGTCCATGTGCGGCCGCCCGTGCGCTGCCCGAACCCCGACGACTTCGTGGCGAGCCAGGCAGACTATGCCGAAGACTTCGGCCTTTTGGACAAGGTCACCCAGCTTGCCTGCTTCGGGACGGGAAAGGTCGCCGTGCGCATCAGGTTCGGCCAGCCCGTCGAAGTGTCCCGAGTACCCCAAAGGAACCGAAAATGAACCCCACTGACCTGTATTTTTCCCTGCCGGTGGCCTTGCAGAACCTTGCCTGCAACGTCACTTCGTACAAGAACAGGATCGTCCGATACCCGAAGCGCTTCCACGAGCTGCTTGCCGAATACAACGCGAGGTCCGAATGGTCGCACGACCGCCTGATCGCCTATCAGGGCGAAAGGATCGCGCGATTGGTCCTTCATTGCTACGAGACGGTCCCGCATTACAGGAAGGTCATGGACGAAGGAGGGATAGACCCGTCGTCCGTCAGGTCCATCGAAGACCTCAAGCGGTTTCCCGTCCTGACGAAAGAGGAAGTGAACAGGCGGCCGGAGGACTTCCTTTCCAGCGCCTACGCCGGAAAGCCCTGCATAAAAAGGCATACCAGCGGGACGACCGGAAGCGCTTTCAGGTTCGTCATGAACAGGGAGGCGTTCATCGAGCAATGGGCGGTGTGCTGGCGCTATTGGTGCAAGCTGGGCCTTTCCTTCGACCAGCCGCACGCCATGTTCGGCACGCGCCGGATAGCCGCGCCCGACCAGGCCTCCCCTCCGTTCTGGAGGCCGAAGGCGGGAACGAAGGAGCTGTACTTCAGCGCCTTCCACGAATCCCCGGGCAACATGAAGGCGTATTACGACGAAATCGACCGGAACGGGTTCACCTGGATCCACGGCTATCCGTCCTTGGTCGTCCCGCTGGCTTCCTACATGGTGGAAAACGACCTGCATTTTTCGTGCAGGGTGAAGAACGTGACCTTGGCCGCAGAAAACCTCCTGGCGCATCAGAAAAGGCTGATAAGCGAGGCCTTCGGCGTCGATCCCAGACAACACTACGGGGCAAGCGAAGGCACGGTGAACGCCTCCGAGAACGCGGAAGGCAGGATGTATGTGGACGAAGACTACTGTGCGATGGAATTCGTGCCGTTCGGGGAAGGCGACCACGAGATCGTCGGCACTTCGCTGACGAACTACGCGATGCCGCTGATTCGCTGGAGGCTGAAGGACTGCGGGTCGGTCGCCTGCGACGAAAACGGGTTCAGGTACGTTTCCTCCCTTGACGGCAGGACCGAAGACTACGTGGTCCTTCCCAACGGAGTGCGCGTGGGAAGGCTGGCGCGCGTGTTCAAGGACACGGTCCATTTCAGGGAAGTCCAGATTCACCAGAACGCCGACTACAGCATCGTCATAAACGCGGTCCGTTCCTCCGACGACGTATCGGAAGACGAAAGGACGGCGTTGGACGAGCTGCGGCAAAGCATCGGCCGGTCGATCCCGGTCCGGTTCAATTACGTCGACAGGATTGAAAAGACCCGGGGGGGGGGCAAGTTCAAGTTCGTCGTGTCAGAGGTGAGCCAGGATGCCGCAGACGGATTCTAGGGCCGCGCTGCGCGAAAGGCCGGCCGGCTGCCGGATTCCAAAAGGAGAAGGGCAAGCAATGATCCCAAGAGCCAAGAACCAACGATTCCCAAGGGGCAAGAACCAACGATGAAGATCGCACTGATAGGGCCCTCCAAACTGAGATACATGCCCTACATGAAGCACTATCTTGACATGCTTGAGGGCAGCGGCTGCGCCGTCCATGTCGTCTACTGGGACAGGGACGGCAAGCCCGACGAGAAGTGGGACAGCGACGCGGTTTTCCATCCTTTCCGCGAAGACATGGACGACGGCTGGCCCCATCGCAAGAAAGCGATCCCCTTCCTGGGGTTCCGAAGGCATGTCGTCCGCGTCCTGAAGGAGACCGGCTGCGACAAGGTGGTTTTCTTCCAGACCGTGACCGGCCTGTGCGTGGCGGACTTGCTGGTGGGAAGGTATTCCGAAAACTACATCTACGACTACCGCGACGTGGGCTGGACCTACAAGGTCCCCCTGTTCAGGCGCATGACCGCCAAGCTGGTCGCCCATTCGGCGATCACCTTCGTCTCTTCCGACGGCTACAGGGACTACCTGCCGCCAAACGGCAACATCGCCCGGATCCACAATGTGGACGGAAGGCAATTGCGGGAGTCCCTCGGCTGGAAAAGGGAGCGTGCGGGCGTTCGGGGCGGGGTGTGCAAGGTCGCATTCTGGGGAAACGTTCGAAACGGGGCCATCAACGACGACGCCCTTGCCGCCTTTGCCGCCGACGAAAGGTTCGAGTTCCACTTCTATGGCGCCGTCACCGAAACGAAGTACCTCGACAGGGTCGAGCGGCTGCTTTCCGGCAGCAAGCGGGAAAACGTCTTTTTCCACGGGCCGTATTCCGCAGACGAAAGGCAGGGGTTTGCGGAAGAGTCCGACCTGCTTTGGAACTGCTATTACTTCGGCAAGGGCTCGTACAACCCCGCAGTGAGCAACAAGTACTACGACGGCCTGGTGTTCAGGATTCCCCAGATCGTGTTCTCGAATTCCTTTTCCGGGCGGGAAGTGACCGAAAAAGGCCTGGGGATCTCGATCGACCCGTCGTCGGACGGGTTTCTCGACGAGATATACGATTACTGGAAGTCGGTCGATATGGAGAGGTTCGACGAAGTCGCCGAAGCCGAGGCCAGAAGCCTGTGCAGCGAGGTGTCCGATGCGCGACGGCGGATAGTCGAGTTCGCTTCCTCGCAAGTGCTGCCGGACGTGAGGGGATAGCTCGGAGTGCAAGGGATCATGCAAGGCCGCCCGTTGACTGCGGCACGGCCGTCTGGAAACGGCGGCGCGAAACTGTTCACGCTCTTGGTGGTGCTGCTGCCCCTGACGTATCAGATCGCGTCCCCCTTTCCGTTCCTCAGCCTAGGGGAGCTGGTGCTCGTCCCGTTCGTGTTCGTGCTGCTTGTCACCGGCATCAGGGACGGCGTGTATTCGCCTGCGGCGCTTTCTGTCTTCTACCTTGTCCCTATCGGTGCCACGTTCGTTGACTTCTTCCTGTATTCCGGGGCGTATCTGCTGATCGCGGACAGCTTTACCGTGATGGCCAGGATCCTTTTCTACTATGCGCTCATCGTCGTGTCCACGAAGTACTTCGCGAAGGACTTCGCCCTCAAGTGCTACTGGGGCGCGATCGTCGTCCTTATGGCGGTGCTTGTGGCGCAGCTGTTCGCGCATTACGCGCTGGGCTTCGACGTTCCCATCGTCCAGGAGCTCGGCCCTGCGCTGTTCGCTCCCTCGCAGTATGCGGACACGGACACGTACTACCACATGTACGGGTTCAGGCCCGCCTCGCTGTTCATGGAGCCGAGCCATTGCAACCTGTACGTCGCCCCCATGGTGGCGATATTGCTGCTGGCTCCCAAAAAGGTGCTGGAGGGGCTGTCCGTCCGGGTCGCGAAGCGTCGCATCGTGCTTGCGGTGCTTCTGACGGTGCTTCAGCTGCTTACCACCGGAAGCGGGTCGATCCTGCTGTGCGGGGCCGTCTGGGTCGTCTTCTTCCTCGTTCCCACCTCCGTTACCGGCATCGGGTTGAATTATCGGATCATCTTCCTTTCGGCGTTGGTGCTTTCGTTGCTGGCGGGGTTTGCGGGGGGATACCTCGACTTCGTCCTTGAACGGACGGCGCGGGGCGCGACCTTGGGGCCGCGGGTGCTGCGCGGCCTCAACATCATCCAGAACATGGAGCCGATCCAGATGGTCTTCGGCGTGGGGCTGAACAACGTCGCGAACTTCGTCGTCCAGCATTCCCTTTACACCTCTTTCGACGAGGCCAACCTGGAATTCACCGCAAGCCTGCTCGAGCGCTACATCACGTCGGGCGCGATCGGGTTCGCCGCGCTCGTCTACTTCTTCGTGAAGCAGTTCGGCGTCCAGAAGATGCTCGTCCAAAAGGCGATCCTGATCCTGATCGTCGTCGCCTTCGCCTATTCGGCCATCGAATACACGTACTGGTTCGCCTTCTTCTTCGTTTTAGGCATGAGCTTCGGTTTTGAGGACGAAACCCAGATGGAGGTAAAGCGGCATGAGTGATTTTCTTCTCCGCGTCCTGCGGGCGTGGATGGGCCTTCCCTTCCGTGTGGCGCAGCTTGCGTTCCCCAAGAACAGGTCGAAGGCAGAAGAGCTGGTCATGGTGCAGGCCTGCAAGGCGGCGGAGCGAGGGTCGGACCACTACTTCTCGTTCAACATGAGGCCGAAGTCCGCGCGTTCCTGCCGCTGCCCTTCCGGCGTCCATTACGACGCGAGCGACATCGCGGTCGTCCTTCAAGGCCCCCTCGACGAGGCGGATTCCTTCACGGTCGAAACCGCAAGACTCTATTCGTCGCTGTACGAGGACGTGGCGATCATCGTTTCCACGTGGAAGGACGCGAACCCGCGCGTCGTCGAAGAGCTTGACGGCATGGGGGTTCATGTCGTCGCTTCCGACTACCCCGAAAACCCCGGCTACGGGAACATCAACTACCAGTTGGCAAGCACGAAGGCCGGCATCGACAAGGCAATGAGCCTGGGGAGGCGCTACGTATGCAAGTCGCGAACGGACCAGCGGCTGTACGCCCCGGGCGCCATCACCTATTTCAAGGATCTGATCGATTGCAATCCCGTTGCCGAGGGCTCGGGCCCGCATGGCCGCATCGTGTGCCTGACGGCGGAGTATGCCGGAATGTTCACCCCGTTCTACGTGTCGGACTTCCTGTATTTCGGGAAAGCGGAAGACATGAAGCGGCTGTTCGACCTTCCTCTGAGAAAAGACCATATCGATCTGCCTCAGAACATAACCAGGAAGCAGGTCGCAAGCTGCATGTCGTGCTCCGAATCCTACATCGCGTACTCCTACGCAAGAAAGATCGATCACGCGTGCGAGCCGACCGTGAAGGACTATCTGGACTTCCTCGCAAAGAACATGGTGGTGGTCGACAGGGCGCAGATAGGGTTTTACTGGCACAAGTACGACCGCAGGTATCGGGACCATTCGCGCCATGGCTTCCACCATGTCGGGTCGGACCCCCAAAGGTACATGAGCGTCAACGTGAACGCCTTCCAATGGGAGGAATACTTGACGGGAACGATGCGCCTCGACGATTCCGTGGAAGCGTACGCAAGCGAGAGCCTTGCCTAGATGGCACGCCCTTCCATATGGAAAAACGGACTGCTCAACGCCCTGCGGATCCTCTGTTCGCTGCTGTTCCCCCTGATCACGTTTCCCTATGTTTCGAACATTCTGGACATATCCGACATCGGGAGATACGACTTCTCGTATGCGTTCGTGCAATACTTCATCACCATAGCGACGTTCGGGTCGGCGGTCTACGGAACGCGCGAAGGCGCGGTCGCGTATTCCCGGTCCAAGGAAGAGTACAGCAAGTTCGCATCCGAGGTGTTTTCGCTCAACCTTCTGACGGGCGCCGCTTCGTTCGTCCTTCTGATGGGCTGCCTGCTGCTCATTCCCAGGCTGGGAGAGTATGCCGACTTCCTTCTGCTTTTCAGCCTCATGATCGTGTTCAACGTCGTCGGGGTCGAATGGGTGTACACTTCGCGGGCCGACTACGCCTTCATCACCATCAGGGCGATAGCCTTCCAGGTGGTTTCCCTTTTCCTGATGTTCCTTCTCATCCACACCCCCGACGACTTTCTGCTCTACGGCTTCATCACCGTGTTCGCCTCGGCGGGTTCGAGCTTGCTCGGATTTTTCCATGCAAGGAAGTACTGCCGCTTCCAGCTTCCCAAGCCAAGGGCGGTGTTCAGGCATTTCGCCCCCATGGCCATCATCTTCGTCTCCTTGGCCGCGAACGTCGTGTACGTGAATTCCAGTTCGGTCCTGCTTGGCTTTCTGTCCTCGAACCAGGAGGTCGGGCAGTTCGGGCTGGCCATGAAGGCGTACAGGGCCATCAGCAAGGTGGCCATGGCCTTCACGACGGTGGCCATCCCTCTCATGGCCGTCTATTTTTCCAACAGGGACTACGAGGCGCTGACCTCGACCGTTTCGAACCTGTTCAGGAGAATGGCCTTGATCGCCTTTCCGTGCGTCGCCATCCTGGTCGCGCTTTCGGACCAAGTGATCCTTCTTCTGTCCACGCCTTCGTATCTGGACGCTTCGCCCACCATCAAGATACTCGCGATGGCGGTGCCGTTCTGCTTGCTGGCGTACCTTTACGGCCAATGCGTCCTGATACCGATGAACAAGGAAAAGACCGTCTTGGCGGTTACCGTTGCCGTCGCCTTGTTCAACGTCGCCTCGAACCTTGTCCTGATACCGCACTTCGGAAAGAACGCCGCCGCGTTTTCGCTGGTCGCGTCGGAGTTCTTGACCTTCTTCATCTACTATCTGTACATACGGAGGTCGGTTCCTTTGAAAGGGATCTTCCCTTGCCTTGTCAAGTCGGGAATTGGCGCCTTGGGTGTTTACGGGGTCTGCTCGGCGATGTCCGTCTTCGTTGCGGATCCGCTTGCCTGCCTGTTTTCGTCCGTGGCGCTGTCCGTTCTGCTGTATTCCGCAGTCGAGCTGTTCGCGAAAAACAGCGCGATGCTGGAGATCGCCTCGGCTATTCGAAAGCGCGTCGTCCGCCGTTGACGCCTGGCCGACATGCCTTCGTCGAAAGCACGCCGCCTTTCCGGGCCGAAAATCGGCCGTGCCCTTCCCGCGCGGGTTGGCGGGCGTGGCGGGAAAGAGGCTGTGTCCGACGGCGCGGCCGCGCCCGGAATGCAGGACGCAGCCGTGTCCTTCCCGCGCAGGTCGGCGGGCGCTCCAACGTCTTTGTGGAAAGGAAACCCGAATGAATCTGATCATGCCCATGGCCGGCAACGGCTCCCGTTTCTCGAAAGAGGGGTTCTTGGTTCCCAAGCCGTTGCTGTCCCTGTTCGGAAAGCCGTTCTTCTACTGGGCCGCGAACAGTGTCCTTGCCCATGCGAAGGTGTCGAACGTCGTCTTCGTGGTTTTGAGGCAGCACGTGGTAGAGCACCGCATCGACGAGGCAATACGCAACGTCTATCCGGACGCGTCCGTCGTCGTCCTTGACGAAGTGCTCCAGGGGCCTTCGCTGAGCGTGGCCGCCGCCTTGGACCGCATAGACAACGACGATCCCATCCTTGTGAACGATTGCGACCACGCTTTCGAGTGCCCGTGCCTTTTCGCCGACATGGCCAGGAGAAAGCCGTTCTTCCGGGACGGCGACGGCGGCGCGATAGTGACGTTCGAGTCGTCCTTGCCGCAGTACAGCTATGCGGAATTCGACGCGCAGGGAAACGTCGTGGGGACCGTCGAGAAGAAAGTGGTCAGCGACCGGGCCATCTGCGGCGCCTATCTCTTTCCTTCGGCCGCCCGGTACCTGGATCTGCTGCGTGGCTACTCGGATGCCTGCAGCTATGACGAGCTGTTCATAAGCGGCCTGTTCAACGAAGCCGTGCGGCGCGGCATGCCCGTTCTGGAGTATCGGGTCGCCAGCCATGTCTCGTTCGGCACGCCCGAAGAGTACCAGGACGTGGTGGAGGGCTTTTCGGCCGAGCGGTTCGGCGAGCGATACGGCGGGCAGGTG
Organism: uncultured Gordonibacter sp.; assembly: GCA_904420575.1. Classification (GTDB taxonomy): domain Bacteria; phylum Actinomycetota; class Coriobacteriia; order Coriobacteriales; family Eggerthellaceae; genus CAJFUR01. The sequence goes on from CAJFVW010000096.1 coordinate 18,044, forward strand.
CTCTAGATGTTCGAGAAGAAGCTGCTTGGACATTCGGGATGCGACATCAGGCTCATAGAGGAAGGCCCCTTCCGCTTCGTTCGCAAGTTCTCCAGCTCCCCCGACTACAATCACCGCCTCAAGGCGCAGTGCGACAAGCAGAGGGGCTATTCTGCCGGATCGTTCAAGGTTCCTCGCGTGATGGGCGAAGGCACCGACGGCGGCCTGTACTATTTCGACATGGAATACATCCAGGGCGTGACCCTTGCCAAGCGCCTCGAGCGGATGCACATGTCCGACGTTCCCAAGATCGCAAGGGAGCTGTTCGACGCGATCTATGGCGCGGGGCCGGCTTGCGGGGCCGGTTCGCATTTGGGGGACGTCATCCGGGAAAAGGCGCGCTCGACATACGCTGCCATCGATTCGCCGGGCATCGAAGTCGAAACTGCATTCCGCCTCTTGGTCGGGCATGACTGGTCTTTGGTCGGCCCTGGCGAATGCCATGGCGACATGACGTTCGAGAACATCATGATCTCGAACGGGGAGCTGTACCTGATAGACTTCCTGGACTCCTTTTGCGATTCCTGGGTCATCGACATGGCAAAGGTCTATCAGGACGTCGATTCGATGTGGTCGTTTCGCGCGTCTGCGAAGAACAACACGTCGGTCAAGCTGCTTGTGATGCGCAACCTGTTCGACAGGTGGCTGTCCTTGGCCGATCCGCTTCTGGTCGTCGAGGTGAGATACATGCTGCTTCTCAATCTGCTGAGGATCTACCCTTACGCAGGCGACAGGGAAACGGTCCTTTTTCTCGACGGGCGCCTGTCTTGCGTTTTGGACGAGATCCGCAAGATCGAAAGGGCCTGCCGATGAAGAACCTCGTCATCCCCTGTGCGGCGCCAAGCGGCAATGCCATGCCCGTCTTCCTGCAAAAGGCTCCCGATGGCCGTCGGTGGATCGAGCGATGCCTCGAAGGCATGGACTGCGACGCCTTCGACAGGATCGTGATGACGTTTCTCAAGGAAGACATAGAAAGATGGGGCGGACTGGGCCAGATATCCTCCGTCCTTGACCGCAGAATAGAGTACTGTCTGCTGGACGGGCAGACCGACGGCCCGGCCTCGACCGTGTACCAGACCGTCGTGCGCATGGGCGTTTCCGGCTCCATGGTGGTCAAGGACGCCGACTGCAGCATATGCTCCGGGCCGCTTCCGCTGGGTTCGGATTTCGTCGTCGGGATAGACGTGGAGTCCTTGAGCGAGGACGTTCCCCGCCTGAAGGACAAGAGCTTCATAGTGTTGAACGAGCAGTCGCGGATAATCGACATAGCTGAAAAGCAGTTGAAGTCCGGCATAATCAGTCTGGGCCTGTACGGCTTTGCGGACGTCGGTGATTTCCTCGACGCCTACGCGGCGCTCGGCAGCCCGTCGTATGGCATCTCGCCGATATTCGTCTCCTACTGCGTTTCGTACCTGATAGGCTTCAACGCGAACTACTTCACGTATGTGGAGGCGGAGTCTTTCGCCAGTTGGGGGTCGCCAGCGGAGCGCCGCAGCCTGGCGAGGCAGGGCCACGCCTGCGGCCTGCCCAGCGATGGGGGCCGGATGTGCGTGCTGGTGGACCTCGACGGCACCCTGTTCGACACCGACTCGGTGAACTTCATGGCCTATTCGAAGGCGCTGGAATCGACGGGCCGCTTCTTGTCGCGCGACGATTATGCCGGCAAATGCGTGGGAAGGAAGTACACGGACTTCCTGCCTGACATGTACCCGGACCTTTCCCTGGCGGAGCTGGAGGGCATACACGAAGAGAAGCAGCGCGCCTACGCGTCCTTTTTGGGCCATGCGTCGAAAAACGAAGTCCTGGTCTCCTTTCTGCGCGAGATCAAGCCGACCTGCGGGATATGCCTGGTCACCACGGCCTCCAGACGAAATGCCTTGGACCTGCTGGAGCGTTTTGGAATGCTGGAGCTTTTCGACGGGTTCGTTTTCGGCGAAGACGTCGAGCAAGGAAAGCCGTCGCCCGAAGCCTATCTCAAGGCCATGGACCTGATGGGCGCCGATGCGGACAGGTGCATCGCGATCGAGGATTCGGAAGCCGGCCTGGCGAGTGCAAGGGCTGCCGGGTTGCTTGTCGCGAAGGTGAGCTGGCATGCGAAAGGCATGGGAAATGAATAAGAAGAAAAGGCTGCTGAGGACTTCGGCGAACATCCTGCGGGTGTTGCCGGCGATGCTTCTGCTGGCGGTCGTTGGCGGCGAGAAGAGGCGGGTGATAGCCGACGATTCGCTTTTCTGGCACAAGAGGAACGGCTATGACGCGAAATACGGCCCGTTTCCCCATCCGATCGTCCTGATGGTGATCTATCCCGAATTCCGGAACCTGGTCATCCATCGTATAAGGTACTGGGGGGGGGTTCTGCAGGCCCAATAACGCGCTGCTGCCATTACTTCGTCGGATGGCTCATCGGCGTTCTGTTTCCCCCGATGAAGACCTTGTACCTGGCCACCAAGGACATCGGAAGGAACCTGTTCATACAGCATGGGTTTTCCACCATCGTGAGCGCCCGGAAGATCGGCGACAACTGCTGGATCAACCAGCAGGTCACGATCGGCTTCGGGAACAGCAAGGTTCCGCCAACGCTGGGAAACGGGGTGCGGGTATGCGCGGGGGCGAAGGTGATAGGCGAGCTGTCCGTGGGCGACAACGCGATCATCGGCGCCAACGCGGTCGTCACGAAAGACGTCGGGTCGCGAGACGTCGTCGGGGGCGTTCCGGCGAAGAGGATAAAGTCGAACGACGACCACCTGCTGTTCCCGTAAGGCGCCCTGAGGGCCCCGGGGGAGCCGCGTTAGGCCGGTGGGTGCGGGCAGGCTGGTCGCCCGCACAGGTTGACGAAGCCCCCAGTCAATCTTATCTGCGAAGGTGGGTGCAAAGTGTAGACTGAGGCAGGCATTTCCCTTGAGGCTCGCTTCGTGATACGATAGCATCCGTTATTAGGACCGTAATTGCGGACCTTGAAAGGATGCACATCATGCCAGCCATCTACCCTTCAACGGCTCTAAAGAACCAGCAGCGTGAAATCAAGTCGATCGCGGACGCAGAAATCGTCTACATTACCGAAAACGGTCGGGGCAAGTATGTCTTCATGTCCGAAGACGTTCTTCAGAAGCAGATCGACGAAGCGGTCGAAGAGGCTCTTTACGAACAGCGCCTCGGGGATGCCCTTCGTGAATCCCGTGCGGACTTCGAAGCCGGGCGCTATTACTCGTCCCGCGAGGATCTCATGAAGGCGGTAGCCAGCAAACGGTCTGCTCATGACTAGGTTGGAATACGCCGAGCGGTTCGCCAATGACCTGGCATTGATCAGGTCGCCGAAGGTCGAGGCTCGTATTCTAGAGAATCTGGACAATATCGAGCGGTTCGGCGAGTTCGGCACTTTGCTGGTTCCCCCGTCAATCAAGCGAGAGTTCGGCGACAACGTCCGCAAGGTCGCGGTCAACCCGTTCGACCTTGTTTACACGCTTTATTCCGAGCAAGACCTCGCTCGAATCGAGGCGTTGATTCACCAGCGCGCAGCGAAATAGCACCCAATTCAAATGCTTCTCTGAAACGAGCGTTCGCCATCTCTGGCGGCGCGTGAGGCCGAAGTGCGGCTGTTGCTCGTCGGTGCATGGCAGGAAGCGCGCGGCCGTGAGAGAACGCGCAGCTATACCAAGGACGACTTTGTTATAGCTTGGAGCTAAGCGAGGCAAACCAAACTAACAACAAAATAGTATGATAAAGGCCAACGAAGCAAGGAGGCGCATTTGGCGCAAACCGCTGTTTCAGGGTTTGGCACGTGTTTTGTCCCGTCGAAGATAAAAATAGTAACTGGCGGTTTACCCCTTATGCGAGCCATGCGGCTAGGTACCGTCAAGAATCTTGCGCACTTTTCCGACAGCCTCATAAGCCCGCCGTCCGGTGCGGCTACCCCTCCAGCAGAGTCACG
>CAJFVW010000097.1 GCA_904420575.1 uncultured Gordonibacter sp.
GCGCTACAAGGTGCCCAAGCGCGTGTTCTTCGTGGACGACTTCCCCATGACGCCGTCCATGAAGGTGCAGAAGTTCAAGCTGCGCGAGATGGCCGCCGACCTGGTGGCGGGGAAGTAGAAGCCTGGCCGGCCGGGGCCGCCGGCCGACCCCCCCGGCGCGGCGGGCCGTCTCTCCGCTACGCTCGCGGCGTTCCCTCGTCCCAGCACAGCGCGTCGTCCATCACGTAGTGGCGATGGCGGCCCACGGACACGCTCTTGTACTCGATGGCCTCGACGGGGCACCCCGCAATGCAGGCCATGCAATGGGTGCAGTTCCCTTTCCACACGGGCCTGCCGTCGGCCAGCTCCACGTTGTTCAGGGGACAGCGTGCCGCGCATTTCCCGCACGAGATGCACGCGTCGCTCACGGCGAACCCTGAGTCGTGCACGTAGAAGCGGTAGAACAGCGGGTTCACGGGGCCGCTCTCCAGCCGTCCCACGAGCGTAGGGGGTTCGTCGGGAAAGGGCTCGCCCGTGCGCACCAGTTCCGCCAGCGCGGCGATGCGAGGCCGTGCCGCCTCGATGATGGCCTGGCATTCGCCCGCCTCCGGCGTGGGGCCGAGCGCCAGGTAGTTCTCCGGCATGGCCACCTCGACCAGCCCTCGGAACGCGAGGCCCTTCCGCTCGCACAGCCGTCGCGCGTACTTCGCCGCGTTGCCTGCGCTCCCGCCGCAGGTGAGAACGAAGTAGGCGTCCTTGTTGCCCGCGAACTCCGCCGCCTCCATCCATTGTTCCACCACGCGGGGCAGACGCCACGAGTACGTGGGCGCGACGAACACGAGCGGCCGTTCCGATTGGAACGAGCCCGGCTCCCCGAGCTTCACCAGGCGGTTGACGGACACGAGCCCGTCCCCCGTCGCCTCCGCTATCTGGACGGCCGCAAGCTGGCTGTTCCCCGTTCCGCTGAAATAGAAGACCATGCGATACCTCCCTCGTCCAATGTGAGACATACTGTATCATGAAGAAGTGTGGAACCGCATCCGCGGATGTGAGACAAAAGGGAGGAAACCGTATCATGGACAAGCGGAAAGAGGCGAACCTGCAGGTCAAGGACCGGCTGTTCCAGGCGCTGCTCGAGCTTGCGCAGGAGAAGGACCTCTCGCAGGTGAAGGTGACCGAGCTCGTGGGACGCTCCGGCGTGGCGCGCGCGTCGTTCTACCGCAACTTCGGCAGCGTGGAGGGCCTTGTCGACTACGGCATCCGGCGCATGGCGCGCCTCTACCACGAAGGCATGCCCGTCGGCGCCGCGCCGCGCAGCCGGCAGGCCGTGCTCTACCAGTTCCGCTTCTACCGCGACCATTCCGACGCCGTGCTCGCGTTCCACCGCGCGCACGCCGCCATCACGCTGCTCGACGTCGTCACCGACTGCGAGATCGCCGCGCACGGGGACATGCCGGCCGCCTCGCTCGAACGCTATCAGCTGTACTTCTACGCCGGCGCGTTCTACAACATGCTCGTGTGCTGGCTGGAATCCGGCCTGCGCGAGACCCCCGAAGCGCTCGCCGACGAGTTTCTCCGCCTGAGCGCCTGCCATCCTGGGGGCGCACAGAGAACGGGAGCCGGAGGGTCCCGCCAGGCGCAGGCCGGGGGTCCGGCCGGCGAAGCCCCCGACCTTGAGTATCAAACGGGCGCCGGCGATCCGAGGGGTCCTGCCCAGTCCTAGCGGAACGCCGCCACGTACAGCTTCGCGCCCAGGGCCTGGGAAGGCGGGGCGACGTACTTGAAGCGGGGATGCGGCTTGGTGGCCGCCTTCTCCACGGCGCGCACGATGGAGGCGAGCCTTTTCTTCTCCATGACGTTGAACAGCACGTGTTCGCGCTTGCAGAGCTTCGGGATGTCGTCCTCGAAGTAGCTGCCCTCGCGCATCCAGCCGAACTTGCCGTCGATCATGCGCTGGTTGAAGCCGGTGTGGTAGGCGCCCGGCAGCACGACCGTGATGCGGATGTCGGCGTCGAACAGCGCGGCCTCCTGGTGCAGTGAGCGCGCCAGCGTGGCGATGGCCGCCTTCGTGGCGGCGTAGGGGCCGAAGAAGCGCAGCGGCACCTCGCCGATGAGCGACGACATGAAGATGAGGCGTCCGTGGCCGCGCTCCAGCATGGGCGGCAGCACGTTCTGGGCTATCTCGAACATGGAGAACACGTTCGTCTCGAACGTCTGGCGCACCAGGTCCATGTCTATCTCGGCCATCGACCCGCCCGTGCCCACCGAGGCGTTGCCGAAGTAGACCTCGATGTCGAACATGCGCGCCAACTCGCCGGCCAGAAGCTTGTCCACCGGGTCGGTCACGTCCAGCTTCACGAACAGGATGTTGGGGTGGTGTTTCTCGGCGAGCACGCAGTCCAGCTGCTCCTGGGTGTGCACGCCGGCAATGACTCCGTGGCCGCGCGCGGCCAGCCGCTCGGCGGCGGCCAGCCCGATGCCCGAGCCGGCGCCCGTGATGAGGATGTTCATGGTCGGACCTTCCTTTCGCTTGCGAATGCGGTCGAAGTCCGATTGTGCGCCCGCACGCGCCGCGCGCCGCTGCGCCTCGCGAGCCGTTTCCCGCCCGTCGCCCGGGCGAAACGCAGGCGCGAGGCGCCAAGCGCGGCGGCCCGGCGGCCCATCAGCCTCGAGGGCGGGGCTGCCCCAGAGGGGCGGGCGGGGGCGGATCGTCGTCAAGGGCGGCAACCTGTACGTGGCCACAGGCTCCGGGCCTCTCGGCGCGGGCAGCACGGCCTGCGCCTTGACCGCCTCGCTCGCACGTACTTCGCGAGTGCCCTGCACTCCGAGAGGCCCTCCGCTGCTACAAAATGACCGAAACCTGCTTTTTTCTTGCGGCGCTTCCTGCGCCACGCCACAAACGCCCCATCGCGATCAGGGGTTTTTCCGAGATGGGCGCTCGCCTGCGCTGCAGCGTGTTTTCGAAAGCGCAGGTTTCGGTCATTTTGTAGCAGCAGGAGCCGTTTTGTTGGATGCCCGCCTTCGCCTTCGTCATCGCCGTCGAAACCGCCCCGAGTGGCCGCCGATTGCGGCGCCGCAGAGGAGCCCGCGTCCCGTATGGCAGCCCAGCAGCCCCCGGCGTTCTCCGGCTGCCCGCTGCCTGTTCGCGTCCCAAATGTGGGGAAGTTGCGCGCTGGGGCGCGGACGAACTAGGCAAACCGTTGCCGATATGGTATAAAGGCAAGGCAATGATGCAGCAAGCGCGCATGCGCGCACCATACTTTCGACACACGAGAAAGTGGGCTTGTTCCCGCTTTCTTTGTTTGTAAGGGCCCGTCCGCCCCGTGAGGACGGCAGCCACGACGACGGAACAGGAGGACGGCCGTGCTCAGCAAGAAGGAACAGCAACTGCTCGACGCGCTGGTCCCCCGTGCGCGCCAGGAAGGCGTCGAGATCGTGACGCTCGAGGTGGCGGGTGCCAAGAAGGCGCCGACCATCCGCGTGTACATCGACACGGAGGACGGCGTCAGCTTCGACGAGCTGTCGGCGGCCCAGGCGTGGATCAACGACCTCATGGACGAGATCGACCCGTTCCCCGGCGCGTACATGCTGGAGGTGTCGTCTCCCGGCATCGACCGTCCCCTGCGCACGCTCGAGCATTTCGCGCGGTTCGCGGGCGAACAGGCCGTCGTGAAGACCGTGTCCGCGGTGGACGGCCGCAGCTCCTTCACGGGAATGCTCGTGGGAACCGACGGGGACGACGTCCTGCTGGACGTGGACGGCGCCACCGTGCGCGTGGCCCATGCGAACATCAAACGTGCCCACGTCAAGGGCACGATCGATTTCAGCTCATAGGAAAGGAAGCGAAGACGTGGCAAGTTCAGAACTGATCGAGGCCCTGCAGGCGCTGGCCCATGAACGAAAGATCGACGAGTTCTACCTGATCGAGCGTTTGGAGCAATCGCTTGCGAAAAGCTACGAGCGCATCTTGGACCTGGAATGGGACGCGCGGGTGACCATCGACCGCCAGACGGGCCACATCTACGTCTACGAGCTGGTGCCGGTGGGCGAGCCCGACGAAGAGACGGGCGAGTACGAGGAATTCGAGGAGCGCGACGTCACGCCTGACGACGTGAGCCGCATCGCCGCCCAGAACGCCAAGGGCGTCATCGCGTCCATCGTGCGCGAGGCCGGCCGCCAGTCCATCTACGAGGA
>CAJFVW010000098.1 GCA_904420575.1 uncultured Gordonibacter sp.
CGCCACCACGCTTTCCGGCGGCGAGGCGCAGCGCGTCAAGCTGGCCAGCGAGCTGCAGAAGCGCCAGACCGGCAAGACCTTCTACATCCTGGACGAGCCCACCACCGGCCTGCACTTCGAGGACGTGCGCCAGCTGCTGATCGTGCTCCAGCGCCTGGTGGACGCCGGGAACACGGTGCTGGTGATCGAGCACAACCTGGACGTCATCAAGTGCGCGGACCATATCGTGGATCTGGGCCCCGACGGCGGCGAGCGGGGCGGCACCATCGTCGCCCAGGGGACGCCCGAAGAGGTCGCGCAGGTCCCCGACAGCCACACGGGGGCCTTCCTCAAGCGGATGCTCTAGGAATCCGGGACATTCTTCCGCGCAACGTCTTTACCGCCGGGTGCGGACGTGCGACAATGCGCTGCGGCATTTTTTCACGGGCATCCGGCGGCTGCAGGAAAGAGGACGGAAGGCGTGGCAGAAGCGGTGGCGGCGACGCCTCGGCGACATATGGCGCGTGGCGTGGCCTGCGCGCTTGCAGGGGGCGTGTGCTGGGGCTTTTCCGGCACATGTGCCCAGCTGCTCATGGACGGCTACGGCGTGCCCGCGTTGTGGATCACGTGCGCGCGCATGGTCATCGCGGCGGCGTGCTTCCTGTTCATGACGGCTGTGCGCGACTGGCGGAGCCTGATCGCCGTGTTCCGCGACGTGCGCTCCGTCGTGCAGATCGCGGCCTTCGCGCTCTTCGGCATCCTGCTCACCCAGGTGAGCTACCTCACCACCATCGGCTACACCAACGCCGCCACGGGCACGGCGCTCGAGCAGGTGGGCCTCGTGCTCATCATGCTGTACGTGTGCGTGCGGGCGCGCCGCCTTCCCCGCGTGCGGGAGGTGGCCGGGCTTCTGTGCGCGCTGGCCGGCATGTTCGCGTTCGCCACGCAGGGGGATTTGGGGAGCCTGGCCATCCCGCCGGAGGGGTTCGCGTGGGGGCTGCTTTCTGCGGTGGCGCTCGCGTTCTACACGCTCCTTCCGGTGCGCGTGCTGGGCAAGTGGGGGTCGCTTCTGGTGACGGGGCTGGCCATGCTCTTCGGAGGCGCGGCGGCCACGGTGGCCGTGCAACCCTGGGCCATGCCCGTGCAGCTGTCGGGCGGCGCGCTCGTGGCCATCGTGGCCATCGTGCTCGTGGGCACGCTGGGCGCCTACATGCTCTACCTGCAGGGCGTTGCCGACGCCGGGCCGGTGAAGGCGAGCCTGCTCTGCAGCATCGAGCCTGTGGCCGCCCTGGTCATCTCGGCGCTGTGGCTGCAGGCGCCGGTGTCGGCATGGGACGTCGCCGGCTGCGTGGCCATCGTGGCCATGGTGGTGCTGGTGACGGAGCGCGAAGAGGCGCCCGCCGACGCGGCGGCGGGCGTGGTGTCAGGGGAGCCCGATCCGCCGCTGTTCGCGGGACGTGCGTCGGAGCTGGGCTACTACGCGGACAGGCCGGCCACCCGCGAGGACTTCGCCCAAGTGTCGCGCCTTCTGGAAGAGGGACGGCAGGCCATAGCCGCGCTCGGCATCGACGAAGGCCCGAAGAAGTACCCTTCGTCGCGACGCCTCATGCGAAGCATCAAGGACGGCACCTGCCATGTGGTCGAAGACGCACGGGGCAATCCGCTTGCGGTGTTCGCCGTGTCGTTCTCGCCTGACAAGAACTACGCGCGCGGCATCGAGGGTGCCTGGCTCACCGAAACCGACGCCTGCCCACAGCCCTACGCGGAGCTGCATTGGGTGGCCGTCGACGAGGACGCCCGCCATCGCGGCGTGGGCATGTTCGTGCTCGACCGCGCCGAGCGCATCGCACGCGCCGGCGACCGCGCGTCGCTGCGCGCCGACGTGTACGAGCGCAACGTTCCCATGCAGAGGCTGCTGGAGAAGCACGGCTACGAGCGGTGCGGCACCATCGAGGTCCGCGACGTGTTCGGCCGCCAGAAGCGGCGGGTCGCCTACGAGCGACTGCTCCGCTAGGCGCCGGCAACTCATCGGAGAAGGGGATTCGGAAGACGTGGATTTTCGCAAGGCTGGCGAACAGGACATCGACCTCATCATGGGCATCCTCGCCGACGGGCGCGCTGCGCTGCAGGCGCTCGGCATCGACCAGTGGCAGGGAGGCTACCCGCACCGTGCCGTCGTGGAGGCCGACGTGACGCGCGGCGAGTCCTACGTGGCGAAGGACGGCGATCTGGCCGTGGCGACGATGATGGTCGGGTTCTCGGGAGAGCGCATCTACGACTTCATCACGGCCGGCGCGTGGCTCACCGACTCCTCGTCGGCCGACCCGGGCTACGGGGTGGTGCATCGCGTGGCCGTGGCGCTCGCGCATCGCGGGCGGGGCGCCGCGTCGTTTCTGCTCGAGCAGGCCGAGAGCCTCACCTGGCAGGAAGGCCTGGCCAGCGTGCGCATCGACACCCATCCGGGCAACGCCCCCATGCGGCGGCTGCTGCTCAAGCGCGGCTACGCCGAGTGCGGGACCGTCTACATCGACCATGCGGAAGGAGCCACCCCCGACCGCGTGGCCTACGAGAAGCTGCTGCGCTGACGGCCGGTTCGGCCTGCTGTTTTCCGGCCACTGTCGATATTCTGTCGGTTGCGGACAGGCGGGCGGCCTGTGCGTTCCGCAGCGTATAATACGGGCATTATGTCTGAGCGCTCTCGTGAAAAAATCGCCCTGCTCGTGTTCGTGGCCTTGGTCGTGTTCGGAGGCTGCTGCCTGCTCGGCTACATCGTGGCCGGCCATTCCTGGAACGTCGCCGCCTCGTCTCTCGACGACACCTTCGGCAGCATGGACGGCTACACCACCATCGTGTACGCCGGGACGGTCGAACCGCAGAAGGCGGGCGGCGCGGCCGACGACGAGGACGCGGTAGGGTTCGCCGCAGGCGGCGCTTCCGATGCGGGCGGCCCTGACGCGCAGGCGGGCTCGGTGGGATCCGAAGACGGGGCGCCGGAGCCTGCGCCGGGCGGTGCGGGAGATGCCGAAGGCCCCAACGCGGGCGGGGGCGCGGCCTCGGCCGACGACGATGAGGGCACGGTTTCCGCCGGACGAGGCGAAGGTGCGGCTCCGGGCGCGAAGGACCCGGCCGGTGCGGCGTCGGGTTCCGGGAAGAAGGACGCGAGGAAACCGGTCACGGTCGAGGACGTCCGCGCCAGCTACGAGGACAAGAACGCGACGGTGTTCTCCCTCGACACGACGGACCTGCCGCACTACCGCGAAGGCGTCATCCTGAAGAAAGGCGGCCACCGTTTCGGCGTCTTCAGCGTGGACGGCCGCACGTCCCTCATGGCGCTCAAGCGTCAGATCGTCTACTTCGAGAAGCACGAGGTGGACTTCGTCGTGGCGCTCACGCCCGACAAGAGGCTCGTCGAGCGCGTGGCGGACGGCCTCGACATCGTCGTCTCGACGCAGGACGAAGCCCTGTTCGTCATGGGAGAGACGGCAGACGGCACGTTCTACGTCGACGCGCCCGAGAAGGGCTCGGTCGGCGTCATCCTCATCTCTCCCAGCAACGTGGTGTCGGCGAAGGTCGTCGAAGAGCTGTAGGAACGAGAGCTTCGCCAGAAAATGAGGAAGGCGCGGCCGAATCGGCCGCGCCTTCCCAAGCGCCATATGGCAGGCCGGGCGAGGACTACACGATGCCCTGGGCCATCATGGCGTCGGCCAGCTTCTTGAAGCCGGCGATGTTGGCGCCCATGACGTAGTTGCCCTCGTGGCCGAACTCCTTGGCCGCGTCGTCGGCCGCATGGTAGATGTTCTTCATGATGCCCTGCAGCTTGGCGTCGACTTCCTCGAACGTCCAGGACAGGCGCTCGGAGTTCTGCGACATCTCCAGCCCGGAGGTGGCTACGCCGCCGGCGTTCGCCGCCTTGCCGGGGCAGAACACCACGCCGTTCTCCATCAGGTAGTCGGTGGCCTCCATGGTGGTGGGCATGTTCGCGCCCTCCGCCACGATCTTCACGCCGTTGGCGACCAGTTGCTTCGCATCCTCGATGAGCAATTCGTTCTGCGTGGCGCACGGCAGCGCGATGTCCACCGGCACGCTCCACACGCCGCGGCCGTCGTGGTAGTCCACGCCTTCCTTGCGCTTGGCGTATTCGCTGATGCGTCCGCGCTCGACTTCCTTGATCTGCTTCACCAGGTCCAGGTCGATGCCCGCCGGGTCGTGGATCCAGCCGGTGGAGTCGGACAGGGTGACCACCTTGGCGCCGAGCTGCTGGGCCTTCTCGGTGGCGTAGATGGCCACGTTGCCGGAGCCGGACACGGCCACGGTCTTGCCCGCGAAGTCGTCGTCGTGGCAGCTCAGGTACTCCTGCACGAAGTAGACCAGGCCGTAGCCCGTCGCCTGCGTGCGGGCCAGCGAGCCGCCGTAGGACAGGCCCTTGCCCGTGAGCACGCCTTCCCAGACGTTCTTGATGCGCTTGTACTGGCCGAACAGGTAGCCGATCTCGCGCGCGCCCGTGCCGATGTCGCCGGCCGGCACGTCGGTGTCGGCGCCGATGTGCTTGCAGAGCTCGGTCATGAAGCTCTGGCAGAAACGCATGACCTCGGCGTCGGACTTGCCCTTCGGGTCGAAGTCGCAGCCGCCCTTGCCGCCGCCCATAGGCAGCGTGGTCAGGCTGTTCTTGAAGATCTGCTCGAAGCCCAAAAACTTGATGATGCCCAGGTTCACGGAAGGATGCAGGCGCAGGCCCCCCTTGTAGGGCCCCAGGCAGCTGTTGAACTGCACGCGGAAGCCCCGGTTCACTTGGACTTTGCCTTCGTCGTCCACCCAGGGCACGCGGAACATGACCACGCGTTCCGGCTCCACGATGCGCTCGAGGAGCCCTGCGGCCTCGTATTCGGGATGCGCTTCGATGACCGGCTCCAGCGAGGTGAGCACCTCGGTGACGGCCTGGATGAATTCGGGCTGCTCGGCGTTCTTGGCTTTGACCTGTTCGATGACTCGTTCGACGTAGCTCACGGCGGACCTCCTGTTGACGTTGCTCGGACGTCCTTCATTATAGATAACGGAAAGCCGCGGCGGCGGATTTTTAAAAAAGACGAAACAATGCCCATCGGTGGCCGGTGCCGGCGGCGCGCAAGGGGTCGGCCACCGACGGCAGGGCGCCGTGGCGGCCGGCGATGGGCGTGCGGCCGCGTCGTGAGGCCGGCCGCCTCGCCGGCGGCGTCAGCGCCCCAGCAGGTGGCGGACGGCGGCCACAGGGTGCTTCGTCAGCATGCGGGGGCCGGCGTAGCGCATGACGGAGCGGATCCGGTCGCGCATTTCGGGGCGATAGCAATGGTTGCCGCATTCCTCGCACGAGGTCTTCGCTTCCATCTTGCGGCAGCGCTCCGTGCGCAGCACGGCGTAGGCGTCCATCTGCGCGCATTCCGGGCATACGGCCTCGCCGCAGTGCGCCCGCTCGGTGCGCGCTTCGGGCGCATGATTGCCGGCGCAGTTGAGCGCCACCATCTGGGAGATGGTGCGCTTTTCGCGCTCTCGGCGTTTGGCGGTCTTCGGGCTGTCTTCCGTGCGGTCCATGCGTCCTTCCGCTCCCTGCGTCTTCATATGTGGCATGCGCTCGCGGCCTGCGGCCGCCGGCTTGCGGCGTCCCTGCGGCACGAGTTCGCCAGCGGCTTGCGGTGCCTGCGTGCGCACCCGGCGCCGCTCGTGCGGGCGCAAAGAAGCGCCCTGCGCATCGCCCGGCGGCGCCTTCGGGCATGTCGGCACCTGCGAGCATACCAGAACGCGCGGCCGCGCGCATGGGGGAGAACCCCTTGCTTCGGCTTTCCGGCCTTCGCTGCGCCGTTTCGCCGCCTGCGGGACTTGCGCGGTCCACGGTCCCGGGTTCGAATCGCGCGTGGCCGACGTGCCGCCTCGTTCCGAGGGACAAGCAGGGCGGCCGTGGACAGAATTGCCCCGATTCCGTAGATTCTGCGCCTCTTGGAGCTCTCCGGCCGAACGCTGTATGGAAAGCGCCTGGTCACAACCGACCATCTCCGATTATTTACAAATTAAGATAAAGAATCGAGGCGATTTCGTCCACCCGCGTTCGCCCATCCGCTCGAGGGGCGCCGCAGGCGGGACGGTGGACGCCTGCGGGCCCTGCTCGGTCCATGGTCCGGCTCTTTTGCAAACCGCGTGGAGGGCGGTCGGGGCGACGGGAACGCCTGTGCGGTTTGCTATACTGGCGGCATGGACGAACGACGCGAACACCATAATCAGAACGGCGAGCCGTTCGCCGACTCCTTCTCCGACGGCGACGCGGGCGGCTTCGAACGCCTGGAAGATGCGGGCGAAGCCGTGGCCTGGGATGACGCGACTGCCGCCGCGCGCCTCGAGCGCGAGGGGCGGCGGCGCCCCTCGCTCGACCGCGCCATGCGCGCCTTCGACCCCGAGGCGGGGGCGGGCGCGGCGGCCGATAAGCTCGAACGCATCAAGCGCGAACTGGACAGCGTGCCGGCGCTGCCGGGCGTGTACCTGTGGAAGGACAAGTCCGGCCAGGTCATCTATGTGGGCAAGGCGAAACAGCTGCGTGCCCGCATGCGCCAGTACGTGAACTTCCAGGACGACCGCGCCAAGATACCGCTGCTGGTCGACCAGATAGACAGCTTCGACTACATCGTGGTGGAGAACGAGCACGAGTCGCTGGTGCTGGAGAAGAACCTCATCAACCAGCACAGCCCGTTCTTCAACGCCGACTTCAAGGACGACAAGTCCTACCCGTTCATCGCGCTCACCAAGGGCGACGCGTACCCGGCCATCAAGTACACGCGCGAGAGGCACCGACCCGACACCAAGTACTTCGGACCCTACACCGACAGCCGCGCCGCCCGCGACATGGTGGACATCGCGCGCCGCGTGGTCCCTTTGTGCGCCACATCGTGCGCCGAATGGCGGCGCATGACGCGCAAGTTGGAACGCGGCGACAAAAACGCGTTCCTGAACTGCGAGGTGGAGCGCCCGTGCTTCGACGCGCACGTGGGCTTGGGCCCCGGCGCGTGCTGCGGCCGCATCACGCCGGAGGAGTACGCCGAGAACGTGCGGCGTATCGAGCGGTTCCTGTCCGGCCAGCACCGCGAGTTCGTGGACGAGTTGACCGGCGAGATGCAGGAGGCGGCCGCCGAGCTCGACTTCGAGCGCGCGGCACGCATCAAGGCACGCATCGACACCATCAACGGCCTGGCCGACAAGCAGCACGCCGTGTCCACGCGCAACCTGGACGCCGACGTGGTGGGCCTGTTCCGCGAGGAGACGGTGGCGGGCGTGCACGTGTTCATGGTGCGCGAGGGCCGCATCATCAACTCGAACGAGTTCGTGCTGAACCGCGGCAAGGACGTGCCCGACGACGACCTGCTGCACATGTTCCTGCTGCGCTACTACGACGCCACCACGTCCATCCCGCACGAGGTCATCCTGCGCGACGAGCCCGAGGACCGCGAAGCCATGGAGGAATGGCTCACCGAGAAGCTGGCCAGCCCCCACGGTGCGAAGGTGCGCTTCACCGCGCCGCAGAAGGGCGAGAAGGCCGAGCTCGTGGGCATGGCCGAGACGAACGCGAAGCACACGCTGATGCGCTACAAGGTGCGCACGAACTACGACGACAAGCGCATCAACGACGCGCTTCTGCAGCTGGAGAGCGCCCTTGCCCTGGACGGGCCGCCCCTGCGCATCGAGTGCTTCGACATCTCCACCATCCACGGCTCCTACACGGTGGCCTCCATGGTGGTGTTCACGAACGGCAAGCCCGACA
>CAJFVW010000099.1 GCA_904420575.1 uncultured Gordonibacter sp.
AAGCGCCTTGTCCACCTTGGTCTGCGTGGCGATGCCGGCATGGTCGGTTCCCAGCACCCAGCGCGTGGGACGTCCCTGCATGCGCGCGCGGCGGATGCAGGTGTCCTGGATGGTCTCGTTCAGCGCATGGCCCATGTGCAGCACGCCCGTGATGTTCGGCGGCGGGATGACCACGGTGAAGGGATCGTTCGCGCGCGGCCCGAATCCCGGCGTGCGCTGGAAATAACCGGCGTCCTTCCACGCTTCGAACAGCGGGCGCTCGTGCGCCGCGAAGTCGTAGCCGGCAGTGCCGCCGTTGGTCTTCTCGTTCGTGTTTTCAGCCATGGTGTGCTCTTTCGTCGTTTCGTCTCTCGAACCGAAAGGCGGGCGCCGCCCTTTAGCGATCCGCCCGCCCGATAGCCTCTTTCGACCGCGCCGCGATCCCTACGCGCTCTGCTTCTCTTCTTCCTGGGCCGCGACTATCTCCGGCTTGGTCTCCCCCGTTATGTCGCTCGCCCGCACGGTCACCGTGGACGCGCCCTCGTGTTCGGGCAGGTCGTACATCACGTCCTGCAGCACGCGCTCGCATATGGAGCGCAGGCCGCGCGCGCCCGTGCCGTGCTCCACGGCCTCGTGCGCGATGGCGCGCAGCGCCTCCGGCTCGAACACCAGCTGCGCGTCTTCGAAGTCGAACATCTTCGTGTATTGCTTGACCAAGGCGTTCTTCGGCTCGGTGAGGATGCGCACCAGGTCGTCTTCGGACAGCTCGGAAAGCGCCGTGACGACCGGGATGCGGCCCACGAACTCGGGGATCATGCCGTACTTGTTCAGGTCTTCCGGAAGCACCTGCGCCAGAAGCTCGGCTTCCGCCTGCTTCTTGCTTTCCGGCAGCTCGGCAGCGAAGCCCAGCCCGCTTTTGCCCACGCGCTGGGCCACGATGTCGGCCAGGCCCACGAACGCCCCGCCCAGGATGAACAGGATGTTCGTCGTGTCGATGTGGATGAGTTCCTGCTGGGGATGCTTGCGCCCGCCCTGCGGGGGCACGCTGGCCTCGCAGCCTTCCACGATCTTGAGCAGCGCCTGCTGCACGCCCTCGCCCGAAACGTCGCGCGTGATGGACAGGTTCTCCGCCTTGCGCGCGATCTTGTCGATCTCGTCGATGTAGATGATGCCGATCTCGGCCCGCGGCACGTCGAAGTCGGCCGCCGTGATGAGCTTCAAGAGGATGTTCTCCACGTCCTCGCCCACATAGCCCGCCTCGGTGAGCGTGGTGGCGTCCGCGATGGCGAACGGCACCTGGAGCGTGCGCGCGAGCGTCTGGGCCAAAAGCGTCTTGCCGGAGCCGGTGGGGCCGAGGAGCATGATGTTGCTCTTGGCCAGCTCCACATCCCCCTCTTCGGCATCCGCGCCCAGGCTGATGCGCTTGTAGTGGTTGTACACGGCCACCGAAAGGGCGCGCTTGGCCTCTTCCTGGCCCACCACGTGCTCGGAAAGGTTCGCGTACAGCTCGTGCGGGGTAGGCAGGCTTCCCAGCACGGTCGCCGGGTCGGGCGCGTCCGTCACGGGCGCGTCGGCATGCCTGCCCGCCCCGTGGCGGGCATGGCGGGCGGTTCCCTGCGAGGGCATGCCCTGGGGCATGTCGTCGGAGAGGTCGTCGTCCTGCGGCAGGTGCAGGCCCAGATCGCGCATCATGGCGTCGGCGCACACCGAGATGCACTCGTCGCAGATGTAGATGCCGTTCGGGCCCGAGATCATGGCCGTGACCTCCTGAGGCGTCTTCCCGCAGAACGCGCACGTGATGTCCGCGGGATCGCCTCCGAAGCCGTCGTCTTTTCGATCGTTGATCATGGGTGCTATTCGCCTGTCTGCGCGTCCTGCGCGCCGCCGTGACGGAAAATGATGTCGTCCACCAGACCATAGGCCTTCGCTTCTTCAGCGGTCATGTAGTTGTCGCGCTCCGTGTCCAGCTGAATGGTCTCCAGCGTCTGGCCCGTGTTGTCGGCCAGGATCTTGTTCAGGCGCTGACGCGTCTTGAGCATGAAGTCGGCCACGATGGCGATCTCGGTCTGCTGCCCCTGAGCCCCGCCCGAAGGCTGGTGGATGAGCACCATGGAGTTCGGCAGGCAGAAGCGCTTGCCCGGCGTGCCGGCGGAAAGCAGCACGGCCGCCATGGAGGCG
>CAJFVW010000100.1 GCA_904420575.1 uncultured Gordonibacter sp.
CGGCGGCCCTACAGCTTCACGTGCCAGAGGTTCTTCAGGTCGGCGACGCCGGCGCGCAGGTTCGCCATGACCTGGTCGGACACGTCGCCTTCCACGTTCACGTACACGAGCGCGCATCGCTCTTCGGGCTTGGCGCCCACCTGCATGGTGGTGATGTTGACGCCCGCCTCGCCCAGGATGGTGCCGATGGTGCCGATGCGCCCCGGCGCGTCCACGTACTCGAACACGAGCGAGTCGCGTCCCGGCGCGATGTCTATCTTGTAGTCCAAAAGCGACACGATGCGCGGCGACTGCGCGGCGGCGGCCATGGTGCAGCCCGCCTCCACGCCGTCGGCGCACACCGTGACGGTGGAAGCGTACTCCTGCGCGTCGGCCACGCTTTCGGTCTCCACCTTGATGCCGTGGCGCGCGGCCACCGATTCGGCGTTCACCGGCGTGACCGTGCCGGCGCGGCGGTACGACAGGATGCCGCCGAGCGCGCCGGCCACCAGGATGGACAGGTCGGCGCCGACGATGGAGCCCGCCGCCGTGACCTTGAGGGTCTTGGGCATGTCGCCCAGAAGCTGCGCGACCAGCCGTCCCATCATCTGGCAGGCGGGCACGTAGGGGCCCACCGCGTCCAGCACGTCGGGAGGCACCGGCGCCATGTTCACGGCCGTGGGAACCACGGAGCCTTCCAGCCCTGCGGCCACGTATTCCGCTATCTGCACGCCGGCGCGCCGCTGCGCCTCCTTGGTGGAAGCGCCCAAGTGCGGCATCAGGATGGCGTTGTCGAACTCGTGCAGCGGGCTTTCCGTGCAGGGCTCGGACTCGTACACGTCCAGCCCCACCGCGCCTATCTTGCCCGCGGCCAAGAAGTCGGCGAGCGAGTCCACGTTGTAGATGCCGCCGCGTGCCGCGTTCACCAG
The DNA here is from genome assembly GCA_904420575.1 of uncultured Gordonibacter sp. Classification (GTDB taxonomy): domain Bacteria; phylum Actinomycetota; class Coriobacteriia; order Coriobacteriales; family Eggerthellaceae; genus CAJFUR01. The sequence continues at coordinate 909 of CAJFVW010000100.1, forward strand.
GATGACGCCGTCCTTCATGGCCGCGTACTGATGGGGCCCGAACATGCCGATGGTCTCCTCGGTCTTGGGCAGATGCACGGTGACGAAGTCGGCCAACGGCACGATCTCGTCCACCGTGTCGTACAGCTTGACGCCCAGCTGCTCTGCGCGCTCCGGGCTGCAATACGGGTCGTAGCCGACGAGCTTCATGCCGAAGGCGCGGGCGCGCTCGGCCACCAAGCCGCCCACGCGGCCCAGGCCGAAGATGGCGAGCGTCTTCTCGTACAGCTCCACGCCGGTGAAGCGGGAACGCTCCCACTTGCCGGCATGCATGGACGCGTTCGCCTGGGCGACGTTGCGCGCGCAGGCCAGCATGAGCGCCATAGTGTGTTCGGCTGCCGAGACGATGTTCGAGGTGGGCGCGTTGCACACGATGACGCCGTGCTCGGTGGCCGCGGCCACGTCCACGTTGTCAACGCCCATGCCGGCACGGCCGACGACGCGCAGGTCCGGCGCTGCCTCGATGACCTCGCGGGTGACCTGCGTGCCCGAACGCACGACGAGCGCGTCGTAGGCGGGCATGGCCGCCACCAGCTCCTCGGGCGTCATGTCCAGCCTGACGTCCACCTCGCATCCCTTGTCGCGCAGGACGGCCAGTCCCGCATCTGCCAGCCGTTCGGCAACCAGCACCTTTTTCGCCATGAGGGCAACCACCTTCGCCTATGAGTGTATGGAAACGACGCACGCAGGCGCCGTTGCGCGCCCCTTCACCCGTCGGGCGCGCGGCACGCCTCCGTTCGGCATGCGACGCGCACGGCTTGCGACGTGCGGTTTCCTATGATAGAACGAAACCGCCCGGCAGCTAGGCCGAGCGGCGAAGAAACCGACGAATTTACCAAACGTTCTACGGCCGGGCGGCGCGGGCCGCAAGCGGAGGCGCGGGCCGCGCAGGTGCTTACGCGCGGCCGCTTACGCGTGGGTGCTTACGCGTGGGTGCGTTCGAATTCCTTCATGAAGGCCACCAGGGCCTCCACGCCGGCCTTCGGCATGGCGTTGTAGATGCTTGCGCGCATGCCTCCGACGCTGCGGTGGCCCTTGAGGTTCTCGAGGCCGACCTTCTTCGCCTCGGCGACGAATTCCGCGTCCAAGTCGGCGTTGCCCGTGACGAACGGGACGTTCATGAGCGAGCGGTCCTCTTTTCGCACCGTGCCGCGGAAAAGCGCGCTTTCGTCCAGGTAGTCATAAAGCAGCGCGGCCTTCTCCACGTTGCGCTCCTTCATGGCATCGAGGCCGCCCTGGGCCTTCAACCACTTGAACACCTTGCCGCAGATGTAGATGCCGTAGGCGGGCGGCGTGTTGTACAGCGAGTTCGCGTCGGCCTGCGTCTTCCACTTCAACATGGTGGGCGTGCATTCCAGCACGTCGTCGCGGACGAGGTCGTCGCGGACGATGGAGATGACCACGCCCGCCGGGCCGATGTTCTTCTGCGCGCCGCCGTACATGACGCCGTACTTCGTGATGTCCACCGGCTCGGAAAGGAAGCACGACGACACGTCGGCCACCAGGTCCTTGCCCTTGGTGTTGGGAAGCGTGTGGAACTTCGTGCCGTAGATGGTGTTGTTCTCGCAGATGTAGACGTAGTCGGCGTCTTCGGACACCGGCAGGTCGGAGCAGTCGGGAATGTAGGAGAACGTCTCGTCCTCGCTGGAGGCGATGGCGCGCGCGTCGCCGTAGATCTTGGCTTCCTTGAAGGCCTTCTTCGCCCACGAGCCCGTGACGATGTAGTCCGCCACGCGGTTCTTCATGAGGTTCATCGGCACGGCAGCGAACTGCTGCGACGCGCCGCCCTGCAGGAACAGCACGCGGTAGTTGTCGGGGATGCCCACGAGCTCGCGAAGGTCGGCTTCGGCGGACTCGATGATGTCCGCGAACGCGGCAGAGCGGTGGCTCATCTCCATGACCGACATGCCGGTGCCCGCGTAGTCGAGCATCTCGGCTGCGGCCTCTTGGAGCACCTCCTCCGGCAAAACCGCGGGACCTGCCGAAAAGTTGTACACCCTGCCCATGGTCGTCTCCTTGTCGTCCAAGACCTGCGCGCCCGCATCAGGCAGGCGCACGTTGCATGGAGGCAAGCATAGCACGGATGCACCCGCCACGGCGCGTGCGGCGCGGCGGGTTTCGGAATACGGTGTCCCGCGACCCTGTTTCTGCCACAAAATCGCCGATTTCTGCGCTTTGGGAGGCGACGGCCCGGCGAGCCCGGTCCGAAGATCCGCGCGGCTGCCCGCCGAACTGGCGTTTCTCGCACAGCCGCACGCCCCTCGTCCCGGCAGGCCCCGTCTGGGTGACGGCGATGTCAGAAACCGGCGGAAATGTGGCAGCCTCGCCTTCCGGGGCGAACCCCGGCCCGCCGCGCACCGCACGCCCGCCGCCAGCGCACGCAGGCGGGTAGCCTCTTCCGGGGCGAACCCCGGCGCACCGCGCACCGCACGCCCGCCGCCCATGCTCGCAGGCGGGGCTTGCTCCCGGCCTTCGCGCACGCGGCCTGGACGCCTACTTCTTTATCCAGCTGAACATGGAGCGGATGTTCTCGCCGGTCCTCTCGATCTCGTGCTCGTTGATCTTCCGGCGCTGCTCGAGCAGCCAGGCGTGGCCATTGGCGCAGTCGTCCATGAAGTCGCGCGCGAAGCTGCCGTCCTGGATGCGCGCCAGGATCTCCCTCATGGCGCGGCGCGACTCGTCGTTGATGACCTTGGGGCCGGCGTAGTACTCGCCGTATTCGGCCGTGTTGGAGATGGAATGGTTCATGAAGTGGATGCCGCTTTCGTACATGAGGTCCACGATCATCTTCATTTCATGGTAGACCTCGAAGTACGCGAGCTCCGGCGGGTAGCCCGCCTCGGTGAGCGTCTCGAAGCCGGCCTTGATCATTTCCACCAGGCCGCCGCAAAGCACGGCCTGCTCGCCGAACAGGTCCTCTTCCGTCTCGTCCTTGAACGTGGACTTGATGATGCCCGAGCGCGCGCCGCCCAAGCCCCACGCGTACGAGAGCGCGAGGTCCCATGCCGACCCGGTGTGGTCCTGCTCCACGCAGGCCAGGTCCGGCACGCCGGAGCCTTCGGTGTACTGGCGCCGCACGATGTGGCCGGGGCCTTTCGGCGCGATCATGACCACGTCCACGAACTCCGGCGGCTTGATGAAGCCGTAATGGACGTTGAAGCCGTGCGCGAACGCCAGCGCGTCGCCCTCCTTCAGGTGCGGGGCGATGTGCCGCTCGTAGACTTCCGCCTGCTTCTCGTCGGGGACGAGGATCATGACGAAGTCGGCCTCTTCGGCGGCCTGGTCGATGGTGGTGACCCTGAGGCCGGCCTCTTCGGCCACCTTCCAGGACGGCGAGCCTTCGCGCAGGCCGACGCGCACGTCGCACCCCGAGTCCCTGAGGTTGAGCGCATGGGCGTGCCCCTGGCTCCCGTAACCGATGATGGCCACCTTGCGGCCTTGGATGATCCGGGGGTCGACGTCCTGCTCGTGATAGATGGTGACAGCCATGTTCTTCTTCCTTTCTTCGAGGCTGTTGTTGCTGGCATCGATGGCGCCGTGCGGCGGCGCGCGAAACGCCGACGCCGTGCGGCGGCGCCCGCAAGGGGCCGGCCGGCAAGCCGGACGGGCTTGCGGCCGGCGCGCCGAGGGCGGCGGGCACGCTAGTCCTTCGAGTTGCGCGACATTCGTTGGTTTTCGTTGGCTAGTCTGGAATCTGGTCTATGAGGCGGCGGGCACGCTAGTCCTTCGAGTTGCGCGACATGGCTATCTTGCCGGTGCGCACGATCTCCTTGATGCCGTAGGCGCGCAGCAGGTCTTCCAGGCCCTTGAGCTTCTCTTCGTCGCCGGTGGCCTCGATGGTGAGCGAGCCGCGGCCCACGTCCACGATCTTCGCCCGGAAGATGTTCGCGATCTCGATGATCTCGCTGCGGCGCTCGGAGGCGGCGTTGACCTTGTACAGGGCCAGCTCGCGCTCGATGGCGCCTTCGTCGGTGAGGTCGGTGATCTTGTGCACGCTGATGAGCTTGTGCAGCTGCTTCGTGATCTGCTCGTAGGCCACGTCGTCGGCCTTCACGATGGCCGTGACGCGCGACATGGTGGGGTCTTCCGTGGGGCCCACGGACAGCGACTCGATGTTGAAGCCGCGCCGCGAGATGAGGCCCGTCACGCGCGACAGCACGCCGGGCTTGTTCTCCACCAGGACGGACAGGACGTGTTTCATAGCGCGCCCCCCTTCCGGCCGTCTTCGTCTTCGGTTTCCGGCATGTCCGTGCGCACGGCGCCCACGGCCACGTCGATGGCGCCGATGACGTCGTCGAGCGCCTTGCCGGGCGCCACCATGGGAAACACGTTCTGGTCGCGCGAGATGGCCACGTCCAGGAGGTAGGGGCCGCGCGCCGCCAGCATGCGCGCGAGCGAGCCCTCGACGTCCTCGGGCCTCTCCACGCGTTCGGCCTGCCAGCCGTACGCGTCGGCCAGCTTCACGAAGTCGGGGTTCGCGTCGAGCAGCGTGGAGGCGTAGCGCCCTTCGTAGAACAGGTGCTGCCACTGGTGCACCATGCCGAGGCACCGGTTGTCCATCACAAGCACCTTCACCGGCACGCGGTTGATGGCGGCCGTGGCCATTTCCTGGCTGTTCATCTGGAACGACCCGTCTCCGGCCACGCACACGACCGTCTTGTCCGGGCACCCGATGGCCGCGCCGACGGCCGCCGGGAAGCCGAAGCCCATGGTGCCCAGGCCGCCCGACGAGATGAAGCTGCGCGGCACCTCGCGGTCGACGTGCTGGGCCGCCCACATCTGGTGCTGCCCCACTTCGGTCACGACGATGCTGCGCGCAGGGTCGAGCGCGCGCGAAAGCTGCCCCATGACCGTTTCGGGCACGATCTCGCCCGGAGCCTCCCCCACGTTCGGATGGTAGAAGGGATACCGGCGGCGCCACTCCTCTATCTGGTCGATCCATGCTGCGGTGGCCGGTTCTGCGCCTTCCTTGGAAAGCGCGGCCACGATGGACGCGAGCACGCCCTTGAGGTCGCCCACGATGGGGATCTGCACCTTGCGCACCTTGCCGATCTCGGCAGGGTCGATGTCGATGTGGATGACCTCGGCATGCGGCGCGAACTCGTCGAGCCGCCCCGTCACGCGGTCGGAGAAGCGCGCGCCCGCAGCGATGATGAGGTCGCTTTCCGTCATGGCGAGGTTCGCGTACTTCGAGCCGTGCATGCCCACGGGCCCCAGGTTCAGCTCGTGCGACGCGGGGAACGCGCCCTTGCCCATGAGCGTGGTGACCACGGGGATGCGCATGAGCTCGGCCAGCGCCGCGAGCTCTTCGCTGGCGTCGGAAGACACGACGCCGCCCCCCACGTAGAGCACGGGGCGCGCGGCCTGCTTGATGCGCGCTACCGCCTGCTTGACCTGCTTCGCGTTGCCGCGGTAGGTGGGCTTGTACGAGGGCAGGTCCACGTCGTCGGGGTACTCGAACGTGACGAGGTCGCTCGCCAGGTCGCTCGGCACGTCGATGAGCACGGGGCCGGGGCGGCCCGTTTTGGCGATATGGAACGCCTCGCGGAACGTGGCCGTGAGCTCATCGACCGTCTGCAAGAGGTAGCTGTGCTTCACGACGGGCATGGTGATGCCCACGATGTCGGACTCCTGGAACGAGTCCGTGCCGATGACGCCACGCGGCACCTGGCCTGTGATGACGACGAGCGGCACCGAGTCCATGTAGGCCGTCGCGATGCCCGTGACCGTGTTCGTGGCCCCCGGGCCGCTGGTGACGATGGCCACGCCCACGTTGCCCGTGGCGCGCGCGTAGCCGTCCGCCTCGTGCACGGCGCCCTGTTCGTGACGCGACAGCACGTGTCTGATCTGGGTGGAATCGTACAGTGCGTCGTAGATCTTGATGGCCTGGCCGCCTGGATAGCCGAACACGAGGTCGACGCCTTCGGCCTCGAGCGAGGCCACGACGGCCTCGGCGCCGGTCATGCGCCTTCCTTGCTTCGGCGTCTTGCTGCCAAGGCCGCGCGGCGCGCCCTTGGCGGCCGCCGTCGCTCCTGGCTTCGTCACGCCTTGTCCTCCTTGGGCGGCAGGCTGGCCGTTGCAGCAGCCGGAGGCCGCGCCGCCAGTGGTCTTGCGTGCGTTCGTCATGCTACATACGCCCCCTTGTCTGCAGACGAGACGAGCCTCGCGTACTTCGCGAGCACGCCGTGGTCATGCTTCGGCGCCGGCGGCTGCCAGGCCGCGCGGCGGCGTTCCAGCTCGGCGCCGTCCACGTTCAGCGTGAGCGCGCCATCCTCGATGTCGACCGTCACCAGGTCGCCTTCCTCCACGAGCGCGATGGGGCCGCCTGCCGCAGCTTCGGGGCTCACGTGCCCCACGGCCGGGCCCTTCGTCGCGCCCGAGAAGCGGCCGTCGGTGACGAGCGCCACGCTGGTTGACAGGCCCCTCCCCACGATGGACGAGGTGGGCGTCAGCATCTCGCGCATGCCCGGGCCGCCCTTCGGGCCCTCGTAGCGGATGACCACGACGTCGCCTGGCTCGATGGCGCCAGCGTCGATGGCCTCACACGCGGCTTCCTCGCTGTCGAACACGCGCGCAGGGCCCGTATGCGCGAGCATGGACGGGTCGACGGCCGACTTCTTCACGATGGCGCCGTCGGGAGCGAGGTTGCCGTGCAGCACGCGCAAGGCGCCGACCGGAGAGAACGGGTCGTCGTGCGCGCGCACCACCTCGCCGTCGGCCGGCTTCGTGCAGGTTTCCAGGTACGTGTCCAGCGGGCCCATGCAGGTGAGGGCGCTGCGGTCGAGCAGGCCCAGCTCGGCCAGCTCGCGCATGACCACCGGCACGCCTCCCACCTGGTACAGGTCGGTGAGCGGTCGCGGACCGGAAGGCGCGAGCTTCACGAGGTGCGGGGTACGGGCGGAGGCGGCGTCCCAGTCGTCCATCGTGAGGGGATGGCCGGCCTCGCGTGCGATGGCCGTGAGGTGGAGCACCGTGTTCGTGGAGCCGCCGAAGGCCATGTCGCATTCCATGGCGTTGTGGATGGCAGCCGCGCTCACGATGTCGCGGGCCGTGATGCCGCGCTCCAGCAGCTCCATCGCCTTCATGCCCGCATGCTTCGCCAGGCGGATGCGCTCGGAGTACACGGCCGGGATGGTGCCGTTGCCGGGCAGCGCGATGCCGAGGGCCTCGCAGAGGCAGTTCATCGAGTTCGCCGTGAAGAGCCCCGAGCAGCTGCCGCAGGTGGGGCACGCATGGTCCTCGTGGTACTTGAGCTCGTCCTCGGTCATCGTGCCGCTCGCGACGGCCGCCGCGCCATCGAAGAGCGTGTTGAGGTCGGTGGCAGGCCCGCACCCGCCCGGACGGGTGCCGGCGAGCATGGGGCCGCCCGACACGAACACCGTGGGGATGTTCACGCGGAGCGCGCCCAAGAGCATGCCCGGCACGATCTTGTCGCAGTTCGGGATGCACACGAGCGCGTCGAAGGCGTGGCCCTGCACCGCGCATTCCAGGCTGTCGGCGATGACCTCGCGCGACACGAGCGAGTAGTGCATGCCGTCGTGGTTCATGGCGATGCCGTCGCACACGCCGATGGTGGA
>CAJFVW010000101.1 GCA_904420575.1 uncultured Gordonibacter sp.
GCCGGATGCTGCCGCGGCGCTCGACGCCGTGGCGGACGCGCCCGTCCAGCTGGCGGTGTTCGACTTCGACGGCACCAGCATCGCGGGCAATTCGCCCGTGCTGCTGTTCTTGGACCTGGCGAAGCACAACCTGCTTGCGAACTCGGTCATGCTGCGCATCCTTCTGTGGGCGGCTGCCTACAAGTTCCGTCTGCCGCAGAACGAGAGCTGGGTGCGCTCGCTGGTGTTCTCGGCATTCGAAGGCCATCCCGTCGAAGAGGTCGACCAGTACCTGGCAGACTTCTACGACCGGGACATCGCGCCGCTGTTCCGGCCCGAGGCCGACGCCGCCATGCGGGAGCATGCCGCGGCCGGGCACGTGGTCGTGGTGATCTCCGCAACGTTCGAGCCCATCATCCTGCGGGCCAGGGAGCACCATCCCTTCGAGAACCAGGTGTCCACGCGCATGCGCGTCGCGCCCGACGGCACCTACACGCGCGAGGTGGAGGGGCTGCCGGTGGAGGGGGAGCAGAAGCTCGTGGCCCTGACGGACTTCGCCGACGCGCGCTTCGGCGCGGGGAACTGGGAGCTGGCGTACGCCTACGGAGACCACCATTCCGACCGCGCCCTGCTCTCCGCCGCCACGCACGCCTTCGCCGTCGACCCTGACAAGCCGCTTGCGCGCACCGCCCGCAAGCGCGGTTGGAAGATCCTCGACTGGGAATGAGGCTGGCACCCCGCGGCCTTCCCGGCCGGCTCCGGCGGGGCGCCTTTTCGACGGAGTGGACGGGCAGGCTTCGACCCGTCAACGCTCGGCTTCGATATTTGATGTTTCTGCGCGCAGCCCTATGATCGTGCGCCCTACTCCGATAGAATGAAACATGAGCTGTAGACGTTTGCGCATGCTTGGGCATGCGCGCGCAACGACACGGATGGAGGTGGGACCATGTTGGAAAATGCGGATGCGAACAGCACGCCGAGCCGCGGAGACGACCGCGGCAACTCTTCCGCAGACTATCTGCGCCGCGCCGTGCAGGCGTGCGCCGCAGGCAATGCCGTCTTGGGCATGCACTTGTACTTGGCCGCCTTCGAAAAGGCGTCGGCTTCGTCCGGCGCGCCTGAAGAGGATGCCATCGACGGCCTGAAGCAGGCCTGGGCGCTTGCCTGCCGCTTCAAGGAACGTTCGCTTGCGGAATACATCTTCGAGAAGATGGAGCCCTACCTGACGTCGGACGAAGTGGCGGGGTGCGCCGAGCAGCTGCAGCGCATGGCGCTGGACAAGCTGGAGGAGTTCGGCCTCACGCGCGAGGACCTGGAAGACATGACCGACATGATCTCGCAGGACTTCCTGGGCATGGGCGCCGGCCTCATGAAGGTGGAGCATCTGACCGAGCCGTCGCTGGCGGAAAGCCTCGCCGCCGCGCAGGAGGCCTTCGAGGAGGCCGCTCTGTCCGAAGGGGCCGACGAGGCCACGGGCGAAGGCGAGCCTGCCTTGGCGCTGCCCGACGCCGCCAAGCGGTCGGAGAAGGAGCAGGGAATCACCGGCGCGCTGGCCCACGCCGCCGAAGAGGCGGGCGTCAGGGTGTCCTCGTCCATCGAGCGCATCACGTACGCCGACCTGGCCGGCTACGACGACGTGGTGAAGGTCATGCGCGACTTCGGTGTGGGCATGCAGCAGGACGAGGAGTTCCAAGACCTCGTGGGCCTGCTCAATGCGCGCCATGGCCTGGACCGCATGCCGGCGGCCGACACGCTGCTGTTCCGTTCGCCCGCGCGCGAGGACGCGAACCGCTTCATGGTGGCCACGTTGGGAGAGCTGGGCCTTCCGGCCATCAAGATGCGCATGGAGGAGAACCTGCAGGGCATGCCGGTGCTGTGCGTCATGGCGCAGGCCGACAACGCGCCCAAGCTGAACGCGTCGCGCAACGAGTTTCTGGGACGCGGCGTGCTCATGCTCGAGGACATCGACCTGTGGGGCTCGCCTTTGGCCGATCTGGCCGACGATCTGGGCGGCTTCATGTTCTCGCAGCTTTCGCGCGGCGCGCGCGAGGCCATCAACCTCATCCGCTCGGCGGTGGACAACCCCGACGTGTACGTGCTGGTGTCCGCAGCCGAGGCGGGAGAGATCGACCCGTTCTTCTTCGACCTTCTGGAGCCGCTGTCCATCGTGGACATCGACTATCCCACGCCCGAAGAGCGCGTGGACATCTGGATGGAGATCGCACGCGAGCATCCGTCCTTGCGCGGCGTGAACCGCAGCGACCTGGTGCGCTATTCGGCCAGCATGCCGCGCTACGACATGTACATGGCTGCGCGCGAGGCCATCGAGGAAGCGTACAAGGAAGGCCTGGTGTCGCGGCGCTACGTGCCGGTGACCAGGGAGAACCTTTTCGAGAAGCTGGCCGCCTACCAGCCCTTGGACTCCGAGGAGTACCTTGCCTTGGAAGAGGCCGTGGTGAAGGACTTCCGCGCGGACCTGGAACACATCGACGACCTGCTGAAGTAGCCGAGTTAGGAGCAACATGGACATCACGCGCCGCTGCGATTACGCCTGTCGGATCCTGCGAGCCGCCTACAAGAGCGGCGACGAGTACGTTTCGGTCTCCGAGATCGCCGAGAAGGAGGACATCCCATACGCGTTCGCCCGAAGCATCCAGCACGACCTGGTGAAGGCAGGGCTCATCAGGACGGTGCGCGGCGCGCGCGGCGGCCTGGTGCTGAACAGCGACCCGGCGGACGTCACGATGCTCGACGTGCTGGAGGCCATCCAAGGCCCGGTGAGCGTCTCCCTGTGCGCCATCGACCCGGACTACTGCGAAAAGCACGCCGACTGTGCCTACAACAAGGTCTGGCACGGCGCAGACCGCCTGCTGAACGACTACTTCTCCCAGATCACGCTGCGCGACCTTTTCGAGCGGGGCGCAAAGCACCCGGCCATCGTCGAGGCCATGGGACATGCGGCCCCCACCGTCGAGGCACGTGGCGCCGCGACTCTCGAGGCGGTCGTGGAAGGGGAGCCTCTGCTGGCCAAGGAGTCGTGTGCCTGATCAGGGAGCCGAGCCCGCATGGCCCGAAGGCGGGCTCGGCCGCGAGGCATTCGTGGAGGCCGTGCGCGCCGAGGGCGCGCGCCATCACCGCGATCTGCCATGGCGCTACCTGGACGACCCGTACGCGGTGCTGGTGTCCGAGATCATGCTCCAGCAGACCCAGGTCGCGCGCGTCGGCCGGTACTGGGACCGGTTCCTGGCGGCGTTTCCCACGCTCGACGCGCTGGCGGCAGCCCAGCCAGCCGAAGTCTTGGAGCTGTGGCAGGGCCTGGGCTACAACCGCCGCGCCCTTGCGCTCAAGCGCGCGGCCGACCAGTGCGCGGCCGAGCATGCGGGGCGCCTGCCCGAGACCGCGGAAGGGCTGCAGGCCTTGCCCGGCATAGGTCCGGCCACGGCGGCCGGCGTGATGGCCTTCGCCCATAACCGCCCAGCCGTCTACGTGGAAACGAACGTGCGCACCGTCTTCATCCACTGCCTGTTCCCCGGACGCGACCGCGTGGCCGACCGCGAGATCGTGCCGCTGGTGGCCGACACCTGCCCCGAAGACGACCCGCGCTCGTGGTACTACGCGCTGCTCGACTACGGCGCGCACCTCAAGCAGGAGGTGGCCAACCCTTCGCGCAGAAGCGCCCATCACACGCGTCAGAGCGCCTTCGAGGGGTCGCGCCGCCAGAAGCGCGCCGAGGTGCTGCGCGTCGTGCTGGCCGAGCCGGGGATACCGCTGGACGACGCCCATGCACGCCTGAACGCGTTCGAGGCCGCCGGAGGCCGCGGCAGCGTGGACCGCGCGCTGTTCGAGTCCATCGTGGACGACCTGGTGTCCGAAGGTTTCTTCCGGCGGGACGGCCAAACGCTGACCGCGTGAGCCCGTCCGTGTGGTAGAATCCCGTCCGCGCCTTTCCGGGCGCCAAGGCCGAAGGAGGGCGCATGGACTTCATAGGGTTGTTCGGCATAGCCGTGGGGCTTTCCATGGACGCGTTCGCCGTGGCCGTGTGCAAGGGCTTGGGCATGAAGCGCGTCGACGTGCGCCAGGCCGTCGTGATCGCCCTGTTCTTCGGCGCGTTCCAAGGACTCATGCCGCTGGTCGGCTGGGCTCTGGGCACGCAGTTCGAGCGTTTCATCACGCCGGTGGACCATTGGATCGCCTTCGCGCTTCTGGCCTTCATCGGCGCGAAGATGCTGTGGGACGGCCTTCATGGCGAAGGGTGCGAGGAATGCGGCCGCGACGCCGCACAGGCTTTGTCTCCCAAGCTGGACCTGCGCGAGCTGGTGATGCTTTCCGTGGCCACGTCCATCGACGCCTTGGCCGTGGGCATCACGTTCGCGTTTTTGCGCGTGGACATAGGGCTTTCGGCCGCCCTCATCGGCACGACCACGTTCTTGCTGTCGTTCATGGGCGTGGCGGTGGGCAACCGCTTCGGCGCGCGCTTCGAGCGCCCGGCCACGTTCGCCGGCGGCGTCGTGCTCATCCTCATCGGCACCAAGATCCTGCTGGAACACCTCGGCGTGATAGCGTTCTGACCCGCAGGGGCGGCCGGGGCTGGGGCTTACGCCACGGGGTAGCTTCCGAGCACTTTCACTTCGCGCAGCTTCAGGCGCAGGCAGTTCAGGGCCGTCTGGACCGCGACGTCGTTCGTGGAGCCTTCCAGGTCGACGAAGAACATGTACTCTCCCAGGGCCTGCTTCGTGGGGCGCGACTGTATCTTGGTCAGGTTGATGCCGGCATAGGCGAATTCCGAGAGGATCATCAGCAGCGCGCCGGCCTTGTCCGCCTGCAAAAACAGCGCGAGCGAGGTCTTGTGGCGCGTGCCTTCGAAGACGGGCGGATGCCCGGGGCGGGCGATGAGCACGAACGACGTCTGGTTGCCGAAGTGGTCCTCGATGTCGGCCTCTGCCACGCGCGCGCCGTGCAGTTCGGCGGCGAAGGCGTTGGCGATGCCGGCGACATGCGGGTCTTCGGCGGCCAGGCGCGCGCTTTCGGCGGTGGACGAGGTGGTGATGGTCGCCCGTCCGCCCATCCGCTCGTTCAGGAATCGGCGGCACTGCGCGAGGCCCTGGGCGTGCGACGCCACCCGCTCGACGTCGTTCAGGTCGGCTTCGGGATGCAGCACCAGGCAGTGGTGGATGTCGAGCACCTCTTCGCCCAGGATGGTGGCGGAGCTCTTGAACGCGAAGTTGTCCAGCGTGGCGGTCACGGGCCCTTCGAGCGAGTTTTCGGTGGGCACCACGCCGAAAGCGCACCTGCCGCGGTCCACGCAGTCGAACACCTCGTCGAACGACGTGCATTCCAAAAGGCGCGGCTCGTCGCTGCCGAGGCGTTTCGCGAACGCGCGGGCGGCCTCGTCGGAGTACGTGCCGGCGGGTCCCAGGTAGGCTATGGTCGGGTTGGCGTTGTCCATGTCCCTGCTTCTCCGTTCTGCTTGCATATAAGAGGACATGATACTGTAATCGCTGCCGCCCGCCTGTGCGATCCCGTCAAAAACTACAACCGATGGGGTTGCTTTCCGTGCGGGCCCCATCATGTCGCTGCCAGGGAGAGCGACGGGTCTGCCGCGCGGCGCGCGAGGGAAGGGGGCGGCCCGGCACCCTCGTGGCGTATGCGCAGAGGCCTTGGCGCTGCCACGAAGGGAAGGAACAGAGGTGTTGTTACGCTGCAAATAATCCGTAACATTTTGGAACCACTTGCGGCCGAAACGTTACGTTCGCGCTGACGAGCAAGCAATAACCAGCCGCTTCATGGAAAATACCCTCAGAAGCAACAGCAGACGAGAGCACCTGAGGAGGTGTGCACATGGAAACAGAGGCCACTGTTTCAGAGTTTCAGGAATTGCTGTCATCCCGTGGAGTGACGCGGCGCAGCTTCATGAAGCTTTGTGGCGCCATCGCAGTCGCGGCAGGCTTGTCAGAGCTTGCGGCACCGCGCGTGGCGCAGGCCCTCGAAGGATCCGTGATCGGCGCGACGAAGGGTAACCTGTACCCCGTCATCTGGATCGAAGGCGCTTCGTGCACGGGCTGCACGGAGTCGTTCGCCCAAGTGGAGTCGCCGGATCCTGCAAGCGTCGTCCTGGAGTTGATCTCCCTCAACTACTCGGAGACGCTGTCTGCGGCTGCCGGCCATTCAATGGAAGAGGCCAAGGCGCAGACCATCAAGGCGGGCAACTACATCTTGGTGTACGAGGGGGCCGTGCTGGAGAGGTGGGAAGGCCAGGCCTTGCGCGTGGCCGACAAGCCCGGCACGGAGCACCTGCTCGAAGCCGCCGCGAACGCCAATGCGGTCGTGGCCCTGGGCTCCTGCGCCGTGAACGGCGGCTGGATGGGCGCTCATCCCAACTCCGCAGGCGCTCTTGGCGTGCAGCAGTTCCTGGAGAAGAACGGCATCGACAAGCCGGTCGTGAACGTTCCCGGTTGCCCGGCCAACCCCGAGTGGCTGGTGTCGGTGCTCGTGGACGTCGTCATGATGGGCAAACTGCCCGACCTCAACGCCGAGAACAAGCCGGCAGGCATCTTCAACCAGACCATCCATGACAACTGCGAGCGTCGTGGACACTTCGAGAACGGCGAGTTCGTCTACGAGTTCGGCTCGAAGGAAGAGGCTTTGGGCTACTGCCTGTACCCGCTGGGATGCCGCGGTCCTCAGACGAAGGCCAACTGCGGCGTCACGCTGTGGAACAACCGCCGCAGCTGGTGCGTGCAGGCCGGCACGCCTTGCATCGGATGCTGCGAGGCCAACCCCAACGACCCGGGCCACAACTGGGTCGAGGTCAACACGCCGTTCTACAAACGTCACCGCGACCTGCGCATCGGCGACTGGATGGTCCAGCCCGGCACGATCGCGCTCATCATCACCGGCGTCGTGGCCGGCGCCCTGGTGGTGCACGGCTTCGGCATGAAGATCACCGGCCGCATGGACGGCGGCGCGGACTTCGAGAAGGTGCGCGGCTGGGACGCCAAGCATCCTGACAAGTCCATCGGCAAGTACGACGCCGAGACGAAGAACGACACCGACGATTCGGAAGGAGGTCAGGCCTAAATGACACGTTCAGTTATCGATCCGATCACCCGCATCGAAGGTCACCTCCGCGTCGAGATGGAAGTCACGAACGGCAAGGTGTCCGACGCCTGGGTGTCCGGCGGCTGCTTCCGCGGCATGGAACTGGTGGTCGAGGGCCGCACGCCCGAAGACGCTGCCCAGATCGTGCAGCGCATCTGCGGCGTGTGCCCGGTGTCGCATTCCCATGCGTCCACCATCGCTGCCGAAAAGGCCTATGGCATCGAGATTTCCAACAACGCGCGCATCATCCGCAACCTCATCGAGGGCGCGCAGTTCCTGCACAGCCATATCCTGTGGTTCTACAACCTGGCTGCGCTCGACTATGTGAACCCGCTCAACGCCCTCGACGCCGACGTGGCCGACGCCTATGCGCTCGCGCAGGAGGCCAACACGTCCATGAACAGCGACCTCGGCGCGCTCAAGGAGCGCCTGAAGAAGTTCGCCGACAACGGGCAGCTGTCCATCTTCTCGGGCAACTGGTTCGACGCAGAGGACGGCACCGGCTACAAGCTTCCGCCCGAGCTCGACCTCATCTGCACGGCCCACTACCTGGAGGCCCTGAAGATGCAGGCCAAGGCGTCCGAGGTGGCGGCCTTGCTGGGCGGCAAGATGCCCCACGTCATGACCGTCATCCCCGGCGGCACGTCCTTCGTTCCCACCGAACAGAAGCTCGACGACCTGAAGTACCTGGTCGACGAGATCTACGACTGGGTTGAGTCGACCATGATCCCCGACACGCTGGCCATCGCGCCGGCCTACAAGGACGCGCTGGAGTGGGGCAAGGGCTGCGGCCGCTACATCGCCTGGGGCGTGTTCGAGAACCAGAGCATGGAGATGAACGACCGCTACCTGCCCGCCGGCGTGCTGGACGACGGCCTGAAGATCTCCGACGTGGAGGAAAGCAAGATCACCGAGTACATGGGCCATTCGTGGTACAAGGGCGAGGAGACGCACACCTCCCCGTACTTCATCACGGAACCCGAGTTCACGTCCTACGACGTGAACGACCGCTACAGCTGGATCAAGTGCCCTGCCTACGACGGCAAGCCCTACGAGGCCGGCGGGCTCTCCCGCATCCTCGTGGCCTACAAGCGCAACGTGCCGTTCGTCGTGGAGCAGGTCAACGGGCTGCTCGAGGCCCTCGGCGCGCCCGGCAACGTGGCCGCCGCCCAGTCGACGCTCGGCCGCACCGCCGTGCGCCAGATCGAGTCGCTCTACATCGCCGGCCTCATGAAGGAATGGGTGGGCGAGCTCGTCGAGGCCGTGAAGGGCGGCGACAGCGAGTACTTCCGCGAGCCCGCCACCATCACGGGCGACGGCACAGGCTTCTGGGAGGCTCCGC
>CAJFVW010000102.1 GCA_904420575.1 uncultured Gordonibacter sp.
CAGGAGTACGGCGTGGCCACCCAGAAGGACTCCGCGCTGAGCCAGCCGGTGGCCGAGGCCATCCAAGGCATGCTCGACGACGGCACCATCGCCGAACTGACGGACAAATGGGACTAGGGGGGAGCGGCATGTCCAGGAAACTCAAGGTCAAGATAGCCGCCCTCGTTCTCGTCGCCGCCGCGAGCATGGCGGTCATGGGCGTCTTGCTGTCCACGATGCAGACCGACCTGTCCCTCGACGGCTACACGCAGGAGATGCGGCAGGAAGGCGCCGCGCTTCCCGACGTGCTGGCCGAGGCGGACGAGGACGTCCGGCAGAACACGGACGTCTACGACGCCATCTTCCAGTCGAAGGCGCAAAGCATTGCCTTCATGGCGAACAACGACGCGGGCTTCGAGGCCACCGACGCGAAGATGGTGGAGTACCAGGACCTGCTGGGCGTCGACAACGTGCTGGTGGTGGACCGCGACGGCACGGTGGTCGCAAGCGCCCAGGACACGATGGCGAACTTCGCCTATGCGCGCTTCAACCAGCTGCGCACCGTGTTCGACGACGGCGAGCCCTCGCAGGCGGTCGAGGTGGAAGTGCCCGAACAGGACTGGCTCATGCGCTATTACGCTGCACGCATCGACGACGGGCGCATGGTGGTGGTCGAGCAGGATCCTGCCGAGCTGCGCGAGCTCATCGAAGTCGCCGGCTCCACGGAAAGCGCGCTCAAGAACATTGCCATCGGCGAGCACGGCTTCATGTTCGCCGTGTCGGCCACCGACTACCTGGTGACGTACCATCCCGACGAGCGCCTGGTGGGCACGGACGCCATCGACGGCGGCATCGACGTGGCCGACCTGGAAGACGGCGCCTTTGCGCGCATGACGCTGGCTGGCGAGGAACTGTACTGCGGCGTCACCAAGGTCGGCGACACGTACTATGTGGCGGCGGTTCCCGAAAGCGACATGGCCGCCGCGCGCAACGTCACGGTGGGCGTCATCCTGTTCGTCTTCTTCGCGGTCATGACCGTGGTCATCCTGTACGGCGTCTTCGTCCTGCGCGAAGAGGAGCGGCGCGGCGGCGATCCTGCCGACTTCCGCGCCGTGGGGCCGCTGCGCTACAACAAGGCGATCGGGCGCAAGGCGGCCGTGCTCTCGTTCGTGGGCTTTTTGGGCATCCTGCTCGTGTCGTTCTACATGCAGACGCTGTTCGCGCTCTCGTCCAAATCGGTGGCGAACAACGAACGCGCCGTGGAGGTGGAACAGACCATCCAACGCGCGAACGAGCGCCTGGACGACCTGACCGCGCAGTACGGCGAGCGCTACCTGGGCAAGTGCCGCGTGGCCGGCTACGTGCTCGACCACAACCCGGCGCTCGCGACCCGCGACGACCTGCAGGCGCTGGCCGACGCGCTGCAGATCCAGTACGTCTACGTCTTCGACGCGGCCGGCAGCCTGGTGGCCACGAACTCGTCCTATGCGAACTTCACGCTGAGTGATGACCCCGAGGACCAGTCCTTCGAGTTCAAGAAGCTGCTCCAAGGGGCGGACTCGGTGGTGCAGGAGCCGATGAACGACGAGATATCCGGCGAGCTGCGCCAGTACATCGGCGTGCCGCTGCACGGCGCCGACGGCGACGCCGACGGCCTCGTGCAGATCGGCATCCGCCCGACCCGCCTTGAGGAGCTGCTTGACAGCGTGCAGATAGACCAGGTGCTGGCCGCCGTGAAGGCCGGGGCCGGCGGCTTCGCGTTCGCCGTGAGCAAGGCGGACGACACGTTCGCGTCCTTCCCCGACGCGCGCTTGGTGGGCAAGAGCGTCTTCGAACACGGCATGACGGAGGCGCAGCTCAAGGACGGCTACTGCGACTACCTTTCCGTCGATGGCGCCACGTACTACGCCTCGGCGGTGGAAACGGACGACCACTACCTGTTCGTCGCCGGCACCGAAGGCGAGCTCATGGCCGAACGCGTGCCGCTCACGCTGGCCACGGGCGGCGTGGCGGCGGTGTGCCTGGCGGTGATCTTCCTGCTGTTGGCCTTCGAGGGGCGCAAGGCCGCCGCAGCCGCAGCCGGCGGCATGCAGGTCGAGCAGGACGCGCGCATGATCGACGTGACCATGCCGAGCGGGCGCACCGCCAAGACCGAGACGGCGGCCAGCCGCTGGCTCGACCGCTCGTTCAAGTGGCGCGAGAAGACCGTCGAGCAGAAGACGGCCACGGTGGTGAGGTGGCTCGTGGGCGTTTCGGCGATCGCCGTGTGCGTGGCCGTGGTGTTCCAGGACCGCATCTTCGGCGAAGGGTCCATCTTCTCCTACATCCTGGGCGGCGGCTGGGAGCGCGGCCTGAACGTGTTCGCGCTCACGGCGTGCCTCATGTTCGCCTGCGTGGCGCTGACTGCCGTGACCATCGTGCAGAAGCTGCTGAACCTGCTCTCGAGCGTGCTGGGGGCGCGGGGCGAGACGGTGTGCCGCCTTCTGGGCAGCTTCGTCAAGTACGCCACCATCATCGGCATGGTGTACTACTGCCTCATGCTGGTGGGCGTGGACACCACCACGTTGCTCGCCTCGGCCGGCATCCTGTCCATCGCCATCAGCTTCGGCGCGAAGGAGCTGGTGAGCGACATCCTTTCTGGCCTGTTCATCATCTTCGAAGGCGAGTTCCGCGTGGGCGACATCATCATGGTGGGCGACTGGCGCGGCACCGTGGTGGAGATCGGCGTGCGCACGACCAAGGTGGAGGATGGATCGAAGAACATCAAGGTCATCCGCAACAGCGACATCAGCAACGTCATCAACATGACGAAGGAGACCTCGTACGCGTCGTGCGACGTGGGGATCGAGTACGGCGAATCGCTCGAACGCGTTGAGAACATCCTGGCCAAGGAGCTGCCGAACATCCGCAAGCGTCTGCCGGCCATCATCGACGGCCCGTTCTACAAAGGCGTGGTGTCGCTCGGCGACAACAGCGTGAACATCCGCATCACGGTGCAGTGCGCCGAGAAGAACCGCATCCAGCTGGAGCGCGACCTGAACCGCGAGATGAAGCTCTTGTTCGACAAGTACGACATCAGCATCCCGTTCCCGCAGGTGGTGATCAACCAACCCACCGAGTTCCAGAAGGCGACCGAGGCCGAAAAGCGCAGCGCCGACCGCTTCAACGAGGAGCAGAAGGCTGCGTCCAAGAACCTCGGCAACGAAGACGAGGACGAGGACGGGAAGCGGTAGGGACGCCGGCCTCGCGTCGCGGGTGAGACGCGAAGGTCATGCGAGGCCCGGGGCGCGGGGGCGCTTCGGGCCTTTTCGTGTGGCTCGGCGCTCTCCGGCACACGCTTGACGCATGTGGCATAATCGGGGGCGGACAAGAGAAAGGAACCCCGCATGTCCCGTGAAAGCGCTCCCTCGACGACGCGCCGCACGCTGCACTACTTCTGGCTGGTCACGCGCAAGCACCTCGGCCTGTTCGCCGCCCTCATGGCGTCGACGTTCTTCTTCGTGGCGTTGCTGTCGTACGGCAACCCCTACGTGATGAGCCTGGTGGTGGACCGCGTGAGCGAAGGGTCGGTGGCTCCGGACGAGGTGTTCGCGGTGTTCGGGCCGTACATCCTGGCGCTCGTCGGCATCAACGTGGCCGGTCAGGTGGCCAGCAAGCTGCAGGACTACACCATGTACCGGCTGCAGATCGCAGCCTCCTACGATTTGGCCACCATGTCGTTCGACGCGCTGTGCAACCAGTCGATGTCGTTCCATTCCAACCGCTTCGGCGGCACGCTGGTGAGCCAGACCACCAAGTTCATGAGCGCCTACCAGCTGCTGCTGGAAACCATCACGTTCCCGTTTCTTCCGGTCATCTGCTCGGTGGTGTTCACGTGCGCCATCCTGGCGCCGCGCGTGCCGGTGTATGTGGCCATCCTCATGGTGCTTTTGGCCGTGTACGCGGGCGTGTCCTACTACATGTACAAGCGCATCCTGCACCTGAACGAGCAGGCGGCGAGCGCGCAGAACCAGCTATCGGGCGAGCTGTCGGATTCGGTGGCGAACATCCTGGCCGTGAAGACCTATGGGCGCGAGGACTACGAGCGCGGCCTCTTCGACCAGGCCAACCGCGAGGTGGTGGCGCGAGACAGCAAGCGCATGTGGGCGTCGCTCACGCGCGGCATCGTGACGGCGTGCATCACCATCGTCATCATGAGCGTGGTGGCGGTGTTCATTGCGGGCGGCAACGCCTGGTACGGCATCACGCCGGGCACGCTGGTGGTCATGTTCACCTACACCTACACGGTGACGAACCAGTTCAACTTCATCAACAACGGCTTGCAGCGCTTCAACCGCGCGTTTGGCGACGCGAGCGGCATGACCGTCATCCTGGACGAGCCGCGCCTCGTGGCCGACAAGCCCGGCGCGCCGGATCTACGGGTGCGCGAGGGTGCCATCGACTTTCAGGACATCGGCTTCTGGTACACCGACGGCGACACCCGCACGCGGGTGTTCGACGACCTGGAGCTGCACATCCCTGCAGGCCAGCGCGTGGGCCTCGTGGGCGCGAGCGGGGCGGGGAAGACCACGCTCACGAAGCTGTTGCTGCGCCTGTCCGACATCCAGGAGGGGCGCATCCTCGTGGACGGGCAGAACATCGCCGACACCACGCAGCAGTCGCTGCGCCGTCAGATCGCCTACGTGCCGCAGGAGGCGCTGCTGTTCCACCGTTCTATCGCGGAGAACATCGCCTACGGACGGCCCGACGCCACGATGGAGCAGATTCGCGAGGCGGCGCGGCAAGCGAACGCGCTCGAGTTCATCGAGCGGCTGCCGCAAGGCTTCGACACGGTCACGGGCGAGCGCGGCGTGAAGCTCTCGGGCGGGCAGCGCCAGCGCATCGCCATCGCGCGGGCGCTTCTGGCCGACTGCCCGGTGC
>CAJFVW010000103.1 GCA_904420575.1 uncultured Gordonibacter sp.
GCTTGCGCGCGATGAGGCGCTTGGCCACCATCTGGATGCGCTCGGGCGAGGCCACCGACGTGCCGCCGAATTTGCATACGATCAAAGGCATGGCGTTCTCTCTTGTCGCGAATGAGCCCAGTGAGCTTTCACTATACCAAACAACCTGCGGGTTCGCCGACAGAAGCCCGCTGTCAGGAGCCTTTTTCACAGCGAAAATGGATTGGAAGCCCCCTGTGAACTTCCCAGCTATAACCAGCCGGAAGCAGACCAAAGTAGACAATCGGCCGTTTTGTGGCATCGGCAGTCCGAGGGGGTGCAGACAGCACAGCATGCCTCGCAAAAAGGGGAAGGCGCAGCAAGAGGATGCGGTCGCCTGAGGGAGACGCTCAGAATTTCGGCTCGAAGGGGTCGGGAGGCTCGGCGGGATCAGCAAGGCCGCTCGGCTCGAAGGGGTCGGAGGGTTCCGGGTTCTCACCCTCCTGCTTGAGGCGGTTCAGCTCTGCGCGCCCGATGACGATGCGGTCGCTGGGATCGCGTTCCTCCGCAACGACCTTGCTACCGGCGGCTTCGACGTCTCCCGTGGGCTTCCCTGCTCCCACAGGTTTCCCCGCTGCCGCGGGCTTTGCGTCTGTCGGCGGGCTGCCCACGCTCGAAAGCTTCCCGTCTGGGGCCACCGGCGGCAGCGGGGACGTGCTGCCGGGCGCACGCCAGATGCGGCGCAGGCGTTCGTAGCCGGTCCTTTCGCGGTCGCGCTCCACCTTGCCCTTGGGGGGACGCACGCGCCGGGCGACCGAGCGCACAGGTCGCGCGACGGCCTTCGTCACCACGTCGGTGTAGTCGCGCGGCGGCTTGGTGCGCCAGCCGAGCAAGAGCGACGCATAGCGAAGCGCCAGCACGATGGCAGCGCAGGCCCAAGGGGCGTATTGTTCCAGGATGTGGTTCTGCGCCATGAGCGCGTAGGCCGTCGACCCGATGAGGGCGGCCGACCCATACAGCGTGCCCGCCTGGAACGCCTCGGGCTCGCGATTCATGCACACGTCGCGCAGGATGCCTCCGCCCACGGCGGTGATGGTTCCCAGGATGACGGACGGGATGATGTCCAGGCCGGCGGCAATGCCCTTCCCCACGCTGATGACGGCCCACAGCGCGACCGAGAGGTTGTCCAGCAGGTCCACGATGGGATCGAGGTACGTGGCCAGCTTGCCGAAGTAGAACACGATGACGCCGGCCACCGCGCAGGCCACGATGAGCGTCGGTTTCTGGAACGCGTAGATGCCGTAGTCCTGCAGCAGCAGGTCGCGCATGATGCCGCCCGCCAGCCCCGTGATGATGGCGATGCACGCCACGCCGAACATGTCGTAGCGTGCCCGCACGGCGCTCATGGCGCCGGAAAGCCCGCCGGTCAACGCGGCGGCCATCTCCAGCCAGAAAGGGATGGGCAGGACGGTTTCCAGCATGGCAGGTCTAGCCGGCCGTCGTGGGGGCGTGCGCCGGGCCCTCGCCGACGCCTGTCGGACCAGGCGCACCCGTGCCCGCCGGATCCTCGCCGACGCCCGCCGGACCCTCGCCGACGCCCGCCGTACCCGCCGCACGCCCGCTCCCAGCGCCTGAGGCGCCTTCGGCTCGCTCGTTCCCCGCACGCCCGCCCGCCGCGCCGTCCTCCACAGCCACGATGCGCGCCGTGGTCGGCTCGCCCGAGAAGTCCAGGTCTCCCGTGATGGCACGCGCCGCCTCCACGTCGAAGTCGTCGCGGTCGAAGGCCGCGAGCGCCGCATCGGTGCGCGCCAGCGCCTTGCCGTAGCGTTCCCAGAAGCCGTCATTGCTGACCGCGCCGGTGAACGGATCCTTCCACAGGGCATGTTCCCGGTTGTCGAACATGCTTTCCTCCAGCGCGACGCAGCGATGGCTCATGGCGCGGTAGAACGAGTGCGGGCGCACCACTTCCTCGATGCGCGCCACCACGTCCCGCTTGATGCCCTTGGGCGAATAGAAGAACGCCTGCGCCCGGCGGAACAGCTTCACGGACGAGCCGAACGCGTTCGCGGGAATGAAGATCCCGAACAGCGTCAGCGCCACGTAGGCGTACATCTTGGACACCACGGCCAGCACGTGGTCGCTCGCCTTCAGCACCTCGCGCGACGGGTCGAACGTCGCGATGGTCTCTCCGCGCTTCGTGTACAGCACCAGCTCGTCGAACTCGCTTTCGATGACGCCGTGCACCTCGGATCCATGGCTGCGGTCGAGACCCGGCTCGCCTGCGTCGCATGCCTGGTACTCCTGGAAGAACACGAAGGGGTGCATGGTGGAGTCCAGCAGATAATGGCAGAGAAAGCCCAGCGCATAGGCACGCCCGATGCCCCTCTCGCCTTCCTTCAGCACGAAGAGGGACTGCTTGAAGGCTTCCAGAAGCTCGCTCGGCTTCTCGTTGTGCATGCGGTTGCCCAGACGATGCACCGCATGTAGTCGAGGACTCAGCACCGAGTAGAACAGCGGATCGGGACCCTGGTTGCCCAAAAGAAACGCGTCCGCCTCGTCGCGGGTGCCGCCGATGAACGAATGCCGGCGGTCGTAGACGTCGCGGCCGAACGTGTCGTGCGTGATGAGTGCGGGCATGGTCGTATCCGTTTCTGACTCGAATTTTACTCGTGACACTTCGGCATATCATATACAATGAGCAGCAACTTGTTAACACGCGCCCCGTAGTTGTGATGAAAGCTTCGCACAGAGGAGAATCGCCTGTTGCGAAGCGGTTCGCGGGCGGCCGTGGGGACGGCAAGGCGACCACCCGGGAAGGTGGGCCGCTTTCGTGAAGGCATGTGCGAGGACAAGCGCATACCGCTTTTCGGCGAGTCTGCGTTTGTCCGCGTCCGGGAAGTCTGCGCACCGCGCGGACGAGGCGAGGCTCGAGAGGCGGCGTTTGCCATGGCGCGCATGAGGATGACCAAGCAGGAGCGCAGCTGGGTTCTGTATGACGTGGGGAACTCCGCGTTCGTCATGTTGTCGACGGCGCTCATTCCCGTGTATTTCGGGACCTTGGCCGAAGAGGGATCGTCGGTCGTGGTTGCCTGGGGCTACGCGGAAACGGTCGCATCCCTGCTGCTGGCGCTGCTCATGCCCATCCTGGGAAGCCTGGCCGACTTGGCGGGCAACAAGAAGAAGTTCCTCGTAGGGTTCATCGGCACCGGCGCGGTGGCCTGCGCGGCGCTGGGCATTCCCCAGACGGCGCTGCCGTTCCTCATCATCTACGTCGTCTCGTCCATCATGCTGAACGGCTCCATGGTGTTCTACGACGCATTCTTGGTGGACGCCACCACGGAAGACCGCTACGACATGGTGTCGTCGAGCGGCTACGCGTGGGGCTACATCGGCTCGTGCATCCCGTTCATCCTGAGCCTGGCCGTGGTTCTGGGCGGCGGGTACATCGGCATCGACATGGCCACGGGCATGAAGGTGGCGTTCGTCATCACGGCGGCCTGGTGGGTGGCATTCAGCGTGCCCGTCTTGCGCAACGTGCATCAGACGCATTTCAAGGAGCGCACGGCGCACCTGTTCAAAGACACGTTCTCGGGTCTGTGGCGCACGCTCAAGAACATCGTGCGTGACCGGCGGCTGCGTCTGTTCATGCTGGCGTTCTTCTGCTACATCGACGGCGTTCACACCATCATCAAA
This sequence comes from uncultured Gordonibacter sp., assembly GCA_904420575.1. Lineage (GTDB taxonomy): Bacteria > Actinomycetota > Coriobacteriia > Coriobacteriales > Eggerthellaceae > CAJFUR01. The sequence continues at coordinate 3,652 of CAJFVW010000103.1, forward strand.
ATGTCCACCAGCTACGGCACGGATCTGGGCATCGACTCCACGCAGCTGGTGCTGGCCCTGTTGGTGACGCAGTTCGTGGCGTTTCCGTCGGCCATCGCCTATGGCCGTTTGTCCTCCAGGTTCGGCACGAAGAAGATGCTGCTCGTGGCCGTGTTCGCCTACCTGTGCATAACGCTGTTCGCGGCGTTCTTCCTGCGCGA
>CAJFVW010000104.1 GCA_904420575.1 uncultured Gordonibacter sp.
CCGAGAGCCTGCTCTCCCGCATCTCGATGGTCTTCCAGAACGTGTACCTGTTCAACGACACCGTGGAGAACAACATCCGGTTCGGAAGGCCGGAAGCCTCGCACGGGGAGGTGGTGGCCGCGGCGAAGCGGGCGCGTTGCCACGACTTCATCATGGGGCTGCCGCAGGGCTACGACACCGTTCTCGAGGAAGGAGGGGCGAGCCTTTCCGGTGGAGAGCGCCAGCGCGTGTCCATCGCGCGTGCCATCATGAAGGACGCCCCCATCGTCATCCTCGATGAGGCGACGAGCTCGGTCGACCCGGAGAACGAGCACCTTCTCATGGCGGCCATCGCGGAGCTTGCGCGCGGCAAGACGCTCGTCACCATAGCCCATCGGCTGAACACGGTGCGCGACGCCGACCAGATACTCGTCTTGGACAGCGGGAGGATCGTTCAGCGCGGCACCCACGAGGAGCTCATGCGCGAGCAGGGGATCTACCGCCGCTTCATCGAGTTGCGCCGCGAGGCGGCTGGCTGGCGGCTTGGAGGGTCCTCTTACGGCAAGGCATGATTCGTCCGAGGGCTACCTCGAGGCGATCCTCGTCATCCGCGCCGAGCGCGGATGCTGCCGCAACGCCGACATCGCCGAGCGCCCGGGCTTCTTCAGGCCCGGGCACCACCAAGGCGCTCGGCAACCTGGCGAGCAGGGGTCTCGCCGAGGTGGCTGGCTGTGACGTGCGGCTCGCGCAGGAGGGACTGGCAACGTTTGTCTGCCACCTCTCGATGAGCAATGCGCGCCGCACAGCCTCATGGACATTCGTTGCCTTGCCTCCCTTTCGTCGCGAAAAAGATGTTGACAAAAGTTAGCCATGGCTTATCATTCAGACCATAGGTTTGAAACCATTGGTTTTGATTGGAGTATACGATGGCGAGAAGGGAAGAGGGGGTGACCGAGCGTCTCATCGAGTCGGCGCGTGCCGAATTCCTCGAGAAAGGCTACGATGGCGCTTCATTGAGGTCCATCGCCGATCGCGCCGGGTCGAGCAAAGGCGCGATATACATCCGCTATGCAGATAAAGCCGACCTGTACGCAGCCGTCGTCAAACCAGCAGCCGACGGCCTCATTGAGTGCCTGGCATCCACATTCGGGGAATTCGGTCGGATCCCGGCCGACGAGCAGGAAATCCGCATGCATTCATTCGCCGACGACGGCATCGCCAAAATGGTCGACTACATCTACGACCATTTCAAGGATTTCAAGATCCTTGTCTGCAGCGGCGAGGAATCGCTCTACTCTTCGCTCATGGACCGCCTCGTCGAACTCGACACGGAGACGACCTACCGTTACATAGAAGCGGTTGGGAACGATGCGGTCGAAACCGGGCGCCTGACCCCCGAAATCATGCACATGATAAACACGGCCTACTTCACCGGCATTTTCGAAATCGTGCGCCATGGCATGGACCGCGAGGCCGCCAAGCATTATGTCTACCGCCTATGCCGCTTCTACCGAGCCGGATGGTCGACCATTTTCCACCCGGACCGCGACGAAGGGGGCGGCCGACTTTGGGCGTCCGCATCGGACGCCCCCGCCTCTCCCGAAGCGAAGGAACTCGTCAAGCGCGAGGGGGGCCGTCGTGAAATGCGCCGTTGACTTGCAGGGCTGGGTGCGCTGTCCCGTGTGTGGGTGCAAGACGCGCACCAAGGTCCGAACCGATACAGTGCTCGAGAACTTTCCCCTCTTTTGCCCGAAATGCCATCACGAGACAGTCGTGAATTGGGAAAGCGCCCAGGACGTCCGGCGGCCTCGAAGCGCCGTCAAAAGAGCGAGTGCGTAGCCGCTCGCCAGATCGCAGAGCCAGAGACCCAGATCCAGAGCCAGCCGACCTGCCTTCCGCTCAAAGGGCAGGTCGGCTGGCTCGTTTTGTTCTTGGAAGGACAACGATGAAAGAAAGGGAAGCCTCATTCGGCCCGAAGCGCGAATCCGAGGTCGCGCAAACGGGCCCGTTTGCGCGACTGTGGGGGTTTGCCGCTCCGCACAAGGGGCGATACGCGCTTTCGGTCGCCCTCGCCATCGCTGGTGTCGCGTGCGGGTTCGCACCATATGCCGCCACTGCCGCCATGGCGACGGCCCTCGTCGGAGGCGTGCGGGACTTTGCCGTCTACCTCGGCTGGTGTGCGATAGCCGCTGTCGGCCAGGTGGCGAAGGCTTGGCTCATGGGCAAATCCACGGTCGTTTCCCATCGAGCCACGTTCGCGGTTCTCTCGGAGATACGACGCGCCTTGGCAAAGAAGCTCGACCGCATGCCGCTCGGATACGTGCTGGAAACCCCGTCCGGGAAGCTCAAGGCCCCGTTCGTGGAGCGAACCGAGCAGCTGGAAGTCCCGCTCGCCCACGTGGTGCCCGAGGTGTCTGCCAACGTGATCGTTCCTTTGGCCATCATCGCGGTCGAATTTGCGATAGATTGGCGCATGGCGCTCGTCTCGCTCGTTACCATCCCCGTGGGGCTTGGGTGCTACGCGATCGAGATGCGGGACTACGCGGAGAAATACGGGCGCATCGTCGCCGCGAAGAGCCACATGGGCGCCACCATCGTCGAATACATCGGCGGCATCGAGGTCATCAAGGCGTTCGGCCAGGGCGCCGCGTCTTACAAGAAGTTCACCGATTCGGTCAAGGCGAACTCTGGCCTCATGATGGACTGGAGCCGGACGACGCTGCCGTGGACCGCGATCATGATGAGCGTGTGGCCGGCGGTGCTCATCGGCGTGCTCCCGGTCGGGTGCCTGCTTGTTCTGGATGGGTCGCTCGCGGTGCCCTCCTTCATCACCGTCGCCGTGCTCTCGCTCGGAATCATGGGGCCGCTTTTCGCGGCGATCATGTTCACGGACGATATCGCCAAAATCGCCACCATCATGAACGAGATCGGCGAGGTTCTCGACCAGCCAGAGCTGAATCGTCCCAACGAGCCCGCGCTCGTGGAAGGCTTTGGAATCGAGCTTCGCAACGTCGGGTTCTCGTACGGCGGCGCGCCCGTGCTCAAGGACGTGAGCCTTTCCATCGAGCAAGAGTCTACCGTGGCGCTTGTCGGGCCTTCGGGTTCCGGAAAGTCAACGATAGCCAAGCTCATCGCCTCGCTTTGGGATGTTGGGGCGGGATCGATCCTCATAGGGGGAACCGATGTCCGGGAAATGCCTCTTTCCCAGGTGGCCCGCCTCGTCGCCTTCGTCTCGCAGGACAACTACCTGTTCGACGAATCCGTGATGGACAACATCAGGGCCGGCAGGCCGGGGGCGAGCGACGACGAGGTGATCGCCTGTGCGAAGGCAAGCGGTTGCCACGACTTCATAGAAGGGCTTCCCCAGGGGTACGGCACCGTCGTCGGCGGGGCGGGCGGGCACCTGTCGGGTGGAGAACGCCAAAGAGTCGCCCTCGCCCGCGCGATGATGAAAGACGCCCCTATCGTGGTGCTCGACGAGGCCACTGCCTATGCCGACCCGGAGAACGAGGCGGTCATCCAAAAGGCGGTCGGCAAGCTCACGGAGGGAAAGACCCTCGTCGTGGTCGCCCACAGGCTCTCGACGATCGTGGGAGCCGACAAAATCGCCGTCGTCGACGGGGGGCGCATCGTCGCCTGCGCCCCGCATGAACAGCTGCTCGAAGAGTGTCCGCTGTATGCGGGCATGTGGGCGGCGCACATCGTCTCGCGCGACGCCGCCGAAGGAGGTGCTTCCCGTGCGTGAGATTTACGCAAAGTTCTTCCGTTTCGCAGGGAGACAGAAAGGGAAATGGTATCTCGCCATCCTCCTGGAGTTTCTGCAGAGCATGGCGGTAGCTGCCGAGTTCGTCCCGCTGTTCATCGTCCTGCGCGACATGGTGGGGGGATCGCTTGCGGCTTCTACCGCCCTGACGGCGTTCGCGATCATGGCGGCTTCGGTTGTGGCGCAGATCGTCCTCCATTACTTCAGCCACAAACTCGAGATGCAGGCCTCCTACCTCATGCTCGACGACAAGCGCATCTCCATAGGCGACCGGGTGAAGTACATGCCGATGGGGTTCTTCAACGCGCATAGCCTGGGTAACCTTGCCGCCGTATGCACGTCGGTCATGGACGACCTCGAGTCGATGTCGACCGCCATCATCGTGCGCATCCTCACGGGGACGATCCATGCCGTCGTCTGTTCGCTTGCGCTCGCGATCGTCGATTGGCGCGTCGGGTTCGTGTTCCTCGCTGGCATCGCCTGCATGCTTCTGGTGAACTCGCGGATGATCGTCGTATCGCGGCGCTATTCCCCCGACCGCCTTGCGGCGCAGATGCGACTCGTCGACGGCGTCCTCGAGTACATCCAGGGCATGGGGATCGTCAAATCCTTCAACCTCGGTGGTTCGCAGGCGACATCCCTCGAGCGGACCATCGACGAGACCGAACGCCAGAACTTCTTCCTCGAGAGCAAGGGCACCCCCTACACCGTCGCCCAACAGTGCGTGCTTCGCCTGTTCGGCGTCGTTGCGGTGGCGCTGTCGTGCTGGCTGTACCTCACCGGCGAGATGGAGCTTTTCGAGTGCCTGCTCATGCTCGTCGGCGGTTTTTCCGTCTACAGCCAGATCGAGCAGGCGAGTTCGCTTGCGTTCATGCTGCCGATGATCGACGCCTCGATCGACCGCGTGCTCGAGGTCGACGACGCTCCGAGGATGGACGAGCTGGGAACGGTCGAGTCTGTCCCTGACGCCGCAATCCGCATGGAACACGTGACGTTCTCGTACCCCTCATCGGGGAACGCATCCGTGCGACCTGCAATCAAGGACGTCTTGCTTTCGATCCCCGCGTGCACGAGCTGCGCGATCGTGGGCCCTTCCGGATCGGGAAAGACGACGCTCGTGAATCTCATGGCGCGCTTCTGGGACGTGGACTCGGGTTGCGTGACGGTTGGCGGCGTCGATGTGCGCGAGTGGAAGCTTGACTCCCTCATGGAGCGATTCTCGATGGTGTTCCAAGACGTCTATCTCTTCAACGACACGGTTGAGAACAACATCCGGTTCGGCAAGCCCGGCGCCACTCACGACGAAGTCGTCGAGGCAGCTCGACGGGCTCGGTGCCATGAGTTCATCGAGCAGCTGCCGCAAGGCTATGACACTGTGCTCGGGGAGGGCGGCGCGACCGTCTCCGGAGGCGAGAAGCAGCGCATCTCGATCGCCCGCGCCCTCTTGAAGGATGCGTCCGTGGTCCTCCTCGACGAGGCGACCGCGAGTGTCGACCCGGAAAACGAGCAAGAACTTCAGGCGGCCATAGAGGAACTCACGTCAGAGAAGACCGTCGTGATGATCGCCCATCGCCTCAAGACCGTGCGAAATGCTGATCAGATCATCGTGATGAACGAGGGCGAGATCGTCCAACGCGGCACCCACGATGAGCTTATGAGGGAGGGTGGGCTGTACCGCCGCTTTGTCGAGGGCAGATCCCAGGCGATCGGGTGGAGGCTGTAACCCTCAAGGAGTTTCGAAAGGGAAAACGGGGCGACGAGCCCTGAAGATACGACATGCGAGAGCCTGGCCGATTAAGGCGAGGCCCTCCGGAAAGGAAGGAAGCATGAACCAGGCCAATACGCCGGACGCGAAGAAGCGCCAGATCGACCAGAAGCGCGGAATCGGGGTGAGAGACCTCGTTACCTGCGCAACTTTCACCGTCATCTACTTCATCGTCTTCTTCGCCTGTGGGATGACGGGGCTCGTCCCGATCATGGCGTTCCTCTTCCCGCTGCCGCTTGCCCTCGTTTCGGGCATATCGCAGATGCTCTTCTACACCAAAGTCCGTTCTTTCGGCATGGTCACCATTATGGGGGCGCTTTTGGGCCTCATTTCGTTCCTCATGGGCTACGGTCCGATCGGCCTGTGCTTCGGCATCGTGTGCGGGCTCATCGCCGACCTCATCTTGCGGGCCGGAGGATACAAGAGCCTGAAATGCTCGGTGGCGTCGCACTGCGTGTTCTCGCTGTGGGTGATCGGGACAATGCTTCCCATGTGGATTCTGGGGCAGGCGTATTTCGAGCCGTATCGTGCGAGCCAAGGCGACGCTTTCGTCAACGAATCGCTGGCGTACCTCTCCGGAGGGATGCTCGTCATCGTCATCGTGGGAATCATCGTCTGCGCGCTCATCGGGGCGGCTATCGGCACCAAGGTTCTTCGCAAGCATTTCGAGCGGGCAGGTATTGCCTGATGGAAGCGGTTGTTCATCAAGCCAGTCCTTCCGCGAAAGACCGCGGCTTTTGGCTGGATCCCCGAACCAAGATAGCGATGCTGCTGTGCGCAAACGTGGCGTTCCTGACGTCGGGATACACGCCGACGGGGTTCGCCATCAAGTTCGCTACGGCGGCAGTGCTCACGACGCTTCTTTCTCTGGCCCACATGCGGCGAGCAGCCGTTGCGTTTGCTGTTGCGTACCTCGCAGCCTTCGCTCTCGAGGTGGCAAACGAGGCGTTTCTGCTCGAGGCACTGGGGTCGACGAGCCTGGCGGCCGTGGTTTTGAGGTTCTTGACATCTATGGTCCTCTCGTTCTTTCCCGGAACGATGTTCGCGTACTATCTACTCGCGAGCACGAAGGTGAGCGAGTTCGTCGCGGCCTTCACGCGATTGAGGCTTCCTGAGAAGGTGGTCATTCCGTTTGCCGTCATCTTCCGCTTCTTTCCCACGGTGGCCGAGGAGTACCGCTCCATACGAGATGCCATGCAATTGCGCGGCGTGAATTGGAAGAACGGCCCCGTCTCGATGGTCGAGTACCGACTTGTTCCGTTGATAGCGAGCATGGTCAAGATCGGCGACGAGCTGTCGGCGGCAAGCGTCACCCGCGGTCTCGGTGGGCCGGCGAAGCGCACCAACCGTTGCGTCGTCGGGTTCGGGTCGGCAGACGCTGCGATGGTGGCGCTGATGGTCGTCCTCGCCGCAGCGGCGATGACGAAGGGGGCGATAGGGTGATGGCCCCGATTCTTACAGCGGTAGGCGTCCCGGTCAGCATCAGGCATGTTTCCTTCCGGCACAAGGGAGCGGAAGACGGCCGGCTTGCCCTCGATGACGTGTGCATCGACGTTCCGGCAGGGCAGGTGGTCGTGCTCTGCGGCCGTTCCGGATGCGGCAAGACCACGGTGACCAGGCTCGTGAACGGTCTCATTCCCCATTTTTGCGAGGGCGACCTGTGGGGCGAGGTCTCCGTCGGCGGCATCGACCCGAGCGTCGTCCCGATAACCGAGACGGCGGCGTGCGTCGGCAGCGTTTTCCAGAATCCCAGGAGCCAGTTCTTCAACGTCGATACGACAAGCGAATTGGCATTCGCCTGCGAGAACATGGGATGGGACGTGCGTCGTATCGACTCCGCCCTCGAAGATGCTGTGGAGCGGTTCGGTCTCCAGCCCCTGCTGAATCGAAGCCTTTTCCGATTGTCCGGTGGCGAAAGGCAGAAGATAGCATGTGCGAGCGCCTCGGCGCACTGCCCCGGCGTCATGGTTCTCGATGAGCCTGCCTCGAACCTAGACATGGGGGCGATACGCATGCTGTCCGATATCATTGCAGAGTGGAAGGCCGAGGGCCGAACCGTGATCGTGGCAGAGCATCGTCTTGGCTACCTCGTGGACGTCGCGGACCGATTCGTGCTGCTCGAGTCCGGACGCGTCGCATGGGACCGCACGTCCGAGCAGGTCGCGTCCATGTCGGACGGGGAACTCCACCGGTTCGGGCTTCGGTCGGTCTTGCCGGTTCGCTTCTGCCGCCAATCCCAGACGCCTGATTCCGGAGAGCCCGACGATGCGGTCGGCATTTCCGGCATCGAGATACGCAAGATGCGGTTCGCGCACAAGTCGGACGGCGGCCCTCTCGATTCAATTGGCGGTGCCGGCCGCGACGGGCTTGCATCCTCTCTGAAGGCCAGGGGCGTCGACGTTGAAGGGGTCGAACTTCGCGCAGGCTCCATCGTCGGGGTGGTTGGAGACAACGGTGCAGGCAAATCGACGTTCGCCCGCTGCCTTTGCGGCCTAGAGAAACGCTGCGACGACGACATACTGATAGACGGCGCCGCCGCAAGCCCCTCACAGCGAAAGCGGCTGTGCTACATGGTCATGCAGGACGTCAACCACCAGCTCTTCACGGAAAGCGTAGCGGAAGAGGTTTCGCTGTCTCTGCGGGGCGGCGGGCACGAAGCCAGCAAAGAGGCGATCGACCAGGTGTTGTCGGGGCTCGACCTCTCCGACCTTGCAGAATCGCATCCCATGGCGCTTTCCGGCGGGCAGAAGCAGCGTGTCGCGATAGCGAGCGCCGTGGCGAGCGGAAGGCGTGTGTGCGTGTTTGATGAGCCGACGAGCGGCCTTGACCGGGCGCACATGCTCGACACTGCAAGGAATCTCAGGGAACTCTCGAATCAGGGCGTAACCTGCCTCGTAATCACCCACGATCCCGAGCTGGTCGCGTGCTGCTGCGACGAGGCGCTGTTCCTCGAGAACGGTCGCGTTTCCTGGTCGGGGCTCCTTTCGGACATGGAAGTATCGCGCCGGCTCGAGGAGCATTTCTCATGACGGATGGAACGTCGGTGCCGTTCAGGTGCGTTCAGTGCACGCCCGTTTGCCATGGGGCGGCGCTTTGTCATGCGCCTATCTGTGGAAAAGAGATGGCTCCCCGAGATTGTCGAGGAGCCTTCCGGGTTTCTCTCCGATTGCGGAATCGAACGGCTTGCAGGTGTGGCGGTTCCGAAGCGTCGCACCTGCCGCAGCCGAAACCGCACAGAACTGCATGAGAAATACGGACAAACATTCTATAGGCTATTCCCACTCAATAGTCCCGATAGGCTTCGGCGTCAGGTCGTAGCACACTCTGCAAATCCCCGGCACCTCTGCCAAAATGCGGGCCGTGATCTTCTTCAGCAGGGGCCAC
>CAJFVW010000105.1 GCA_904420575.1 uncultured Gordonibacter sp.
GGTGCGGGTGAAAGGACTTGAACCTTCATGGGGTTGCCCCCATACGGACCTGAACCGTACGCGTCTGCCAATTCCGCCACACCCGCACTTGTTTTTGCTTCGCGACCTCGGTCGGAAGCAAGAAAAGATGATACAGGACATGAGGGCGGCGCGCAAGGGACATTTTCGCCCCTGCCCCAGAAAAAGTTCGCAAGGCCGCCTGCATGGCGCACTTGGAAGCAGAGAGCTGGGAGGGGCACAAGCCGGTGTCGGGACGTCAACCGCCTTCGCCCGCGAGCCGAAAAGCCGTAGGCGCTACTCCTTGTGCAAGAAGCAACCTTCCTCGTGAGAGTCGATCACGCCCACCGCCTGCAGATAGGCATAGACGACGGTCGATCCCACGAACTTCATGCCGCGCCGCTTGAGGTCGGCAGACACCGCGTCGGAAAGCAACGAGGTGGCAAGGCCCGTTTCGCGAACCACCTTGCCGTCGGTCCAGCCCCACAGGTAGGCGGCAAAGCTGCCGTGCTCTTCCTGCATGCTCCGGAAGATGCGGGCGTTGGTGATGGCGGCGTCGACCTTCAGACGGTTGCGGACGATGGAGGCGTCCTGCAGCAGCGCCTCGACCTTCTGCTGGCCGTAAGCGCAGACGGCGTCGAGGTCGAACCCGTCGAAAGCCCTTCGGAACGCCTCCCGCTTGTTGAGGATGCATTCCCAGCTGAGGCCCGCCTGGAAGCACTCGAGCACGAGCATCTCGAAAAGGCGGCCGTCGTCATGGACGGGCACGCCCCACTCGTCGTCGTGGTAGGCGACATAACGCGGGTTTGCGGGATTCGCCCAGCAGCACCTCTGCTTTCCGTCCGGCCATTCCATAAGCACGTTCCCTTTCTTGAGAATACCAGTCGTGACCGGCGCCTGCGCAACGTGGCCGACGCCTCCTGCGAGCCACGCGCCGCCATCCCCACCCCACGCGATCCGGGCGCTACAGGCTGCTACTTGTGGTAGGGCTCGCCACGCGATATCTTCATGGCGCGGTACAGCTGTTCCAGCAAGACGACACGGGCAAGGTTGTGCGGCAGGGTGATGCGACCGAACGACAGGGTCTCGTTTGCGCGTGCGCGTACCGCGTCGCTTACGCCGTCCGACCCGCCGACGACGAACGCCAGGTCACTGATGCCTTGTAGGGACAGCGCATCAAGGCGTTGAGAGAATTCCACGCTGGTACGCTGTTTGCCCCCGATGTCGAGCAGCAGCACATGGGAGCGCGTCCCCAACGCTGCCAGCACGGCTGCGCCCTCCTTTTCCCGTGCCGCATCCACGCCGCCGGCGCGCCCGGGATCCACGTCGGCCACTTCCTTCACCGTGATGCGCGCATACGGCTGCAGGCGCTTGAGGTATTCGGCACAGGCGTCCGACCAGAATCGTTCCTTCAGCTTGCCCACGGCCACGACGGTCATCTTCATGCGGCCGCCCACCGCGCCACTGCGTCAGAAAACGCCGAGGGACCGAAAGCCTCGCCAAGGTTCAGGAGACCGGGCAGCAAGCCGCACGCGGCGGAGCGGAAAAGGGCAAGCTTCATGCCCAGTCAGCGCCAATGACCACCAGGAAGTCGGTATCGAAGGAATACACGCCGTCGTTCTGGATGGTCAGGCTCACGCCGATCGTCTGCGCGATCTCCTTGGCGGCGTCGCTTTGGCTGCTGTCATTGTACACCACCACGGTGTTTTGATAGTCGCTGCTGCTGGCGTTGCCCGCATCGGTCGTATAGCCCAAGACCGAAATCTGGTCGGCCGCTTCGCCCGCCAATCCCGACACGCCGGTGCCGTTGCGCACCGCCACCGTGCCCGAACGCGTACCTGATGCTGCGGCAGCAGGCTTGGAGCCCTTCGTGGGTGCGGCCGACGCGCTGCCCCCGTCGCCCGCGCTGGCAAGCACCGTCCCGGTGGCCTGATCGACCTCGTCCTCTTCCGTCGGCGGAGAGCCCTGGTCGACGCGGCTCATCATTTCCTTCCAGGCCGTTTCGTCAAGACGCTCGTACCAGGTCTCGTTGATGTACTCGGACGTGGTAGGCTCCATGGCGGTGTACAGGTCGTTTTCCATGTCCATGCCGCGCAGGTTCTGAGCCAGGCTCACGATCTCGGTCACGTCGAAGTCGGTCGTCACGTATCGGGACAGCGCCTCGACCGTGCTTGCCATGGTGGCCGGATCGGACGCCAAAACCTTGTTCGCGATGGCCGCCAGGACCAACCGCTGGTTCGCCGCCCGGTAACGGTCGCCGTCGCCGTACTCGTCATAGGCGTGGCGGGCCCGGCACAGGATGAGCGCCTGGTCGCCGTTGAGAGTCTGAAGCCCGGCACTCACGTAACCGCCGGCCATGTTGTCGTTGATTTCCATGGGAACGTCCACTTCGACGCCGCCAAGCGCGTCCACGATCTCTTTGAAGCCGTCGAAGTCGATTTCCGCGTAGTGGGAAATGTCGACCCCGGCCATTTCCGACACGACCTGCACCGTGTAGGCCGCACCGCCTATGCTGTGCGCCGCGTTGAGCTTTTGCATGCCGTTCACACCCATGTCGACCATCGTGTCGCGGTGGAGCGAGACCATGGTGACCTTTTTGCCTTCGGGGTCGACGCGTACGAGCATCATGCTGTCGGAGCGGAAATTGTCGCCTTCGTACTCCGCGGAAGAGGCGCGTTCCTCCGACCCGTCGGTGCCCATGAGCAGCATGTAGAAAGGATCGCCCGCATATTGCGTGTCCACCAGCGCACCCTTCAGCTCTTCGGTGACACCTTTGTGCAGATTGCTGTTGATGGTTTGCAGATAAGCGAATGCAACGCCTGCGCCGCCCAGAACCAGCACCAGCACGACCGCGAGAGCGACGAGCGCAATGGTCTTGCGCTTCTTCTTTTTGCGCTGACGCGTGTAATCCGCCTGGGTCACCCGTCGGGAGTACGGATTGGAGAGGCGCTCTTCGCCAAAAGAGGCCGACGTAGCGCCATACGAGGCGCCCCGTCGTCCCGAATAGGAGGCCGACGAGGGGCTATTCTGTGACATACGCTCATTGGACGTGGGACGACGATACCGCCCAGCGTTGTTTCTGTTCGCATTCATGTAGGTTATTCTGCCCGGGCGAATAAGGGTTGGCAAGCAAAAACGGGGCATCTCTGGGAAATAGCCACAGGATGGTCATGCGCTGGTCATGCGGGGCACCACGTGCGCGACTCAACGAGACCTTGAAGGGACGGACCGCCTACTTGACGCCTAAGCGGGCGCGCATGAATGCGTTAGCAGCCCTTTCCTCTCCGTCGTCCAAAGGTCCCAAGGCGCTGTCTTCGATGCCGAGGCGGGTCGCCCGGCGCTTCAGGGCGCTCGCCAGCAAGGCGTCGGCCACTTCCGGGTTCTTGGAGAGAAGAGGACCATGCAGGTACGTACCCGTGGCGTTGCGATAGCGCACGCCATCGATGTTGCCGTCATCGTTGTTGCCGTGGCCGACCGACCCTTCGACCGAGCCAAAGGGTTCGACGCTGCCACCCAGACACGTGCGGCCGGCATGGTTTTCGTAGCCAATCACGGGGAGCGCTGCCAGAGAGGACCCTAGCACGATGTCGCCGATGAGGCGATCGGCGGACGTGCCGGCCCGCTGCGTCTCGATGTCGAGGATGCCGAGTCCTTCCACCACTTCGTCGCCGAGCAGCCAGGTGCGACCCAGAATCTGGTAGCCGCCACAGATGGCCAGGAGCGTGCCGTCGGCCTCCACGAACGCCCGCAGGTCGTCCTTCATGCGCATGAGGTCTTCTGACGCCATCCGCTGTTCGCGGTCCGGGCCGCCTCCCAAAAACACCAGGTCGACGTCGTCCAGGTCGATCGTCTCGCCATGGTTCACGCGTCTGACCTCGACTGGGATGCCCCGCCACCGGCAGCGTTGCTCCAGAATGCGCACATTTCCTCCGTCGCCGTAGAGGTTGAGCAGGTCAGGAAAAAGATGCGCGATCACCAGCGGGGAAGCGGGCTGAGCATTGGCAGCGCCATCGGACGCGGCGGCGGTGTCGTCGGGCGCGGCGGTGGGCACGGCGGCATCGGCGCCGTCGGCTGCAACGGCCTGCTTGCGGGCGGGAGCTTCTGCGTCATGGGGCGCCGGCCTGCAGGCAAGGCCGTCGACGTGCTGCGCGTTTCGGCCTTCCTGCACCATGCAGTCAAGCTCGTCGTGAACCGGAGGCAATGCCGTGTAGTTGGCGATCAGGTACACGTTCGCATCGGCAGGCAGCGGCCCTCCAGCGGGCAGCGTCGCCTGCGAAAGGTTCGCAAGCACGGCAGACGCCGTATCGACCAGCTGCGCCTTGAGGCCAGCATATTTTAGGCGCACCTGCAAGTCGTTCCTGCGCAGCCCCCCGGCGAACACCACGACGTCCTGACCGGCAAGCTCCTCGAAGTCGATGTCCCACAGCCACGATATGTCGCGCCCGTCGCCTTCCTTGTCGTTGACGAAGAACGCCACCGCTTTTGGCTGCGTGTCTTCTTCGATGATCTTGAGGTTCTGGTTGAAACCGGTCGGGTTCTTCGCGAGATTGAGCAACACGCGCCGACCGTGCAGATGATAGGTTTGCAGGCGGCCGTTTTGCGGGTCGAACGCGTCGATCGCACGCTGCAAGGCCGTTTGCGGGCAGCCCAGCAGATCGGAAGCCGTCGTTACGGCAGCCAGGTTGTACACCATGTAGGCCCCGCCCAGCGAAGCACGCACGGGAAGGTCCCGAGCCTTTTCCCCTTGTGCCGTCAGGGTGACTTGCAAGGTGAACGAGACGCCGGATGCGGCGACGCTCGCCTCGGATACCGCGTAGTCGAGCGCCGGCCGCCCGAACCCACATTGAGGACACCGGTAGGCTCCCAGTTGGCCATATTGGCGAAACGCGTACTCGAACATGGACGAGCAGCGCTGGCACATCTGCGCGTCGGCAACGGAATTCTGCGGCAAGCCCATGTCTTCGGAGACGCCGAACGCCACGGAGGCGTTGTCCACCTGATCGGCGATATAGGCGCACAGCGGATCGTCGGCGTTGTAGACGAGCGTGGTGTTCGGCGAGCTTTTCAACGCGCCGATGATGCTTTCCTGGATGCGGTCGATCTCGCCGCACCTGTCCAGCTGGTCGCGGAACAGGTTGAGGAGAAGCACGTAGGTGGCCTGCAGACGGGGAAGGATCCTTGCCAACCACAGCTCGTCGGTCTCGAATACGCCCCAGTCGGCACCCTTCGACTGCAGCAGCGACGTGGCCACGCCGGAATCCAGGTTCGCCCCGGTGCGGTTGCAGACCACGGTCTTCCCGCTTGCCTCGATCACGTCTGCCAGCAGGTTCGTTGTCGTCGTTTTGCCGTTCGTGCCCACCACGACGACCGACCCTTCGCGGAGGCGCGTCGCCAGATGCGCGATCACGTCCGGATCGACGTACAGCGCCACCTTGCCGGGGAAGTTGGCCGCCGGGCGGTGGAACACATGCTTGAGTCCCCACGTGGAGACCGCGCTGATGCCGCGCGCGGCCGCAAACTGCAATCCCATACTGCATCTCCGTTGCTTCGTTTTGGACGAACGGGACCAGTATAAACCGACCGCCGGCCGCATCCGCGCGCATCGGCACGTCCATGCCGGGTGCGACAGAAATTCTGCACGTTTCGCCTTGCACCTCCCCTCTCCATTCGGTATACTTCATGTTCGCGCTTCGCAAAGAAGCCGCATGCCAACGTGGCTCAGCTGGTAGAGCAACGCACTCGTAATGCGTAGGTCAGCGGTTCGAATCCGCTCGTTGGCTCCAGAGAATGTGCA
>CAJFVW010000106.1 GCA_904420575.1 uncultured Gordonibacter sp.
AAGCGCGACGAGTGCGATGATGTTGGGGATGGCCATGCAGGCGTTGAAGATGTCGGCGATGGTCCACACGGCGGCCACGGTCATGTACGGGCCGATGAACACGGCGGCAATGTAGAGCCAGCGGTACACCTTGACGGCCTTCATGCTGTCGTTGCTGAAGTATTCCAGGCAGCGCTCGCCATAGTAGTCCCAACCCAGGATGGTGGTGAAGCCGAACAGCGCCAAGCACAGCATGAGCACGAACGACACCGCTTCGCCGGGGATGAACGGCAGGCCGCTCTGGAACGCCGCCGTGGTGACGGCGGCGCCTTCCAGGCCCGGGATCTGGTAGGCGCCGGTCATGATCAGCGCAAGGCCGGTCATGGAGCACACGATGATGGTGTCCAAAAACGTGCCGGTCATGGACACGAGGCCTTGGCGCACCGGCTCCTTGGTCTGTGCAGCCGCAGCGGCGATGGGCGCGGAGCCCAGGCCGGCCTCGTTGGAGAAGATGCCGCGCGCGATGCCGTTCTGCATGGCGATGATGATGGCGCCCAACATGCCGCCCGCCGCTGCTTGGAACCCGAATGCGCTCTGCACGATGGTCACGAACGCGCCCGGCAGCTTGTCGATGTTGCAGACGATGAGTACCAAGGAGATTCCCACGTACACCACCACCATGACGGGGATGACGCGCTCGGACACCTTGGCGATGCGCTTCAGGCCGCCGATGACCACCAGGCCCACCAGGATGGCCAGAAGCAGGCTGCCCACGATGGTGGCGATGGAGTAGTCCATGCCCAGAATGCTCACCGTGACGGCCTTGTTCGGGTCGAAGAAGCCCGTGATGGCGCTCGAGATGGAGTTCACCTGCGTGAACGTTCCGATGCCGAACAGGCCCACGCACATGCCGAAGAAGGCGAACACCTTCGCCAGCCAGCGCCAGTTCTTGCCCATGCCGCGCTCGATGTAGTAGAACGGACCGCCCAGCACGTGGCCGGTCTTCTTGTCGATGCTGCGGTACTTCACGGCCAGCAGGCCCTCGGAGTACTTGGTGGCCATGCCGAACAGCGCTGCCAGCCACATCCAGAACATGGCGCCCGGGCCGCCTGCGACGATGGCCGTGGCCACGCCCACGATGTTGCCGGTGCCGATGGTGGCCGAAAGCGCGGTGCACAGCGCGCCGAAGCTGGTGACCTCGCCCGATCCGTCCTTCTCGTTCTTCACCATGTAGCGCAACGCGCGCGGTAGCCGGATGAACTGCAGCCCGCGCAGGCGCAGGGTGAGCAGGATGCCGCCGAACAGGATGAGCGCCATGAGGGGCGGCCCCCAGATGAAGTCATCGATGGCAGCAAGCGCATCGTTGATCGCGTCGAACAGTGCTTCCAACCTTTCCTCCTTTTTGCGAGCCGCCTGTTGCTTGGCAGCACCTTCGGATCCCGCACGGCGTCCGGGTGCTCTGAAGCATGGCAAAGGAGGAGAAAAGAAAGGCGTGCACGGGCAAGCGCGCTGCGTTTCTCTGTCCTTTGGCCTGAGAGTTTCGGCGATGTCGTTCGACTTGCGCCGGCAGGTGGATGTCCACGGCTGCGGCGTCGCCTTGCCCCTTCGGCACCCCACTGGGGGGATTCTCCAGAGATCCCTTCCGCACCCTGTTTCATGCCAACCTGCGAGATCGCCTTGATTCAGGATGTTTCAACGGGAAACGCTCTAAATTTGCCTGCACATTGTAACAAGTAGTCCTCTGTTTGTGTAGCCTGTTTTTGGCTGCGCGAATAGTGGGCTGCTTTCTGCGGCGGACGAGGGCGGTCAGGGGATGTGCCCGGAGCTTCGGCTCCTGCTGTTTCCAGTCCTCCTATGACGGCTTCCCCTCAGTCCCGAGTTATGCCATCGCTGAGAGGTTGCGAAACCTTCGATCCTTTTCGGGTAGCAAGGCTGACCGTTATGGCCTCTGAATGGCAAGGCTGACCGTTATGGCAGTTTCCCCGTGTGTTTCGGGCTGTGGTATTTTTCTCGACCTGGGGTTATTCGATGCGTTACCGAGCATGAGCCACGAAATCACGCGAAAACCGTGCCATAGCGGTCAGCCTTGCCAAAGAGAAACCATAGCGGTCAGCCTTGCCATTCAGAGGCCGCGGTGGCCATCCTTGCCAAGAATAGGCCACAGCCAGCCTTGTCATCCGCAAGGCGCGACGGGCTTGCTCTTTGCGAGGCTGAAGGCTGCGCGGGCGGTTGGCTCCACAGCCCGGCCAACCTCGATCGCGCTTGGTCCTTGCTGCTTCGGCGAGCCACGGTTTTGATCCTGAGCAGAGCGCACCCGGCGCATGGGGGCAAGAAACAGATAAGCCATCCGCACTAGGGGGTTGTGGCGGATGGCTTATCTGCTGTGTTTCAGACTATGGCAATTATAAGACTATATCTATTACTTGACAAGAACTTTTTGCCAATAAGTGAAAGCCAAGCGCCGCGAAGGGGCGGCAACCGGACAGAAAACGGTCTGCGCATCCGCCGAGGATCAGCGAAAGGGAACGCGCACGCCCATGCATGCATCTTGCCCGTGCGGGAAAGAAGGGCGATGACAAGACGGTTGCATCAGGTGCAGCCAACGCGGTACAATTCGGTTCGGATAGGGCGCCTCGGCCAGAATGGTTCCGCGTGTACCTCTGGAATCGTATAGAATTGAAGAAGGAAGACCATGCGCAAGCGGCCAAGGTCCGAACTCAAACCGCAAAGCGCGGAAGGGCATGCTTGGCAAGAAGGGGGGCTTGCTGTCCGGTGTCGCCCGCCGTCCGGTTCGCAGCATGGTTTCGTGGGGAATGATTGCCAGGGGAGGAGGGCAAGGCATGAGGGAGAAGGAAAAGGTCGACTACGTTCAGATCGCCTTGCTTTCCGTGGGCCTTTCCGTCCTGTGGCCGTATTTCCGTCTCAGCTTCATGACGTTCGTCCAGGGATATGCCGCCTGCTCGAACGATGACGTGCAGTACCTGTTCACCAGCTTCGTGGTCGCCCTTCTCATGATGGTCGTGCTCGCTTCGGTGCTTCATCGGAAGGCTTCGCAGATCCTGGCGAAACCCGTCACGTCTCTGGCGCTTGCAGCCATAGGGGCTATTGGCCTGGTGCTTCTGTGGCTTCCTCTGGAAGGTGTGGCCGGCCTGGTTGTGTTCTGCGTTGGATCGTGCTTGTGCGCGGTGTTCTTCGCAGGTTCCGTTCTGGCCTATGGGTGCGTGCTTTTCCGCATGAGCTTGCGCCAGGCCTCTCTCTGCTGCTTTCTTGGCTTTGCGCTCTGCTTCTTCTCGAACTTGGCGTACCTGCTGCCTGCGTTGGGGAGGGCGGTGTTTTCGGCTGCCCTTCCGCTGGTTTCCGGGGCTTGCCTTTTCCTCGCGCAGAAAAGATGCGGAACGGTGGCCGAAGGCGTGTCGTGGCATGAGGCCGAAAAGGCCGATGCGGCGGTGAGGCTTCCCGTCGGGTTCGTGATATTGCTCGCAGTCTTCTGCATGGTGGGCAATTTGGTCAGGGGCGCGACGAACCCCTGGTATGCGTCGGCAGTTGCCTCCGATTCCGTTTTCTACATGAGCGTGGTGAACGTGCTGGTTTCGATGACCGTCGTAGCGGTTCTTGCCGAAGCGAAGTCGACGAGCAAGGTGCTGTACTGGCTTTGGACGTTGTCGATGATCTGCTTCTTCGTAGGTTTGGTCGCCGTGGCTTTTCTGCCGGCAGGCTTCGCGCCGTTCGGCTCGGACGCTATGACGGTGTCGCGCGTGTACTTCACCGTCCTCATGTTCGTGTCCGCGTTGATTTTGGCGTGCACGTACCGTTCCACGCCGGTGTTCCTGGTCAGCTTGTGCTTGCTTTTGCCCGAGGGCCTGTCCATGTTGGTGCGTTACGTGGCCCTGCCTGTCCTCGACGTGTTTACGGGAGTCGACGTCGTTGAGGGGACGGCCCAGATAGGCACCGTTGCCATGCTGGTGTCGGTGCTGGCCATGTGCCTGACGCTCAACCGTCTGCTGCTGGGGCAAAGCGTGCGCGAAAGCGAAGGGGCCGATGCGTTGCCGGACCCGTCTCAGAACTTGGACGTGCTTGCGGACCGCTTCGGATTGACGCCTCGCGAAAAGGAAGTCGCCTCGTGGCTGGCGCGGGGGTACAGCCTGGATGCGACCGCGAAGAAGCTGAGCGTGTCCATCAACACCGTGCGCACCCATGCGCGCGTGCTGTACCGCAAGCTGGGCGTGCACAATCGGCAAAGCTTTGTCGACCTGCTGGACGAGCAGCACGAAAGGCCTTAGCTGGCTTGAGCGGAAAAGTGTCCGGCGGGCTGCGTCTGACGTGCCCGTCAGTCGCGCTCAACCCTCCGAAACGCCAGTTCACAAGCCATCGTCTTTTTCATGCGACCATTTTCATCCACCTGATGCGAAGCGGCGGGACTTCTTTTGCTGCATCCTTGGCGAAGGCGCAGGGCGGGGAACACTTTGGAACCTCATAAGCATGGCCTCCGCTTTCTGTGCCAAACAAGGGAGGATGTTTCGAAAGGAGATCGACATGGAAATGAATCGCAGGCAGTTCCTCGCAGGGGCAGCAGTGGCCGGGGCCGCGGCGCTGGGAACCATGGCTGGCTGCGCGCCGCAGGATTCGGCGCCGAAAGAGGGCGCCTCTGACAATGCCAAGACTTCGCAGGAGCCCGCATCGCAGCCTGCTGCCGCGAGCTGGAAAGACAAGCCCGAGCCCATTACCGACATCGTGGAAACCGTCGAAGCGGACGTGGTTGTGGTGGGAGCCGGCATCGGCGGCGTGTGCTCGGCGCTGAAGGCCGTCCAGAGCGGTGCCAAGACCATATGCCTGCAGAAAGGCGACATTGTCTTGACCCATGGCGGGAACTTCGGCGCCATCAACAGCCGCTTCCAGAAAGAGGCCGGCAATCCGGAGATCGACATGATGGACATCCTGGCCCACCATTTGAAGTACAACAACTATCGGCCGCAGTACGACTACGCGAAGGTGATCTTCAACGAATCCGCCGAGACGTTGGAATGGATCGCCGATTCAACCGGGTTGACCTGGAACCCCTCGAAGCCGCGGACCATCAACACCATGGACTGGGACAACACCACGTTTCCGACGGGCCACACCTCCGATGCAGGCAAGGCCATCGACATCGCGCAAATCATTGCCGACAAGGCCATGGAACTGGGTGCCGAATTCCGTTTCAACACGCCCGGCGTGCAGCTGGTGCAAGACGAATCGGGCCGCGTGACGGGCGTCGTCGGCGAGTCGAAGGACGGCTACGTCCAGTTCAACGCCACCAAGGGCGTGATCCTGGCGACGGGTGACTACGCAAGCGACTACGATATGTGCGCCGATTTGTGCCCGTGGGTCGTGGGCACGCACAACTACTACAACCCGAACTACAACACCGGCGACGGCCACAAGATGGGCGTGTGGGTTGGTGCCAAGATGGAGACGGCGCCCCATACGAAGATGGCCCACATCCACAACTGCATCGACGGAACCGACCTGACCGACTCTCCCATAAAGAGCGACCCGTTCTTGTGGGTCAACCAAGAGGGCAACCGCTTCGCAAACGAGCACATGGAATACGCCATGGTCTGCAACACCGTGCGCGAACAGCCGGGCGACGTGTTCTATCTCGTCATCGACTCGAACTACAATGAGCAGCGGAAGTCCCGGCTGAACCCGGCCGCGAGCGACGTTGCCGACGAAGCCATGCAAAAGGCCATCGAACTGGGCTATACCGTGAAAGGGGACACCCTTGCGGAATGCGCAAAGGCGTTCGACATTCCTGCCGACGCGTTGGAGGCCACCGTCGCCCGCTATAACGAGCTTGCGGCCGCTGGAAAGGACGAAGACTTCGGGAAGCCCGCTCAGGACCTGGCGCCCATCGAGGCCGCGCCGTTCTACGTCATCCGCACCTACACGCCCATGGACGTGACGATGGGCGGCCTGATGGTCAACGAGAAGATGCAGGTGCTGAGCGAGGACGACGCCGTGATCGAAGGCCTGTACGCCATCGGCAACACGGCGGGCGGGTTCTACGGCGGCATCGACTACGACCTGGAAGTGGACGCGTTCAGCCTGGGCCGCGCCGTGACGACGGGCCGTCTGGCCGCCCAGTATGCCGTGGAGTGACGCTCCGTCAAATTAGGTTCGCCTTCGGCAGGCCGAAGACGGGCAAGCGCACCGCGTCAGGTGCGCTCGCCCGTCTCGTGGCATGGCAGATGCGGTCGCGCCTGGGGAGATTGCGCCAGGCAATGCCGCGTCTGGCGCGGTCGTGTCGGGGAAACGGACGCATGCGGTATACTGACCCGTGCAGTCTGGCGGTTGACGATGGTGCGTGGAAGGGGCGGATATGCGGTTTGTCTCATGGAACGTGAACGGGTTGCGTGCGGTTCTGGGCAAGGGATTCAACGAGATATTCGCGGAATTCGATGCCGACGTGTTCGCGCTGCAGGAGACGAAGCTCCAAGTGGGGCAAGTGGACATGGACCTGCCCGGCTACCACGAATTTTGGAGCTGCGCGGAGAAGAAGGGGTATTCCGGCACGGCCGTGTTTTCGAAAGAGGCGCCGCTGCAAGTGCTGCATGGTCTGGGAAGCCCGTATCTGGATGCCGAAGGACGCATCGTGGCGCTGGAGTTCGCGGATTTCTGGTTCGTCGACGTATACACGCCCAATGCGCAGAACGAGCTGGCGCGCATCGCGCACCGCATGGAATGGGACGACGCGTTCCGCGATTTCTGCAAGGGCCTGGAAGAAGGCGTCCTGCCGTCAGGGGTTCCTGTGGAGCGGCGGACGAGCGTCGGCGAAGGCGCGAACGATGCCGCAAGCAGTGCGGCGACGGCCAGCGTGGCGGCACCTGGTGGGGGAGCGGACAATGCGAGCGCCGCAGCCACGGCCAGTGGGGGAGCGCTCGACGACGCAGCGGCCGACGCCACCGCGCTTGCAGCCGGCGACGCGCCCGACGCCGCAACGAGCGTGCTGGTAGGCGCGCGGTCGACCGATCCCGGCACCGTGTACGTGCGCGGCACGACGCAGCCGGGCGAAACCGCCAATCCCAAGCCGGTCGTCATGTGCGGCGACTTCAACGTGGCCCATCAGGAGATCGACCTCAAGAATCCCGGCCCCAACCGAGGCAAGGCGGGCTTTTCCGACGAGGAACGGGGCAAGTTCACCCAGCTGGTGGAAGCCGGGTTCACCGACACGTTCCGTCATCTGCATCCCGACGTGACGGGCGCGTATTCATGGTGGAGCTACCGCTTCAAGGCCCGCCAGACCAACGCGGGGTGGCGCATCGACTATTTCCTGGTAAGCGACGCGCTTGCCGACCGCATTGAGACGGCGAGCATCTTCAGCGAGGTCTATGGCAGCGACCACTGTCCCGTGGGCATCGAACTGGATCTGTAGCGTTTTTGCCCGCTTCTACCGGTGACGCCGTAGCGGTCTGCCTCGACTTCCAGCCGTCTCTCGCTTCCGAAAGAAGCTTGCTGCCTTATGCACGATGCCGCCCCGTGAGTGCGCCTCGGAAAATGAGGCGCACTCACGGGGCGGCAATCGGCTCCTTGCCGAAGCGCGCCGGCGGCACGGACTCCTTGCGAGGCCTCTGGCCGCCCTCGCTTTTCCCATGCGAGGACGGGGCCAACGCGTCGCGCAAAATCGGATGCATAATCCGATGCATGCCCCGAGCGGTTTGGCTAGAGTAGGGGGCTGTCAACACCGAGTCCGTACGAGAGCTTGCAAAGGGGAGATGCATCATGGGACAAGTCGTCAAGCCGCTGTACACGCCGCGCTACGTGCCTTCGGGCGACGAGGTGGCCGTCATCGAGACTTCGAAGGGCACCATCCGCGTCGCTCTGGACGGAAAGAGCGCGCCGCTAACCGTGGGGAACTTCATCGAGCTGGCCTGCAAGGGGTTCTACGACGACCTGAACTTCTACAATCGTCAAGAAGGCGACGTGGTGGTCGGCGGCTGCCCCATCACGCGCCCGTTGCGTCCGCAGGAGGTGCGCATGGCCGTGCGCGAGCAGTTGCGCGGCGTGCATCCGGGCATCGGCGACGCCGGCTACTTCATTCGTGACGAGTGGGAAGAGAATCCCAACAACCATCACGTGGAGGGCACGCTGTCCCTCACCCACAAGGTGAAGCCCAACAGCGGCAGCTGCCAGTTCTTCTTCTGTCTGGCCGACCATCCGGAATACGATGACCGCTTCACGGCGTTCGGCCAGGTCACAGAAGGTTTGGATGTGGTTCGCCACCTGCGTGTGGGCGACGAGAT
Organism: uncultured Gordonibacter sp.; assembly: GCA_904420575.1. Classification (GTDB taxonomy): domain Bacteria; phylum Actinomycetota; class Coriobacteriia; order Coriobacteriales; family Eggerthellaceae; genus CAJFUR01. The sequence goes on from CAJFVW010000106.1 coordinate 8,259, forward strand.
CAAAAGCGTGTCCATCGAAGGCGCTCACGAGCTGCCCAACGACGACGATCTGCCGGAAACCATGATGGTGGAAGGCGAAGAGGGTGAAGAAGAGGTTCCCAATCCGAACTACCAGGCCATGCAGGCGCTCGGCAAGCTGCTGGCCAAGAAGGCCGTCAAATAAGCTTCACAGGAAGCTTCCAAGCAGGGCTTTCTTTTCGCACGACGGCCGGATCAAGGCTTTCTTTCCGCGCCCGCTGGCCTTCGCGGCCTGCTGTTCGGCATCCTGGCAACCTGTTTTGCAGCGAAGGCTGCCGGCCCGATCGCCGGCAGCCTTCGTCCTTTCAGTGGGCCGGCAGCTGCTCGCCGTCGTCCAGGGGATCCCAGTCTTCCACGTAGTCGATGAGGTCCTGCTGCTTGTGGATGTCGGTCTTCTGGTAGATCTTCTCGATGTGCGTGCGGGCCGTGTTCTTCGCGATATGCAGGTCGCGCGCAATGATGGACAAGGTGCGGCCCCGGGCAAGGAAGCACAGCACTTCCAGTTCGCGCGGAGTGAGTCCATGGAGTTGGGCCACGCCTTCGCATTTCTCTTCCAGCGACAGGGACGGCGCATCCGCCTTTTCCTGCCGCGCCTCCGCTTCGACCTTCTTGCCCGACTTCTTCATGGTCAGCATGGATTGGATGGTGCTTTCGGGCAGTACCAAAAAAGCGATGACCACCAGGCACAGCACGGCCATCAGGGCCACGGAAGAGATGCGTACGGCTCCGCTCTCGATGAGCGGGTGCAGCACGGCGCTCAGCACGTAGCCGGCTGCCATGCCCACGTACATGCTGGCCACGCCGATGCCGAACACGTAAGGCGACCAGGCCCATCCTCGGTGGCGGGCGGTTTCGCTGAACAAAACCCAGGCCAGGATGTCGAACAGTTCGTACCCGATGCCTATGATGATGACCGAGGCTGGCGTGCGTTGGTCGAACAGCAGGGCTATGGCCACCAACCCCGCGATCATGACCGGCAGCGAAAGCCGATAGAGAAACGTGACGTTCATGCGGTCCTTGATGAGGAACGACACGACCAAAAACAGGATGCCCACCAACACCAAGCTGAACGAGCCGCTTCCGCCGAACAGGTCGAAGGGGTCGTCGCCCACGATGGGGAACGCGTCGAACACGCGCACCAGGAACGAGAAGGTCATGATGGACACCATGAGCTTGGCGGTGTCCTTGGCCAGCCGCATGCGATCCTGGTGGCTTGTGAACAGGCTCGCATGCGCCGGCGCTTTCGTGTTCGTCTCCGTGCCCGTACGCGCGCCCGCCCCGATGCACGCATCTTCCTTCGCCGCCTCTTCCCCGGCGCCTTTCGAGGTCCACGGCTCCGTCTGCACGTCGGCGTGCAAGGCGCCGCCGGCGTCCATGCCCTCTTCCACGTCGCCTTCGGGCAGGCCGGTCTTCCAGTTCACACGGCACCGCTTGCATTCCAGCGCCAGCAGCAACCCCGACAACAACGGCAGCACCACGAACACCAGCTGGTTGCTGGTGGTGGTCAAGGAAAGCATGATGCCGGTGACGATGGCGGCGGCCGGTGCGCAGACAAGCGAGTAGTACAGGCTTTGCGCAGCAAATCGTTCGCCCCACATGACCTGCAGAAGGCCCGACCCCGCGCCTCCCACGATCAGTCCGAGGAGCAGCAGCGTGGGAGAATCGAGCCAGGTGGCGGCTGGCACGCACACGATCGAGGCCAGGATGAGGCCCACCATGTAGTCGGTCAGATGCTCGTGCATGCGGGCCAGGCTGCCAGCATAGCGGGTCATGGCGAAGGCGGCCAGGGCTGCCGCGCCCGCTCCGGCAAGCAGGTAGACCCAGTCGGTGCGCAGGCTGTAGCTGGCGACGGACGCCGAGAGGCACGACACGATCCATGCGCGGCACAGGCCAAAGCCCATGACGATCAGAAGGCAGTCGATGAGCGGCCTGCTTTCCTGCGACGTGGCAGATTCGTGCAGAGAGGTTGCCGCGTTTGAGGCCATGACGCCTCTTTTTGTGCCGGACGCGTCGTCGTTGTCGAGTTCGGCCGAGTTGTCGGATGGACGTGACGCAACAGCGGTCTGAACCGTGTGTTTCCCCATGATTCCCCTTAAGCTGCTCACCTTTTTGCGGCGCCGGAACGTCGCGCGGGCAATTGCTTAATACAGTGTAGCGCATCAGGGTCTATGACGGATACGCCCATCTTGCAAAAGAGACCGTTCTTAGGTTGGCGCGTTGCTGGATTGCGGTCTTCCATGGGCTGGAAGGTCATCGGATCATTAATGTGATGAACCTGTGAAGTACCAGTTCAGAAGCATGTTTTCAGCAAAATCGAAAATCACATCCGCCATACGGTGCTTTTTTAGGCACGCGCCCGTAGAATGCCGAGCATTGCAAAACGGGTCGTCCAACAAGGAGGTGGGCGACGTCGCGGGGAGCGACGGTCATCATGAACCCGTTCACATGCAAGGAGGAATTCATGAGTGAAGGATTGTCTCGTCGCAACTTCCTGAAAGGCGCTGCCCTCACCGGTGCCGCCCTGGCCGGCTCTGCTGCCTTGGCTGGTTGCGCGTCGGGCGGTTCGGGCTCGAGCTCCGCGGCTGCAGCCGACTGGATGCCGGCGTCTTGGGACTACGAGACCGACGTCGTCGTCGTTGGTTACGGCGGAGCGGGCATGTGGGCTTCCCTCATCGCTGCCGACGAAGGCGGCTCGGAAGTCGTCGTGCTCGAGAAGGCTCCCGTCGAAGGTGGCGGCAACAGCCGCATCAACAACGGCGAGTGGACGGTCATCAAGGATCCCAAACTGTTCCGCGAATACTGTGTCGCGTTCGGCCATGGACTCATCGAAGAGGACATGATCGACGCCTACATCGCCGAGGCCACGCAGCACACCGACTACGCCGACAAGTACGGCATGACGTACGAGGTCGCCGAGCAGGCTCTGGCCGGCACCATCCCCGAGTATTGGTTCCTGGACGACGGCAAGTATGCTGGCTGCATCGGCGTGTCCAGCGTCGAGGGCTTCGGCATGACGACGTTCCACGAGCTTGAGGCCAAGCGTGCGGAACTGGGCCTGCCCATCGAGCTGAAGTTCGACTGCTCCGAAGAGCACCTGATCCAGAACCCGGAGAACAAGGAAATCGTCGGCGTGAAGTTCCTCGAGGCCGGCGCCGAGAAGACCATCAAGGCGCGCAAGGGCGTCGTGCTGTGCACCGGCGGCTTCGAGTTCAACGAAGAGCTCAAGAACACCTACCTGAGCATCTATCCCTTCAAGTTCGAAGGCTGGCGCTTCAACACGGGCGACGGCATCCGCATGGTGGAAGAAGTGGGCGCCAAGCTGTGGCACATGAACATGGTCATTTCGACCACGGCCATGTGGACGCGCGACCCCGAGTACGACTTCGCCATCTTCGCCGGCCCGCAGTCCAACGCCTTCTTCACGGTGAACCGTCTGGGCAAGCGTTACCAGAACGAGAACAAGACCGGCGGCACGGCGCACAACGGCTGGCATACGCTCATGTCGTTCAACGACGCCATCGACGACTACGACCGCATCCCGTCCTGGCAGATCTTCGACCAGAAAGGCATCGACGGCGGCCCCATGGGCACGCAGCAGGGCGGCTGGTTCGAGTGCGGCAACTACACCACCGACCTCCCCGACGAATTGCGCGACTGGGACGGCTGGTCCGATGACAACCAGGTCGAGATCGAGCGCGGCTGGGTGCTCAAGGGCGACACGCTGGAAGACCTGGCCAAGAAGATCCAGGAATTCGACCACTGGATGGACTACGACAACCTGAAGGCCACCTTCGACGAGTACCAGGCTGCGTGCGACGCCGGCATGGATCCGCGCTTCGACCGCGAACTCAACGCCGAAGAGGACAAGCTCACCCCCGAAGGACCTTACTACGCCATCTCCATCTATCCCGGCTCCTGCTCCACGCTGGGCGGCCCGAAGAAGAACGCGAACGCCCAGGTGCTCGACCCGGCCGGCAACGTCATCCCGCGCCTGTACGCGGCTGGCAGCTTCGGCAACTTCCAGGCTCACAGCTACGGCATCACCGGCGGCAACAACTCCGAGAACATGGTGTGGGGCCGCATCGGCGGACGCCACTGCGCTGGCTTGGAGCCGTGGGACAAGGAAGAGAAGAAATAGGCTTCTCTTTCCGTTCCGCAACGAAACGAACCGCATGACCGCCCGCGCCTCGTGCGCGGGCGGGCGGGTGTCGGCTTTGGCGGGTGGAGGCTTTGCGCTTCTGCCGAGGGGCGTTTCGCCCCGTGGGGGCTTCGGCTTCCCAAGACGCGCCCCATCATGCTCGCTGGACAAGCAATGTCTGGCCGGCCATCCCGTCGGCCGGACGTGAGAGTAAGGAAGATTTTTCATGACGAACGCGACAACGAAACAGAGAAGCAGAGGGTTGGCTTTGGTCGCCATCGTCGGCTCCGTCTTTGCGCTGACGCTTGCACTCGGCATGGTGGTGGGCTGCGCCCCCCAAGCGGCCGAGCCCAAGTCCGGAGAGGATACCCCCGCCAAGGAGGATCCCATGGCCACGCAGGTGGTCGATTGGTCCATGGAGTCCGACTGTGTGACGTGCCACACGACCGAAGCGGCAAGCATGACCGATGCGAAATGTCCCCAGGCTTCGGCACATGCCGATCTGACCTGCGTGCAGTGCCACACGGACGAAGCGGTGCTTTCCAAGACCCATGAAGGCGTGACGCTGGCCGACAAGCCGGCCTCGAAGGCGACGGTGGTCACGGTAGACGCTGCAACCTGCCAAGACCCGGCCTGCCACGGCACCATGGAGGAAATGGCGGCCATCACGGCCGACAACCAGGAGTTCAAGGACGAAAAGGGCAAGGTGCAGAACCCGCACGACTACCCCAGCAACGAACAGCACGACACCATGAACCCCACGTGCACCGACTGCCACAACAACCATTCGGAGAACCTGCAGAAGGACGCCATGATGTGGTGTGCCCAGTGCCATCACAAGGGCGTGTTCCAGTGCGGCACGTGCCACGAACTGCGTGAGCGCGCCGTCTCCTAGCATCTCCTCCTAAACCGCATATCCTTCCTTTCTGCAAGGCCCGGCTTCCTCCCTCCCGCCGGGCCTTGCCCCTTTTATGGAAAGGGTTTCGAGCGAAGGAGGGTGGACGTGTTGGCATTGTATTGCCGTGCGCCTCGCGACGGGGCCTTGGGGCGGCGGGTGAGCGCGCCGCTTGCCGCAAAGCCTGAGCGAGCCTGACCGGCGTGGCTGGCCTGCGGGTGCGCAGCAGGTGCCGACGTGGTATGATGCTGGTTCCCCTCACACGAAGGAACGCATCACATGGACAGAGAAAAAATCGAAGCAGGCGTGCGGCTCATCCTGGAAGGCGTCGGGGAGGATCCCGATCGCGAAGGGCTTCTCAAGACGCCGGAACGCGTCGCCAAGATGTACGAAGAGGTGTTCGCAGGCCTGACGCAGGATCCGTCCGAGCACTTCGAGACGACGTTCGACGAGCACCACGAGGAAATGGTGCTGGTGCGCGACATCCCCTTCTATTCTATGTGCGAGCACCATCTGGTGCCGTTCTTCGGCATGGCGCACGTGGCGTACATCCCGGCGGCCGACGGGCGCATCTGCGGCCTGTCGAAGCTCGCGCGCCTGGTGGACGTGTTCGCGAAGCGCCCGCAGGTGCAGGAGCGCCTGACCTCGCAGATAGCCGACACGCTCATCGAGCAGCTGCACCCCCAGGGCGTCATCGTGGTGTTGGAGGCCGAGCATCTGTGCATGAGCATGCGTGGCGTGAAGAAGGCCGGCGCGCGCACCACCACCAGCGCCGTCCGTGGTGCCTTCGAGCGCAGCCAGGCGACGCGCGCCGAAGCGCTGTCGCTCATTTTCGCCCGTAGGAACTAAAGAAAGGAACCGTTCATGAAGTGCGTCATCTCCGTTTTGGGCAAGGACCGCAGCGGCATCGTGGCGGCGGTTGCCACCACCCTGGCCGCATGCAACGCGAACATCGACGACATCAGCCAGACCATCCTGGACGACATCTTCTCCATGACCATGTTGACCACGCTGGATCCCGAAGCGGCCGACTTCAACATCGTGCAGGAGAAGCTGGAAGCCGTCGGCAAGGACCTGGGCGTGCAGGTCATCATCCAACGCGAAGACGTGTTCCAGTACATGTACAAGATATAGCAGGGCCCCATTCGACAAGGGCCCCAAACCAAGGCGCTTTGTGATCGCAAGCCCCCACATCCGGCCATGAGGATATGCCGCAACGGCTCTTCGTCGCCTCATGGGGGAGACACCGCCTACTACGGATCCGCCCACCGCATCCGGAAGGGTGCGATGGGCGGATCTTCGTCAATGCTCTTTCTTGTTCCCTTTTCCTATTTGAACTTGCACAGGGCGAGGGCGGCGGTGCCGGCGAAGCCGATCACGCACATCACGATGCCCGTGAACATCCATGCGGACACGTCGGGACCAAGCAGCAGGGGAACCAGCCACGTGCCCAGGAACTGTCCGAGGCTCTGGATCAGCATGAGCGCGCCCATGCCGATGGACATGAGCTCCGGGCGTCCCAGGACGTTGATGTACGACGTCAGGCACATGACCGGGCCGCCCAGGCCGACCAGGCCCATGACGATGGCGCCGACCCACATCAAGGGGCCCGTCTGAGTCAGCAGGATCAGCGTGCAGGGACCCATGACGAACAGCGAAGCCAGGTACAGCGGCTTGCACCGGCCCAGCTTGTCAGACAGGGCGCCGAACAGCGGCGACGAAATGACGGCGAGCAGCATGGGCAGCGTGCTCACGAAGCCGGAGAGCGTCGGATCGACGCCCTGCTGCTGCATGAAGGTGGGGCCGAAGCTCAGCACGGCCATCAGTGTCATGTTGAAGACGAGGAAGGCGAAGAAGAACAGCAGGATGTTAGGCTTCACCAGCTCGCTGTAGCTGATCTTCTCGCCTGTGGCGGCCGTCGTGGCTTCGTCGAGCGCCTCGCTGGGATGCTTCACGACCACGGCGACCACGATGGCAAACACCACGGTTGCGGCGGCATAGATGACCCAGACGCCCACGAAACCGGTGGCAGCGTACAGCGTGGGAGTAAGAACGCCGCCGACAACCGAGCCCAGACAAACCCAAAGCGCCCAGATGCCCGTTGCAGAGCCGATCTTTTCAGGGGCGACGTACTTCTGCACGGCCAAGGGGCCGCAAATGGTCACGAAGATGAACGCCACGCCTTCGATGGCGCGGGAGACGATGAGGACCATGCCGTTGCCCGCGAACGCTCCCAACAGCGAGCCGGCCGCGATGATCACGGCGGCGGCAAGCAGCATGGTCTTCGGTCCGAACTTCTTGGCAAGCGCGCCCGTGGGGATCGCCAAGACAATGCCAACGAACGTGAAGATGGACATGAGCCACGAAGCCGAGTTCGTGTCCATATTCATGTTCGTCATGATGTCGCCCATGACGACAGGGACCTTGAACTGGATCGTCGCGATGGCCGTTCCGAACAGAAGCATGGCGATGGCGATCAACGCCCAGTTCCGGTAGTTCTTGCTGGTGCTCATAGGGCACCTCCTTCTTCGGTATTTCGTCTGCACGA